>NZ_JBSFMT010000086.1:0-40433 GCF_053599695.1 Streptomyces sp. NPDC000878 | reverse complement strand
CCCCTGGGCGCCGACCGCGACCAGCTCACCACCCGCGCCGATCCCCGGTTCACCGAACTGCGCACGCGCGTCCTGTCCCGCATCCGAGGCGAACGCGGCCCAGTGGACGCGGCCCCCGACAGCCGGCCCGAGGCGCGTCCCGAGGTGACCTGGAAATGACCTCGCGCTTCGACCATGTCGGCATCTCCGTACCGGAGTTGGAGGCCGCGACCGTCTGGTACCGCGAGGCTCTGGACCTTACTGAGGAGCACACCTTCGCGGTCCCCGGCACCGATCTGCGAGGGGTGATGCTCCGTCATGTCAGCGGCTACCGCGTCGAGTTGCTTCACCGCCCGGGTGCGGCCACCGGCCTCGTGGCCGACAGCCCGTTGGAGGCCGCGCACACGCTCGGCCTCGGTCACCTCTGTCTGAGCGTGGACACACCCGAGGAAGTCGACCTCGCCTACGCCCGGTTGGTGGCGAAGGGTGCGCTGGAACGTATGACACCGCGTCCCGCGCCGCGCCCGGGCGCCCGGATGGCGTTCGTCGCCGACCCGTACGGGAACCTCATCGAACTGATCGACCGGCCCACGCCCTGAGCCGATCCGGCCCGATCCGTCCCTCTCCACCGGACCGCACCGCACCACACCACACCTCTCATCTCACCGGCCGACGCCGAGCGTGAGCCGACCATGCCCGAAACCAGACAAGGGAGTCGATGGTGACCCACAGGAAACCCGCCGCACTCACCGACCGCGAAGTCACCTTCAGGTCCCGCCCGAGAGCACTTCTGGTGGCGGTCGCCGCCCTCGCCGCACCGGCGGTCAGGGCGACGACCGCGACAACCGCCCAGGCCGCGCCCGGAACAAGAATCACCGTCGGCTCCGGCGAGACCCTGGAGCTGACCGCGACGACCAGGGCGAGCGTCCTCACCATCGCGGAGGGCGGTGTCATCACCGTCCCGGACGGCTACCGGCTCGCCCTCACCGTCAACGGCGTGGAGACCGGCAGCGACCTCGCCGACCTCACCGACGGCTACGGCGGAGGGGCCGTCGCCATCGCGGCCGGCACCTACCGGGGCACCGTCGTCCTGACGGTCGCCGAGGCCACCGACCTCGCCTACAGCGACCTCACCTTCCCCTTCCGCCAGGCCCTGTACGTCGACGCCGACGGCGTGAACGAGGCGAAGTCCGTGCCCTCGAACGTCCGTGGCGGCACCGTCACCGACACCAAGGCCTGCGACATCGCCCTCCTCTCGAACGGCGAGGCGTTCAACGGCGTGTACGTCACCGGCGGCGCCACCTACACCCTCACCAGGCCGAGGATCGCCTTCGCGGCCAACGGCCGCTGCGACTTCATCGGCTACGGAGCCTCCGTCGTCGGCACCGGCGCGGGCACCACCCTCGTCGTGGACGGTGCCACGATCAGGAACGAGGGCGTGGTCCGTACGGCGCTCATCGCGGACGCCAGTGCCAACGTGATCGTCAAGAACTCGCACCTGCACTGCGCCGACGGCACCCTGCCCGCCGAGTACGTCCCCACCGGCGACACCCGGTACATGATGGACGTGCCCTGGATGCTGGGCCTGTCGGGCAACGTCCGCACCACCAACCTGCTCGGCGCGAGCACCAGGGCGACCTTCGTCAACTCGACGATCTCCTCGGAGAAATGGGGTGCCCTGTCGGTCGACGGGGGCAGCTACTGCACGCTCACCGCGATCAACAGCACGATCGCCAACACCGGTGGCCAGGGCTACGGTTCGTACGCCATCGGCAACGTCACCGAGCACTTCCTCGGCTGCACCTTCGACGTGGGCGACTACGCCCTCATCCACTGGGGAGCGCGGGCCCACTACGGCGACAGCACCAAGGAAGCGGTCGCGGCCCTCAACGAGGCCCTCGAACTGGGCTTGACCGGTGCGGAGTTGAGGAAACTCCCGGTGCGGTCGACGACCGTGGAGGCGGGCCGCTTCATGGTCCTCTGGTACAACGCCGGTTCCGTCACCATCGACGGCGGCACCCAAGTCCGTACCGGCGAAACGGCGTTCATGTGCAAGGCGGTCGCGGGCAACGTCACCGTGGACGGCTCCGGCGGCGCGACGATCGACCCGGGCAACGGCATCATCTTCCAGCTGATGGACACCGACCGCCCGAACAGTGTCTCCGTGACGGGCAAACCCTGGCGCACGGAGACGATCGGCACCTACACGGAACCCACCGCCGACCCGGTGAAGTCATCGACCTGGGTGACGACTTCACCCCAGTCGACCGACGCGAAGGCGACGTTCACGGAGATCGCCCTCAAGGGCGACTTCTACAACGCGGTACGAGGCGGCGGCAACGCGAACCTCCAGGGCCAGAACCTGACCCTGACCTTCACGGCCTCCACCCTCGAGGGCACCATCTCCGCCTCGACGACCCGCCACAACGTCACCACCATCACATCGACCCAGTACCGCGAGATCAGCGAGGTCACCAACACCCCGAGCGAGGTGGTGAACAACGGCGTCCTGGTAACCCTGGACGCAGGCTCGACCTGGACGGTCACAGGCACGTCCTACCTGAGCGCCCTGACCCTGGCAACAGACGCAACGATCAAGCCCCCAGCAGGCAAGACCCTCACCCTGACGACAGACGGCACAGAAACACAGCTGGAACAGGGCAAGACATACACGGGAGCACTGACACTAACGGTGTCGTAAGGGGGATAGGGGCGGGGAGGAGGACGCAGTCCCTCTCCCCGCCCCAGGGGCGCGGGGAACTGCGCGACAAGCCACAGCGCACCCGCACCCGAAGAACTCACCCCTACGAAGCGTCCACCACCGTCCCCACAAACTCAGGCCCAGGCACAGGCTCCCCCGTCTCCTCATCGAAGTCCGTAACCCGAACCCGCACCGACTCGTCCCCCTCAACCACCGAGTCCGCAACCGTAGGAATACTCACCTCCGCGCTCAACTCGCCCGGAGGGATCGACACCCACAGATAGAGCCCCTCGACCTTCGACAACGCCCGCTCCGGCAGCGCCGACTCCCCGGAGACCTCCTCCAGCCACGCCGGATCAACATCCGTCGTGGACAGCTCGGCCCCGCCGACAACCGGCAGCACCTCCAGGATCGCGTTCATCTCGGTACCGGACGGTGCCGAAAGCGACGCGCGCCAGGTCAGCCGCTGCCCCTCGGTGACCCGGTCCGCGACCGGAGCGACGGTCACCGTGGGCCGGGGATCGTCGTTGAGGGCGGTCACCCCACCGGTGTACGAGCCGATGACCACCCCGCGCACCGCCTTCACGAACACGAACTGCCAGGCGTCGTAGTCGTACCGGGTGTCACCCGTCACCGTCACCGGCACGTCGATGCTCTGCTCGCCGGGACGCACCGTCACCAGCCGGTTCGTCACCGTCTGCGACCCAGGATTCTGGACGTACACCCGAACCGTGCCGCTGCCGCCCCCCTGCCCGGCGATCCGGACCGGCACCCGGTAGGTACGGGAGCCGGAGTCGCCCTCCTTGACGGTGAGCCGTCCGAGGTCGACGCGCGGCAGCGCGGCCGGCCGCACCGCGGGCGTGCCCGGGCGCCAGCCCCAGGCGTCGATCAGCCAGGCCTGCCCCGAGCGGCTGCGCGGAGTCAGCTCCACGCTCCGCACCTTGTGCAGGTCGACCCCGGCCCGGGCGGCGGCGGACAGCGGTACGCGGACCTCCCGCGCCCAGTACGAGGCCGTCCGCCTGCTCCCGGGCAGCCCGTCCACCCGGACCCGGCCGAGGGTGGCGCGCTTGCCTGCGGTGTCGGTGACGGACACGTCCAGCTGCGTCCCGGTGGTGTTGGGCGGCACGATCACGCGCAGGGCGAGGCCCTTGGCGCCGCCGAGGGACACCGGCCGCTCGGGACGCACCCGTACGGCGGTACCGGGCTGCGACCACTTGAAGGTGACCGCGCGGCGGCCCACCTCCCGCCCCGTCATCCACCCCGCGAAGTGCGGGGACTCACCGGCGCTGTCCGCGGCCAGACACCTGACCGAGGGACGGTCGTCGACCGCCGAGCACAGCCGTCCGCCACCGCCCTGCACGGTCACCGCGCCGTCCGGCAGGATACCGGCGGAGCGGTTCCCGCCCACGGCGTGCGTGAGGACGCGCGCCGGGTCGGCGGACGGTGCCCGCCTGCCGGAGCCGTCGAGCAGCGGACGTACCCGGTCGTCGCCCGCGACGAACAGCCGGGCCGCCGCCGCGATGTAGGAGGCGCCCGCCTTGTGCTGCTGGTCGGCGGTCAGCCGGGTCCGGGTGCCCACGCCGCACACCGGGTCCTTCTCGTCCGGGTCGGACCAGAAGTCGTCGTCCGCCGGTGCCTGCGCCTGTCCCGGCGTCCACTCGGTGTTGAAGTAGTTGTGGTTGGCGCCGATGACGTACACCGCGCTGTGCAGGGCGGCGCCTCGGCTGATCCCACGGGTGCCGTCCACGGCCAACTCGCCCTGGAGATCGGACACATCGCCGTCGCAGCCCGGCAGAATCGTCACCGACGGGACGTCGGCGACCGGGTTCTGTCCGAAGATCGTCGGGCCGATGAGGACCGTACCCCGGATGTTCCAGCGCACCGGGCCGCCGTACCCGTCCTGGTCGGCCGGCGGACGGTACAGGCTGTCCATCGCGGCCCGGTTCACGCCCTCGCCGCCGCGCGAGTGACCGACCAGCAGCACCCGGGAGAGGTCGGCGGGCGGCGCGGTCCGGACGATCGCCGGTGCCGAGGGCCGGTTCGCGGCCCAGTCGGCCCAGCGGGCGAGATGCTGCCGTACGAGGGAGGAGCGGGCCTGCGCCCCGGCGTCCTCGGCGTCCGCGTCCTGGGCGTTGATGCCGTTCGCGGAGATCGACACCGTCACATAGCCCTGTGACGCCAGGAGTTTCTGGTCGCGCAGATAGCCCCGGTAGCTCGGGATCTGCTTCTCGCCGGCCGGGCAGGGCCACGCGCCGCTGATCTCGTCGGTGCCGGGCTTGTAGCAGGTGGAGTGGCGTCCGTGCAGGAACAGCGCGAGCGGCCTGCGACCGGTGGCGCCGGTCGGCGCGACCACCACGGCCTTCATCTCCACCGGCACGGGGAACCCGGGCAGTTTCACCGAGTCGAGCGTGTACTCGCCCGACACCGTGCGGTACGAGCCCGGCTTGCCGGGGTCGACGGGGTTGGCCGGGGCCAGGGCGGGCGGGGCGATCGCCGCGCGTCGCTCGTCAGGAGCCGCCGCCAGTCCCGCCGCGTCCAACCGGCGTCCACCGGCGCGCACTTGGAGGTCCTCGAACCCCTTGGTCCCGTTGAGCGTGTCGGTGCTCAGGGTGCCTTCGAGCGGGAGCCGGAACGACCGGCCGTCCTTCGCCGCCTCGGGTCGGCCGAGCAGGTGGTCGCCCGCGTAGAACTCGACGCGCGCGTCACCCATCGGAACCGGTCTGCCGGAGCGCCAGACGAGCTGCCGCTCCGCACCCTCACCGGTGAACGTCCAGCCCGAGGGCAGCTGTTGGGCCGCCACCTCCGGCCGGGGCGACGGCTCCGCCTGCGCCCATCCTGGCGATGCCCCCACCACCGCGAGCACCGCCGCAGCGGTGACCCATATTCGCCGGGCACGTAGCAATGGTCTCCTCCTCCTGGCCCTCGCTCAGGAGCCCCGGTCACCCGACGGCCCCTCTCGCCCCGGAGGACGGGATCAGAGACCTGTGGGTTGCCTGTGGGGAAGTGGAGAAGGAGGAAAGGAAGTTGACGGGCTGCCAGGTCGTCGGCCGGAACGTCAGATCCAGGCCCGGTACGGCTCGTCCAGCAGCTGGAACACCGGCTCGCCGCGCACCGGGTCCTTCGCGGTGGCCAGCCGGACCCGGTCCCCGCTGTGGATGCCGGCGGCCGGACCCATCACCCGGCCGCGTACGACGAAGCCCTCGGCCATCTCGACCAGCGACACATTGCGCGCGGCCGGTGTGTTCCGGTGGACCACAGTGGAGTGCCGGACCGTGCCCGTGCCCTCGCTGCGCTCCGTACGGAGGTCGCTGCCCGCGCAGACCGGGCACAGCAGCCGGTGGTACATCGCGGTGGCGCACCAGCCGCAGCGCTGGAAGACAAGGGTGTTCGTGTCGGCCGGGGCATCGAGCAGGCCCGTGGCGGAACCTATGGCCATCGGACGAGTGGCGCCTAGTGAGTGGTACACGGTGTCATCTCCCTGCGCTCGGCCTGAATCCGAAGTGCGCGGTTCGCCGTGCCACCGTGCACGGCCTCAGGGTATGGCACTCAGTGTCATGCGTAAAGGCACTGCGTACCCTCAATTCTCGGGCTGTTTTGTGAGCGCGGACTCGATCTCCTGGACGACCCGCCACATCGGCGCCCCGCGCCGCGAGACGACGACCACCACGTCCTCCGTCTCGGGTTCGGGCTCGCTCCTGCCGGAGCCCGGGGGCGGGGTACCGAACGCCGCCTTCACATAGTCCAGGGCATGGTCGACGGCCGTGGTCGCGTCGCCCTGTCCGTCCGAGCGCAGCCAGGAGCGCAGCGCGTTGTTGTGGGCCGCGACGACGGCCGCCGCGATCACGTCGGCCCGGAGCATCCCGTCGGTCCGGCCGGCGAACCGCTCGCGCAGATACGCGGCCAGGGCCCGCTCGTACCGCCAGACCACCGACAGCTCGGACGCGCGCAGTCCGGGCACCTTCTTGGTGAGGCGGTAGCGCTGGACGGAGAAGGCCGGGTTCTCGGCGTACATGAGCAGCACCATGCGCGCGGCGGCGCACACTCGCCCGACCGGTTCCGCGTCCTCGGGGCTCTCGGCGAGGTATGCCGTCATGTCGGCCAGGCACCGCTCGTGGTCGGGGAAGACCACGTCCTCCTTGGAGGGGAAGTAACGGAAGAACGACCGGCGCCCGACCCCCGCGAGCGCCACGATCTCGTCCACGGTGGTCTGCTCGTAGCCCCGCTCCAGAAACAGCTGAAAGGCCGCCGCGACCAGGGCGTCCCGCATCGGCGGTTTGGTCATGGACGGGAAACTAGCATCACAGTGAGGCCGATGGCACTCAGTGCGCTGCGTAGGGGGAACTGAGTGCCCCGGAGATACGGCCGGCGTCGCGTTTCCCATAACCTCCGCCAACCTCCGCCCGTCGTGCTGAACCCGGCGGCCCCCGACCGCGTATCACTCCATGGGGCCGACGGCATGGCCGTTCGCGGTCCTTGTGCGGAACGGACAGAAATCCGTGCCGCAGTCCGTACGCAGGGAAGGGGAGCAGAGTGTCGACACCGCCCGCACCGGGCCGGCCGGAACGCCGCCGGACCCTGGAGCCGACGCGCGTACTGCGCCGGCGTCGTACCGAGGCGCTGGCGCAGCTCATGCGGGAGCACGACGAGGCGATGGCCGCCGTGCCCGAGGGGTACGAGCACGTGCCCCTGCCCCGGCCCGCGCCCGGCGCCGAGGACGCCACGCAGGAGTTGCCCCCCGTCGCCCGTCGCAGACGTGTCCAACGGAGGGAACAGGCCGACACGGGCTTCGGGTTCGGGCCGAACCTGCGGCGCGTCGCCGTCGTGGTCGCTGTCGGCGCGGCGGCCCTGGTCGGCTTCGGCTCGGCCCTGCTGCTCCCGGGCAACGCCCAGGGCGAGGAGGCAGGGCCGGCGCCCTCCGTCGCTCCCTCGACCGCTCCCAGCGCGTCGGCCCCGGCCGACCCGGACGGCCCCGGCTTCCTTCGGGAAGGGGACAGCGGACCCGAGGTGACCGAACTGCAGGAACGCCTGCTGAGCATCCCGGACGTCTACACCGACGGTGCCACGTCCGGCAGTTACGACACCGCCCTCACCGAGGCCGTGGCCCGCTTCCAGCTCTGGTACGGCATCCGCGGCGACGAGACCGGCGTCTATGGCGACGACACCCGCAAGGACCTGGAGTCCCGTACGGCGTCCTGAGTGCCCTCGCGGACTCTCAGCGGGCGGCGTGGGTGTCGACCAGGGCCTGGGTGACCTCGCGGATGCTGCGGGCGATGTGCTGGAGCTGGAGCACCTCGGCGGCGTACATCTTGATCGTGTGCTCGATGACCGACTCGCTCAGGCCCAGGCCGGGCAGGTCGGCGCGGGCCGTCTGGAGGGCGGTGCGGGCCACCCGGATCTCGTGCTGGACCTGGATGTGCGCGTGGCGGGCCAGCAGGACGGGGTGGCGGATCAGCGTCGGGTAGCCCGCGTAGCGCGTCGGCACCAGCTCGCGCAGCCATCTGACCGCCGAGCGCTCCCAGTCGTAGCTGCCGGGGATCTTGACCTGACACGGCCAGTCCGGGCCGGTCCGCGTGGCGATCGTGGAGGTCAGAGGCATGGTCATCGCTTCCGGGAGTGCGGCGTCGACAGGGTGGCGACGGTGTTCAGCGGCCCCGGCCTAGGGGATGGCCGGGGCCGCAACGGGCGTACGCGCAGGCGACACCCGTCCGGACACCCGAGGCGCCGACGCGGGTAGGAGACGGCGGCAGCGGGTCCGTGAGCAGTATTTATATATGCCGTCCGGTTTGCAAGAAGTATGAAAAAATTCATGCACAAAACGGGATGAACGCCCATACGCCCCCATGTTGATCTGCGCACATGCGGCGAGGGAATTCAGTCCCGGAGGAAGAACTGATGCAGGTCGGCGCTCTGTTCGTACTCCTCCAGGCGCCCCTGCGTCCGCTCCGGATCGGCGTCCGTCATGGCCTGGAGCAGTGCGGCCGACAGCACCACGGGCCCGGCGTACGAGTCGAACACCAGCCGTGAGCCCGTGCCGGTGGCGAAGGTGATGTCGGCCTCGTCGGCCAGCGGGCCGAGCGCCAGGTCGGTGATCAGGGCCACCCGCAGCCCGGCCCGCCGGGCGACCTGCACCGCGGTGAGCGTCTCCTGCGCGTGCCGGGGCATCGAGAAGGCCAGCACCCAGGTGCCCCCGGCCTCCCGCGACTGGAGGAGCGCGTCGTAGGCGACACTGCCGCCCCGGGTCACCAGCCGTACGTCGGGGTGGATACGGCGGGCGGCGTAGGCGAAGTACTCGGCCAGCGACCCGGAGATACGCAGTCCCAGCACGGTGAGCGGGGTCGAGCGCGACAGGCTGCGGCCTACCTCGATCACCCGGTCGGGGTCGGCGAAGTCGCGGCGCAGGTTCTCCAGGTTGGCGATCTCGGCGTCCACGGCCGCCTGGAGTTCGTTGCTCCGATTCTCCTCCGCCGTGCCCGGCGCGCTCGCGAGGGTGCTGAGCGCGATGGCCTGGAGCCGCTCGCGCAGCGCGGGGTAGCCGCTGAAGCCGACGGCCGCCGCGAACCGGGTCACGGACGGCTGGCTCACGCCCACCCGGTCCGCGAGGTCCGTGATCGACAGGAACGCGGCCTCGGTGATGTGCTCGATCAGATACTGCGCGATGCGCCGCTGCCCGGGGGAGAGCCGGGGCCCGTCGAACAGTTCCCGCAGCCGGGAGGCCGGCGCCGCTTCCGCCTCAGGGGCCGTCTTCCCCGAGGTGATCGCGGACGCCTGGGCGCGTGCCTGCTGCGGCGATGGCACCGATGTGCCTCGTTCGTCTCCCACAGCGACTCAACATAGCTCACCGTTCACCGGCGGAAGATCGTGATCGAGTGCCCGACCTCGTCGACCTCGTGACTGCTGTGGATCAGCACCGCCAGCCGGCCCGTCGCCTTGGCGATCGACGAGTCCGACACCACCAGCAGTCCGCGCACCTTCCGTTCGGGCTGACGGCGTGGATCGGACGCGTGGATCCCGTAGTACGACGGCACACCGCTGCCCTTGTAGACCAGCCAGACGCGCTGACCCGCGTACCGGTCCCGCAGCCGGTCCGCGAGCCGCCCCAGGTCCTGGCCCCAGTCGACGTTGGAGTCGTGCAGCCGCTCGTGCGTCTTCGCCGTGCCCCCGAACGCCTCGTTGGCGTACGGCAGATAGAAGGGGAACGTCCGCAGCGAACTGACCGCCACGAACACCAGCAGCCCCGCCGCCACGAACGGCACCCACCGCCGCCGCAGCGCGAGCACACCGACCGCCGCCAGCGCCCCGAACATCGGCACGAAGATGGCGTACCGCACCCCGAAGTTCCGCTCCCCCTCCATGGCGGCGGCCAGCAGCACGGCCGTCGGGAGCAGCAAGTAGGGTGCCACCGGCCGGAGTTGATGGGCCGTCACAAACGCGACCGTGCCCGCCGCCCACAGCGCCAGCATGCCCAGCGGTGTCTTCACCAGGAGCGTGGCCGGCAGGTAGTACCAGAGGGAACCCGAGTAGTGCCGCCCGAAGAGGAAGCCCTCCCAGTGCGCGTTCTCCAGGCCGAACTGCATCCGCATCCCGTCGCGGTAGGCCTCCGGGAAGGGCAGCAGCCCGGCCAGCTGCCCCCGCAGCCCGTGCACCACCGGGACCTGGCCGGGAGCGGGCGCCCAGCGCAGCCGGGGGTCGACGACGAGATACGACGCCCATACGACGGCCACCGCGACCAGCGCCACCAGGACCGCGCCCGCGACAGTGCGCCCGAGCAGCCTCCAAAGCGCCCCCGGAGCCGAGGTGGTGCGCCGGGCGTGCCACGCCGACAGACCGGCCAGCAGGAGCAGTACCGGGGCCGCGGCGAGGGTGTTCATCTTCGTGGCCATGGCCGCCCCGAGCGCGACACCGGCGAGCGGGAGATACAGGCGGGGCCGCTGCCGCGCTCGCCACAGCAGCCACACCGACGTCAGCACGAACCCGGCCGCCGGCACATCGAGCGTGGCCAGCGAGCCGTGTGCGACGACGTCCGGCGAGAACGCGTACAGGGCGAGCGCCCCCAACCCGCCTGCCGCACCGGCGAGTTCACTGCCGAAGGCGAACACCACGAGACCGAAGAGCAGCGTCAGTACGATCACCGGCAGCCGTGCCCACAGCATCAGCCGCCAGGGGTCGTTGCCGGACTCGTAGAGCAGATGACGGCCCACCTGGCCTTGGTTGCCGACGTAGTGCCGGTCGAAGTGCGGGTCCGCCGCGGCGACTCCGGCGGCGACGATCAGCTTGCCCAGCGGCGGGTGTTCGGGGTTGAGGCGCAGGCTGTGCTCGTGGAGGTAGACGGCCGCCGTGCCGACGTACACGGGCTCGTCGATGGTGGGTGTCTGCTCGACGGCCGTGGTGATCATCGCGACGGCCATCTGGAGGAGCAGGACGGCCACGGCGAGCGGGACCAGCTGGCGCCGGTGGCGTCTCAGCAGGGCGAGCAGTCGCGCTCGTCCGGTCGGGGGCGTCGGCGTGGCGGGGGCGGCACCGGCGAGCACCTTCTGCGGAGCCTCGACGGCGGACGGGTCGAGAACCGTGTGCCGGTCGCGCGTCATCGTCCGCCCCGCGGCGACGCCGACCGCGCGGCGGCGGGAGTGATCCGGAGCCGGGCCATGGCCCTACTCTCGCATCAGCTCCCGCCCCGCAGCGTGCATTACCGCCTGACGATTCGCACCGACAGGCCCTCCGACGTGTAGACCGGTATCGCGCGCACCTTGTCCGAGTCGACCTCGATACGGTCGAACTGGCCGCGCACCACCGGGGCTTCGATCACGGAGACGACGCTGCCCACGGCCGGCGGGTTCTCGGAGTCGAGGGTCAGCGACAGGACGCTGCCCTTCTCCAGGATCACCCGGCGCGTCACCGTCACGACCTCCTTGCGACGGCCCGCGCGCAGCGTCACGGCCAGCGTCGCCGACTTCTGGGCGTACGTGCCGTGCAGCTGGACCGGCTCGGTCACCCGCAGCGTGCCGCCCTGCACCTGGACGTCGCCGTGGCCCAGCCCGTGCGCCGAGGCCGAGACCAGCGTGCCCTCCTTGAGGACCGTGCCGCCCGTGTAGCTGTTGTGCCCGGTCAGCGTGAGCGTGCCGGTGCCCTTCTTGGTCAGTCCGCCTCGGCCGTCGATGTCGTTGCGCCAGCTGTCGGCCGCGCCGAAACCGCCGGCCGCCGCGTCGAGCGAGACGGTCACGTCGGACTCGAAGGAGCCGTAACCGTCCGCCGCGGCGAACAGGTTGAGCCGGCCCCACTGCTCGGCGCCGTCGAGCAGGACGTACCCGGCGGGCAGCGCGGTCGTGCGCAGCACCGCGCGCCGCTGCGCCGCGTCGAGGTACGGCTGACGCGTCTCCAGCAGCACCTCCGCGCCCTTGGGCACGGTCAGCGCCTGGTCGCGGCCCTTCCGGTTGAGGATGTACGTCAGCTTCGGCTCGACCGTGCGGGCGTTGGCGTCCCGGTCGGCATACGCGTCGGTGCCCGAGTGCGCGTACGCGTAGAGGGTGTCCGCCGTCGTGCCGGTCTGCGCCTGGAAGTAGGCGAGGGCCTGGGCGCGCGCCGCGGCCTTGAGGTCGGCGTTGGCCGGGTCGGCGAGGGCGGCGGCGGCCAGGGCGGTGGCCATGACACGGCCGCCCAGGACGTCGACGGGGGAGTGCATGCCCGACATGATCCGGGTGTGGCTCAGCTCGAAGGCGCGCGTCACGATCTCCTGGAAGCGCTCCGGGACCGCGTACGCGAACGCCAGCGCCGCCAGATGGAAGGCGTTGGTGTGGCCGCTGGGGAAGCCGCCGTCCTCGGCCGCGTTCGTGCCGCGCTGCCGCAGCAGCTGCGTCACGACGACCACGTCGGACTCGTACACCGGGAAGCCCAGCGCGTCGGTCGCACCGGTGGGGACGACCTCGCTGTTCTCGTTCATGCGCCACGGGCGCGGGTACTGGAAGGCGAACTTGGCCGGGTTGCCGGAGGCGAACGGGCCGCGCACGGTGTCGACCAGCTTGGCCACCTGACCGAGGTCCGAGGTGTACGAGCCCGCGCCGAGCGCGGATCCGGCCGGGGCGCCCGCCGGGACGGCGTCGCTGATCGTGGTCGCGGGCGTCGTGTCCGGCGCCGTCGTGATCGAGGTGACCGCCTTGGCACCCGCCTTGTACAGGTCGGCCAGCGGGCCAAGGGCGGCGATGATCGCGTAGCTCTGGTGCTGACGGTCGTAGACGAACGCCTCCCTCGCCTGCGCCTCGGTGCGCGCACCGGTGAGGCGGACGCAGTAGCGCACGTTGGCGCGCAGCACGTCGGCCAGCAGCGGAGTGCCGGTGTTCCAGGCGGCGCCGGTCTTCCACACCTTGGCGAAGCCACCGAGGATGCGGATCACCGCGTTGGTCTCGGGGGTCTGGTTGGCGACGATGTTGGTCGTGTAGTCGTCGACGAACGCGGCTGCGGTCGTCGCGGACCTCGCCTCGACCGAGGAGGCGGCGGTCGCGGCGCTCGCCTGCTCGACGCTCGCCCAGGTGAGTACGGTCGGGGCCACGACCAGACCGGCCGACGCGGCCAGGGAGGTCCTGAGGATGCTCCGCCGGTTCAGGGCGGGCCGGTCCGACGACGCGGTGGAGTGGAGTCCGTCTGAAGACGGCATGCGCGTGCCTCTCTGGAGTTCTTCGGCCGTGCGGCCAGGAGGGAGGGTGGTGCCAACGACTGGATCTCGACCAGCACATGGGACGAGCGCCTGAGACGTGCCGGCCACAGGTGGCCTGCGATGAGGGTGAGTCGTACGGGTGAAGATCTACGGTCGAGCGATGTCCGGTCGGGGTTGGCTCAATGACCGGTACGTGTCATACGAGTGAACGGGCCAGCGCCACGGCACCCGTCACCGGCGCCACCCGCAACGGCCGCAGCCGCGCACCGGGGACGAGTATGGCAAGGGACGCCAACAGCGCGTCGTGCAGGGCGGGTTGGGCGAGCACCGTACCGCCCGAGACCACCACGTCGTCGACGGCGACCCCGCGTCCGGCGAGCCGCACCACGAGCGACGCGAGCGACCTGCCGCCCTCGGCGATGACCTCTTCGGCGATCAGGGAACCCCTCTCCGCGGCCTCGAACACCACGGGGGAGTGTCGGCCCCACTCGGCCGAGACATCCGTGGCGCTCTCCAACGCCGCGCCCAGCGCGGGCACTTCACCGACGCCGAAGGCGGATATGAGCCCCGCGGCGAGTGCGTCGGGTGCCTCGCCCCGGTCATGGGCGGCCCAGACGGCCCGCGCGGCCTCGCGCACGAGACCCGCGGCCCCGCCTTCGTCGCCGAGTACGGCACCCCAGCCGCCGACCTGGACGAGAGTGCCGTCGGAACGCCGCCCGACGGCCACCGAACCGGTGCCGGCGACCAGGCCGACACCCTTGTCCAGTCCCGCCGCCGGGACCAGCAGTTCGGCGTCGCCGACGACCAGACACGGCACGCCGAGACGTTCCTGGAGTACGGAGCGGATCTCCTCGCACTGCCGGGGCGTCTCACAGGCGTGACCGCCCACCGCGACGGCGGAGGGGAGGGTGCCCGCGGGCAGGGCACCGGCGACCAGCGCGGCGAGCCAGTCGGCGGCGGCCACGGGGTCGTGGGGCCGCCAGCCGCTGCTCGGGCGGACGTGATCGGCGATCGGATCGTCCCCGGCGCAGGCGCGCAGGTGCGTCTTGGTACCGCCCACGTCGATGCCCACGACGAGCGGGCGCGGGAAGGGAGAGTCCGGCACGGATCCTCTTTCGTCGTTGCGCTTGTGGCTGCGACGGTGGGCGAACCGTGCCTGGAGCAGGGAAAACCTGATGTACGGATGAGCTAGGGAAGCCCCGGGACGGGCCTCTGAGCGGACACGGCAGGCGAGTACCGTGACATTCGTTAGGAAGTTAACTAACGAAGTACAGTGCGTGTCAATAGGTATCGCGCACTCGACCGCGACGGTGGCCCGACCAGGCCGGAACGCGACGGGAACCGCGCTGCCAGGGCGTCCCATCGCCGCATCCCACCACTTCGAGCTACCGGGGGAGCGCGGCCCTCGACCTTGGGGAGACTGTGGAACACGACGTGGCGAAGGCCCCCCGCCTGACCGAGAGCGCGAGCGCGGTGTTCGCGGTGCTGGCCGGGGCGGGCACGGCCACCCGGCCGCAGCTCGCGAGTCTGGCGGGCCTGTCGAAGCCGACCGTGTCCTCCGCCGTGGCGGAACTGGAGAGCGCCGGGCTCGCCGCCCACTCGGGCATCGCCTCCGGCGGTACGGGCCGTTCCGCCGCCGTATACGGCCTCGGTCCCGCGGCCGGCTCCGTACTCGCCGTCGACCTCGGCCCCGCCCTGACCCGGGTGCGCGGCTGCGCCCTGGACGGCACCCTGCTCGCCGAGGCCACCGGCTCCCGCGAGGAGGCCGCCGAGGTGGTGCGCGAAGCGCTGTCCGTGCTCCCCGCCGACGCTCCGCTGCGCACCATCGTCGTGGCCGTCGGTGACGTCACCGCGCGCGCCGAGGAGGGCACCGTGCGTCCGGCGACCGCCAAGGCGGGACCCGTCTTCGACGCGGTGGCCGTGGCGCTGCCGCCCGGGGTGCCCGTCCACCTCGAGAACAACGTCAACTGCGCCGCGCTCGCCGAACTGCACGAGGGCGCTGCGCGCGGCCGGCACACCTTCGGCTATCTGCGGATCGGGGTCGGTATCGGTCTCGGCATCGTCGTGGGGGGCCATGTGCTGGCCGGGGCCAACGGGGCGGCCGGAGAGCTGGCCCGGCTGCCCTACCCCTGGGACGACGACCTGGAGCCCCGCCACGAGGCCCTGGAGGAGTACATCGGCGCCCGCTCCCTGCTGCGCCGGGCCGCCGAGGTCTGGCCGGAATCCGACGTTTCGTGCCCCCGTACCGCCGAACGGCTGTTCTCGCTGGCCGGAGAAGGCAGCGCCACGGCCCGCGCGATCGTCGACCGGCACGCGGTGGACGTGGGCCGGCTGGCCGCCGCGGTGACCGCCGTACTGGACCCCGGGCTGCTCGTCCTGGGCGGCAGCACCGGTGCGTTCCCGCAGCTCCTGCCCGGTGTGCGGGCCGAGCTGGAGCGGCTGAGCTGGCCCACCGAGGTGGTCAGCAGCCAGGTCGGTGATCTCGGCACCGTGGTGGGCGCGGCGCGGCTCGCGGTCGTCAGGGGAGTCCAAACCGTGACCGAGGCGGCGCGGGCGAAGCATTGACGGTTTCGGACTCGGTCTGCCAATGTCCGGACAAGCGCTTTCTAAGTCGGCCGGGACGCCGGCTTGGGGCGAGCCTCCCGCCCGTACTCGACGTACGGCAACCGCACGAGGGCGTGCCCGTGCGGTGACGGCCAGAAGGCCGGGGATCCCGCCCCGCGTGGACGACGCGGCCGGGCGAGGCTGCGCCCCCCGGAAAGCAACTTTCCTGCAAAATGCACCCGTGCCGCATGGGTCGGCGCCGTGCTCTGTCCCCTACCGAAAAAAAGGGATCGAAGATGACCACTGTGGGTGTGCGGCGCTCCAGCCGACTCGGCCGCGGCGGTATGCGCCGCCTGGTTCCCCTCGCCGCCGTTGCCTCGGCGGGTGCCCTGCTGCTCTCCGCCTGCGGCGGGGGCTCCGACTCGGGCGGTACGTCCAAGTCGCTGACGTTCTGGATCTCGACGGTTCCGGGGCAGGACGCGGGCTGGAAGAAGTCGGTGGCGGCCTACGAGAAGGAAACGGGCGTCAAGGTCAAGCTCGTCAACATCCCCTACGACGGCTACACGACGAAGCTGCGCAACTCCGCGCAGGCGAACTCGCTGCCCGACGTGGCGGCCGTACCGGCGCTGGACCCGATCTGGTCGAACAAGCTGATCGACCTCAGCTCCATCGCCAACAACAAGACCAACAAGATCAACGCCAACTTCGTCGCCAAGGACTCGTCCGGGAAGGTGCTGTCCATCCCCTCGGACGTCACCGCGTCCGGCATGTTCATCAACAAGTCGCTCTTCGAGAAGGCCGGTGTCTCCTTCCCGACCTCGCCCGACAAGACCTGGACCTGGACCGACTTCATCAAGGCGGCGAACGAGGTCCGTGAGAAGACCAAGGCCAAGTACTCCCTGACGTTCGACCAGTCGGCGTCCCGGCTGCGCGCCATGATCTACGAGTTCGGCGGGCAGGGCGTCCACGCGGACTCCTCCGGCAAGTTCTCGGTGGACGACGCGACCAAGAAGGCCGTGAACACCTTCGTCGGATGGAACGACGACAAGACCATCCCGAAGTCGGTGTGGACCAGCGGCGCCGACCCGTCGGCCATGTTCCAGAGCGGCGACGTGGTCGCCTACTGGTCCGGCGTGTGGCAGGTGCCCGCCTTCGCGGAGAGCATCACGAAGTTCGACTGGGCGAGCGTCCCGACCCCCGCCGAGCCGGTGCAGGCCAGCGACGTCAACAGCGGTGGCATGACGGTGGGCTTCAACAACAACGCCGACGCGGCCAAGGCCGCGAAGGACTTCCTGTCCTGGCTGTACGAGCCGGCCCACTACAAGGCGCTGTGCGAGGCGTCCGGCTTCCTGCCGGTCGAGAGCGGTCTGAACCCGACGTACCCCTTCAAGTCCGAGGCGGCGCAGGCGGCGTTCAAGCTCTACAACGAGTCGATCCCGCTCTACGCCCCGATCTCCGGCTACTTCAACTCCGCGCAGACGGGCTGGGTGCTGAAGGGCAAGAGCCTCACCGACGACCCGACCAAGGCTGAGATCGGCAAGGCGGTCAACGGCGAGCAGTCGGCCGACAAGGCCCTGGAGAACATCGTGGCCGGCTACAACCAGCAGGTCGGCGGCTGAGCGTAGGCCAGTGGGCCGGGCGGCGGGGTCGAGACTCCGCCGCCCGGCCCGGGCGCCCAGCCAGTGCCGGGCTCATGGCGTGAGCCCACCGCAATCCCCATCCACCAGCACGGAGTCAGGAAGATGACAAAACGCGCCTCGGTCGAGTCTGCGAGCCCGCCGAGCCCGTCCAGGAGACGCAGTAAGTACACGCTTGCGCCGCTCGTCCTCATCGCGGCCAATGTCGTGCTCTTCGCGCTGTTCTTCGTCTGGCCGGCGGTGATCGGGCTCGTTTACTCCTTCACGAACTACACGGGCATCGGGTCGTTCCAGTTCGTCGGACTGGACAACTACCAGAAGCTGCTCGGGGACTCGACCTTCTACGACGCGATGACCCGCACGCTGCTGTACACCGTGCTCTTCGTCCCGCTGAACTTCGTGCTGTCGCTGCTCATCGCCAACGTGCTGGTGAGCAAGCACGCCAAGGGCGCGTCGGTCGCCCGCCTCTTCTTCTTCATCCCGTGGCTTCTGTCGCCCATTATCGTGGGTGTCCTGTGGCGATGGCTGTTCGGTGAGAACTTCGGACTGGTCAACTACCTCATCGAGAAGGTCGGCGGAAGCGCCGTTCCGTGGCAGTCGAACGCGGACCTGTCACTGATCGTGGTCGTGGTGGCGGCGTCCTGGGCCTGGACGGGCTTCTCCATGCTGCTGTTCATCGCGGCGATCAAGAACGTACCGACGTCGTACTACGAAGCGGCCTCGCTCGACGGCGCCGGTCCGTGGCGCCAGTTCATCAGCATCACTCTGCCGAGCATCGCGCCCACCTCCTTCATCGTGATCCTGCTCAACACGATCCACGCGATGAAGGAATACGCGGTGTTCGCCTCCCTCAACAGCGGTGGACCCGGAACGTCGAACAACCTGCTTGTCCAGTACATCTACCAGACGGGGTTCAAGGCAGGCCAGATCGGCTACGCGAGCGCCGCGTCGTTCGTGCTCATGCTCATCCTGATGGGCGTCGCGGTCATCCAGATGATGGTCAACCGGCGGGTGGAGAACCGATGACAACCACAGACATGCCGCGCAAGGTCGACGCCGACTCCGTACGGGCCGTCTCCAAGAAGAGGAACCGCGGCTCGGCAACCGGCGGGCTTCGGCGCGCGATCGCCCCGACGACTCTGCTGTGGTTCCTGGCGGGCCTCTACGGGATTCCGGTGCTGTGGTTCGTTCTCAGCTCCTTCAAGCCGGCGGGAGACCTGTTCTCCCTTCCGCTGACGGTGTTCCCGGAAAACCCCACCGTGTCGGGTTACAAGGCGGCGTGGGCAAGCGCCAACTTCGCCCAGTACTTCATCAACACGACCCTCGTGTGTGTGATCGCGACGATCCTCACGGTGGGAGTCAGCTGCTGCACCGGGTACGCGCTGGCCAAGTACGACAACAAATGGCTCAAGGCCTTCTTCCTCTGCATCCTGGCCACCACGATGCTGCCGGCCGAGGTCATGCTCGCCCCGCTGTTCCTGGTGGTCCGCGACCTCGGCTTCTACAACTCGCTCTCCGGCATCATCCTCCCGGCTCTGCTCACCGCGACCGGGTGCTTCATGTTCCGCCAGTTCTTCCTGACGGTCCCCGACGAGCTCATCGAGGCCGCCCGTATCGACGGCGCGAAGGAGCTGTCGATCTTCCTGAGGATCATGGTGCCGCTCTCCCGGCCCATCGCGCTGACGCTCGCCATCCTGTCGTTCCAGTGGCGGTGGAACGACTACATCTGGCCGCTGCTGATGCTGAACGACCCCGAGAAGTTCACCGTGCAGATCGGCATCCAGAGCCTCGTCGGGGCGCAGAACATCAACTGGTCGGTGCTGCTCGGCGGTTCGGTCATCTCCATGATCCCGCTGATCGTCGTCTTCCTGGTGTTCCAGAAGTACGTCATGAACGCCGACATCAACGCCGGCCTGAAGGACTGACCTTGCCCACCCCGCTCGACTCCGAGTTCGACCACGAGTTCGTCCGGTCGGCGGCCCGCGCCGCCGACCGGCAGGCCGCCCCGCTGGCGGCCCGCCCCGACGAGGAACCCGCCGGTGTGCCGCACCGTGGTCTGGCGCGGCGGGTGAAGACCCTGGTCGCGGCCTACCGTTCCCCGGACTCGGCCCTGCACGGCAGCGCACAGGCCGTCGCCGCCGCGACGACCCACCTCCGCGCCCTGCGGGCCACGCAGACCACCACCGGCCTCTTCGCCGGCGGTGACAACGTGCAGTCCCCGCCGGACTCCGGCTTCACCGTCAACGACGTGTGCGACGCGCACATCCTCGCCGCCGACGCGGGGCCGGAACTGAGTGACGTCACGGCCGCGCTCGCCGAGATCGCCGACGCCGCCACCGGCGGCCTCCTCACCGGTGGGGTGCACACCCCGAACCACCGCTGGGAGTTGTCGGCGGCACTGGCCCGGCTGCACCGGTCCTTCCCGGACGACCGGCTGCTCGGCCGTGTCGAGGAGTGGCTCTCCGAAGGCGTCGACATCGACGCGGAGGGCCTGTACTCGGAACGCAGCGCCAACTACGCGGCCCACGTCTCCAACCCGTCGCTGCTCCTGCTGGCCGAGGTCCTCGGCCGCGCCGACCTGCTGTACGCAGTCGAACGCAACCTCGCCACCACCCTGGACCTCATCAGGCCGGACGGCACGGTGGAGACCGTCCACTCACGACGGCAGGACCAGAACCACCCGTTCCCGCTGGCGCCCTACCTGCCGCACTACCGGCTGCTCGCGATCCGCACCGGCCGGGGCGACTTCGCCCGGGCGGCCTGGCTGGCGGCGGCCGGCGGTATCGACGACCCCGACCTGCTCGCCGAGACCCTCCTCACCCCGGACCTGTGCCGCACCCTGCCGGCCTCGGCCGAGGAGCCACTTCCGCGCGACCGGTACCTCGCCACCGCACGCCTCGCCGCCCGCGCCTCGGCCACCGCGCACACGGTGGTGTACGGCGGCTCCGACGTGCCCGAGCACCGGCGCATCCGTTCGGGCCTCGCCTGCAACCCCACCTTCCTGCGCCTGTTCGCGGGAGACGCCGTCCTCGACGCGGTCCGTCTCTCGCGGGGGTTCTTCGACCTGGGCCCGTTCCGCGCCGCCGACATGGAACAGCCCGCCGACAACAGCTACCGGCTCACCCAGACCCTCACGGCCGCCTACTACCAGCCGCTCCCGAAGGACGAGAGGCGGGACGACGCCGTCTACCGGCTGGTGGACGACGGACGCTTCTCGGCCTCGATGGCCTTCCCGGACCGGCCTCGGGACGAGGTCTCCCACACGACCCGCGTCGAGGTGGACCTGCGGGAGGGCGGTGCCGACCTGCGGATCGACATCAGCGGACCACGGGTGCCCTGGTCCCTCGAACTGACCTTCCGGCCGGGCGGAGTGCTGGAGGGAGCCGTTCCGATCGGCGACGGACGCTGGTGCCTGGCGACCGGGCCGATGACCTACCGGGTCGGTGACGACGAGATCCGCGTCGAGGCCGACCTCCAGGCAGGCGAACCGCTCGCCGGACCGGAGCGTAGCGAGGTACTGCGCTACGACCCGGGGCAGGACTACACCGTGGCGGGCGGCACCGATGCGACGACCGGGAACCGTGTCTACATCGGAGGACTCGGCCCGCACACCCTGACCGTCGCGCTGCGCGCCCGTCGGCCCGCACCTGTCGTGTGACGCTGTGACTCCGACGAACCACGCCATGGCCAGCCCAGGCATGAAGGACTGAGGGCATTGCATCTCCCGCGCCAGCGAGGGGCGTTGCACGATCTGCCGGCGACTCCGGCGGACTACGACGCCGTCCTGACCGCCGTCGTGGGTGAGGCGCTCACTCGCCTCACCCGCGACGGCAACCTCGAACACCCCGACTGCGTGGACGACATCGGCGACACCTCTCTCGGCATCACCTCGCTGCTGGCCCTGGCCTGGCAGCGCGGCAAGGACCCGCGCCTGCCGGAGGCGGTGGCCCGCAGCCTCGCCTTCCATCTCCGGGAGCGGGTCTACACCGAGGACAACCCCGGCTACCCGAACCTGCGGACCCGCAACTCCGGTCTCCCGTACGCCCGTTACGTACTGGAGTCCGGCGCCTACCCCATCGGCGACTGGCCGAGCACGGTGTGGGCGCTGCTCCAGGCGGTCGACATCCTGGACGCGGCCGAGGGTCTGGTCGCCGACGAACAGCGCGCGGAGCTGGTCGAGTTGGCGCACGGCTACTGGCGTTGGCTGACCGAGGCGACCTTCTTCAACCCGCAGAAGGCCGGCAATCAGGCCATCGGCTGTGTCGTCGGCGGTCTGATGCTGGCCCCCCATCTCCCTCCGGAGCAGGGCGAGTTGGTCCGGTCGCGCGCGATCTCGCTGTACGTCGACAAGGTCCGCGCCCACCGGGTGAGCGACCGGGGCGCGACCCTGCCGCCCGAGCACGGCGGCGCCTACGACAACAACTACGGCCCGATCTCCCTCTCCTTCCTCGCCCAGGCCCACCGGGTCAGCGGCGAGGAGATCTTCGCGGAGGACGGCGAGGCGCTGGCCCGCTACATCGACGCCCGCCTGACGAACGGCGGTTACGACAACGGCGGCCCCCGCTACAGCGAACAGCACTCCGCCTTCGAATCGGTCCTGGGCCTGCGCTACTTCGGCCACCGCATCGGCGCCGACCTCGGCCGCTACCGGGGCGACAGCCGCTGGGCCCGGCACGCGGTCAAGCCGGACGGCGGTATCGACGGCCACTTCGCGTGGATGCTGGTCTGGCAGATCCAGGACACCACCCCCTGGCACCGCACCCCCTCGACCGAACCGCTGCGCCACCAACTCCGCGCCGGCAGCGTCTCGGTGGCCTTCGACGACAGGATGACCCCCTCCCTGGTCGAGGCGGCGGGCACGTACTACCTCCCGGCGGCGGTCAACCGTCAGCACGGCTTCGGCCCGGTCGTGGACGGCTTCCTGCTCTGCCGCCCGATGGGCGAGGTCCGGGTACGGGACGTCCGCACCGACGGCCTCGCGGCCAAGCTGGTCACCAAGCCGGTTGTCGGTCGCGACCACGTCCTGCGCCATGTGCGGTCCCTGTACGTCACGGACGGCACGGCTCTGTGGGTCACGGTCGCCGTCGAACACCTCGACGGCACCCTGTACCTGCTCGCCGGACTGCCGTACGCCACGGACGACGGCGACCAGGTCCGCCGTACGGCGGAAGCGGGTGCCGTTGTCTCCGCGGGCCCCCTGCGCCTGACGCACCCGGCGTCGGAGGGCGTGGAGCACTTCGACGCGCGCACGGAGGCGACCCAGGAGCAGGCGGCGTTCGCCCTCGCGGCCGACCCGCGCGGTTATGGCAACCCCGACGAGGGCTGGCGGCACCTGGTCAGCTCCTCGGCGCTGGAAGCCGAGCCTGCGCCCGGCGTACCGGAAGGGCTGACCGTGTTCGCCGTACGGTACGGAGGCGGCGCCGGGTTCGCGCCGGTCTTCGAGGCCACGCCGGAAGGTCTGCGGGTGCGCACGGAGGCGTTCACGGCGGTGATCGGTGAGGTGGCGGGCGACGTCCGCGGTGAGCCGGAGTTGACGGTTTCGGGCTGCTGAGGAGGACTTTCGGCTGCTGGTCGGTGGGGGCTGGTCGCGCAGTTCCCCGCGCCCCTAGGTGGGTGCAGTCCTGCCTGTCTGTACGACCAGGTCCGCCTGGGCAAGGGTTGCCTCTACCCGCCTGTCAGTACCACCAGGTCCGCTTGGTCCAGGGTTGCCGCTACCAGCTCCGCGTTGGGCTGGTCCGAGCGCAGTACCCACGCCACCGCCTTCTCGTGGGGCTTGCCGAACTGCTCGTGTCGGGCGATGAGGCGGCGCAGGCGCTCCTCCTCGTCCAGCTCGCAGAACCACACCTCGTCCAGTTGTGAGCGGACCCGGGGCCACAGCAGGAGGTAGTTGCCCTCCGTCACGATCAGGCGGGCGGTCGGCGGGACCGGGATCGCGCCCGCGATCGGCTGCTCCAGGACCCGTTCGAACCCCGGCGCGTAGACGATGCCGTCCTCGCCCTCCGCACGCAGCCGTTGCAGCAGCGCCGCGTACCCCGCCGAGTCGAAGGTGTCCGGCGCGCCCTTGCGATTCCGCAGGCCCAGCCGGTCCAACTCCACGTCGGCGAGATGGAATCCGTCCATCGGCACATGGGCGACCCAGGGCGGGCCGTCGCCGTTCAGTGCCCGGACGAGCCGTTCGGCGAGCGTCGTCTTGCCCGCGCCAGGACTCCCGGCGATACCGAGCACGGCACGCCGGTCGTCCCTGACCAGCGCCTGGGCCCGGCCGAGGAGTTCGTCGAACGTGGGGGAGGAGGGAGGTCGTTCCACGCGGCCGAGTCTCTCACCTACCCGGACAGCCCTTCGTAGGCCGCCGCCAGGATCATGAACGCCCGGTCGTCGCCGAGTCCTTCCGGGTTGAGCATCCGGTTCATGACGTACGCCACGGACATGCGCGCGTCCATGTCCACCAGGACCATCGAGCCGCCCCAGCCACCCCAGAAACACGTGCG
This sequence comes from Streptomyces sp. NPDC000878, assembly GCF_053599695.1. Taxonomy (NCBI): domain Bacteria; kingdom Bacillati; phylum Actinomycetota; class Actinomycetes; order Kitasatosporales; family Streptomycetaceae; genus Streptomyces; species Streptomyces sp. NPDC000878. The sequence continues at coordinate 16,439 of NZ_JBSFMT010000086.1, read as the reverse complement.
GGGGTTGGGGAGTTGGCCGGAGTTCAGGCCGTACCCCATGCCCCAGCGCATGGGCACGCCCAGGATGCCGTCCGTGCCGAGGAACTGTTCCTCCAGGGCGCGTTCGCAGCCCGCCTCCGACAGCAGCCGTACGCCTCGTGCGGTGCCGCCGCAGGCCAGGACGGACTGGACGGCGGCGACCGAGCGGGCGTTGCCGTGGCCGTTCGCGGCGGGGATCTCGGCGCGCCGCCAGGCCTCCGTGTTGGCGGTGGCGGGCGGGAGGGGCGGATTGCCACGGCGGTCGCTCGGCCGAGCGGCGTTCGGATCGAGTACAGGCTCGGGCGGGGGGATCACGGGCGTGACCCGATGATCGTGCTCGGCGGGCAGCCCGATGTGGAAGTCGGCGCCCAGCGGTCCGGCGATCTCCTCGGCGAAGAAGACACCCGGGGTACGGCCGGTGACCCGGCGGATCACCTCGCCGACCAGGTGGCCGTAGGTGACTGCGTGGTAGCCGCCCTCGACGCCGGGCTTCCAGGCCGGGGCCTGGGCAGCGAGCCGCGAGGTGGCCGTCGGCCAGTCGTAGAGGTCGTCGAGCGTCAACGGCTCGTCCCAGGTGGGCAGGCCCGCCGTATGGCCCAGCAGATGCCGTACCCGGACGTCCTCTTTGCCGTTCGCGGCGAACTCGGGCCAGTAGCGGGCGACCGGCGCGTCCAGGTCGAGTTCGCCCCGGTCGGCGAGGACCAGGGCGCACAGTGCCGTCATCGTCTTGGTCGTGGACCAGGTGTTGGTGAGCGTGTCGCGCTCCCACGGGACGGTACGGGCCTCGTCGAGGTGACCGCCCCACAGGTCGACCACCGGCTCGCCGTCGAGGTACACCGCGACGGACGCGCCCACGTCCTTGTCGTCGAGGGATGCCGCCAGCGCCGCGCGGACAGGGGCGAACTGGTCGGTGCACGTGCCGGATGTGCCGGAGGTCTCCACCATGCCGTGACCGTAACCAGGCCTCGTGGACACGGCCACCGATTATTGCGTCGAGTGCCCCGGATCAGGTGCGGTCGATATGTACGTTCGTCGACTTCACCCGGGCCGTGGCCTCCACGCCGACTTCGAGGCCGAGTTCCTCCACGGCCTCCCGGGTCAGCAGGGACACCAGCCGGTGCGGGCCCGCCTGGATCTCGACCTGAGCCGCCACATCGCCGAGCTTCACGGCCGTGACGATGCCGGGGAAGGCGTTGCGGGCGGAGGTGTACGACGGTTCCTCCTCGCCGGAGCCGCTGCCCGCACCGGCGTTGGAGTGGGCCAACTCGGTCGAGAACGCGGCCAGATCCCGTCCGTCGATCAGCCGCCGCCCGCCCTCGTCACGGTGGGTCTTCACCCGCCCCGCGTCGGCCCACCGCCTCGCGGTGTCGGGGCTCACGCCCAGCAGACGGGCGGCCTGACCAATGGTGTAGGACTGCATACGCGCCAACCTAAGCTCGTTCCCCGATCTCGCAAAATGAGCAACCGCGCCCGTCGCGGCGTACTGAACTGGTAAGGAACGCACGCACACAGCACGGCCACGCCCGGAGGTACCTCGCCCGTGAGCATCACCAAAGCGGCCCCGCCCGGGTCCGGCCATCGCGACACGGAGGCGCCGGAGGGAGATCCGGGCGGCGAGCAGCAGGGCTGGCAGTTCAACTCGCCGCTCGTCCTGACCATGCTGCTCATCCTGGTGGTCTCCTTGCAGGGGCCGATCCGCCGGGCGGTGTCCGAGCCGGTGATGCAGAGCTGGATGACGGTGTTCGTCGCTGTCGTCGTCCAGGCCCTGCCCTTCCTCGTCCTCGGTGTGCTGCTGTCGGCGATGCTCGCGGTGTTCGTACCGCCGTCGTTCTTCGCCCGCGCCCTGCCCAGTCGGCCCGCCCTCGCGGTGCCGGTCGCGGGGATGGCCGGAGCGGTGCTTCCCGGGTGCGAGTGCGCGTCCGTGCCGGTGGCGGGCGCGCTGGTGCGGAGGGGTGTCGCCCCGGCGGCGGCGCTGGCGTTCCTGCTCTCCGCCCCGGCGATCAACCCGATCGTGCTGACCGCGACCGCCGTCGCGTTCCCCGGCCGGCCGGAGATGGTGGTGGCGCGATTCGTGGCGAGTCTGCTGGTGGCGTGTGCGATGGGCTGGCTCTGGCAGCGGCTCGGCCGCGCCGACTGGCTGCGCCCGCCGGCCCATCCGTCGGACGAGGGCCTCGGCAAGGGCGCCGCGTTCTGGAGTTCCGTACGGCACGACGTGATGCACGCGGGCGGCTTCCTGGTCGTCGGCGCGATGGCCGCGGCCACCCTGAAGGCCGTCGTCCCGGCGCACTGGCTGAGCCTCGCGGCCGACAACCCCGTGGTGTCGGTCCTCGCGCTCGCCGTCCTCGCGGTGCTGCTGTCGATCTGCTCGGAGGCGGACGCGTTCGTCGCCGCGTCCCTGACCCAGTTCTCGCTCACGGCCCGGCTGGCGTTCCTGGTGGTCGGCCCGATGATCGACCTGAAGCTGTTCGCCATGCAGACGGCGACCTTCGGCCGGGGCTTCGCCCTCCGCTTCGCACCGGCCACCTTCGTCATGGCCGTGGCGTCGTCGGTGCTCGTCGGGTCGGTGCTCCTGTGAACCGGCAGGCACAGGCGGCCGTCCTGTTCCTGGTCGGCGGGGCGATGGTGCACGCGGGCACCACCGACCTCTATCTGCGCTACGTGAAGGCAGGGCTCCAACCACTGGTCGTCGGCGCCGGAGTGGTCCTGATCGTGGCCGCGCTGGCGACGGTCTGGTACGAGCGGAAACGGTCAAGTACCGGCCCCGGCAAGGAGGTTCACGTCCACCGTGAACCGCGCGTCTCCTGGCTCCTGATCCTGCCCCTGCTCGCGCTGATCCTGGTGGCCCCGCCCGCCCTGGGCTCCTACAGCGCCCTCCGCACGGGTACGGCCCTCCAGGCGCCGCTGGCCTACGCGCCCCTGCCCTCGGGTGACCCCGTACGCCTCAGCCTGGTCGACTACGCGGGCCGCGCGGCCTACGACCACGGACGCTCGCTGGGCGACCGGCGGATCGTGATCACCGGGTTCGTCGCGCTCGACGGCAAGGGCACCCCGTATCTCGTCCGGATGGCCCTCAACTGCTGTGCTGCCGACGCCCAGCCGGTCAAGGTCGGCCTGACCGGCCGGATCCCCCCGGTGCTGCAACCGGACACCTGGCTCGAACTCACCGGCACCTACAGCGAGCTGCGGACCAAGGACCCGGTGAACAACGGCATCATCCCGTTCTTCGACATCGCCGAGGCGAAGCCGGTCCCGACGCCGCGCGACCCGTACGACGAGAGCTGGAACGGCTGAGGCCTGGATCGGGGAGTTCCGGTCAGGGCTGGATCAGCCCGCGCTCGTACGCCTTGACCAGGCGCTGCGGCACCATGTGGGCGACCCCGTCGACGGTGACCGGCACCAGCTGGGCCGGGGCAGCCTTCCACTGGGCGCGACGGTGCCGGGTGTTGCTGCGGGACATCTTCCGCTTGGGAACGGCCATGGGAATCCTCCTCGGTCGGCGAGCGAGAAGGACGCTACATGAAAATGGATCCCATTAGCAATCTTGGTGTCGGTGACCGGTCCGTCAAGGCTGGTGCGTGACACTCACCTGCACGGTCAGCGTGCCCCGGTTGTCCTCGGAGCAGGCCCCGGCGGAGTCGTTGATGCCCAGTTGCAGGGTGCCGTTCCCGGTCGCCCGGAAGGTCAGCCTCCGCCCGACGGAGTGGACGGGGGAGCCCTTCGTGCCCGTGAGGACGGCCAGCAGGGTGCCGAACGGTGCCGCGGGCTCGACCTTGCAGTCCCTCGCACCGTCCAGCAACGCGTCGGTCTCCGCGTCGTAGCCGGCCGGCCCGGTCATGGGTATGTTCCGGTGGTCGACCGTCCATTCACCCGAGACGAATCGCACGGTGACCTGGTCCCCTCGCTGAATGGCCGCTCCGGTCACCGGCTGCCAGCCGGTCGCCGACTGTACGACCTGACTGACGGTCGTCGTCTTCGGGCCATCCTTCAACGGCAGCGTCCCGGTGAGGAAGAGACCGCCCACGACGCCTGCCGCCAGTACGACCGTGCCGGTCAGTGCCCACCACAGCCCCTTGCGGCCCGCCCGGCGGGACGGCCGGGGCTGCGTGTGCTTGAGGGACGTGGTGCGCCGCGCCGTCGGATCGCCCTGCCCGGCCGGGACGAGCCGCCCATGCCCACTGGTCACCGTGTCCGCGTCGGCCGTCGGATGCGAGGGCCGCAGTACGCGCACGGTCGCCGGGGGCAGCGGCTCGGCGAACATCTCCGACGTCTCCCCGGCCGCGACCCGCTGCAACGCGGAACGGACGACGGCTGCCGAGGGCCGCTCGCCCGGGGCCTTGCGCAGCAGCGCCTCGACGACCGGGCGCAGCGGGCCGAGTCGCTCCGTCAGGACGGGTTCCTCGTACGCCACCGCGTGCAGCGTCGCGGGCGCCGCCGGTCTGCGGAACGGGGACAGCCCGCCGCAGACCGTGGCGAGGGTCGCGCCCAGGGACCACAGGTCGGACGCCGGACCGGCCTCCGCTCCCGTCACCCGCTCGGGCGCCATGAACTCCAGGGAGCCGATCAGCTCGCCGGTGGTCGTCAGGAACTCGCCGTCGTCCAGGGCCGCGATGCCGAAGTCGGTGAGGACCGCGCTGCCGTCCCGGCGCAGCAGGACGTTGGCGGGCTTGACGTCGCGGTGCAGGGTACCGGCGTTGTGCACGGCCTCCAGCGCGTCGAGCAGTTGCAGACCGAGGGCGGCGGCGTGATGCGGAGGGAGGGGGCCCGTCTCGGCGATCCGGTGGGCCAGCGAAGGCCCGTTGACGAGTTCCATGACGATCCACAGCCGGTCCTCGGCCTCGACCAGGTCATGGACACCGATGACATGGGGGTGCGGCACCCGGGCGACCGCGCGTGCCTCACGGATGGCGCGGCGCACCCGGATGCGGTGCTCCTCGTCGCCGTGGGTGAGGATGTGCAGCTCCTTGGCGGCGACCGGCCGGTCGAGCAACTGGTCATGGGCGCGCCAGACCGTGCCCATGCCGCCCCTGCCGAGGATGTCGTGGAGCAGATACCGGCCGGCGATCAGCCGTTCCGAACCGTGTCCCGAGCCGCGGTCCGAACGCGTCGCCGATGGGTGATCGCCATCTCCGGATGTCACGTGCGCTCTCACGTTCCCTGTTCGGTTGGTCGTCGTTCGTTCGAAGGGGCCGAGCATAGCGGAGCACCGGCCGTCCCGAACCCTCAACTACCTTGTGGCGAAAGGGCTTTGAGGGCATGCGCCTTCCCATACGGGGAAGTGCGCCCGGTCGGGGACGGGGAGGGCACCGACGATGCGCCGTGGGTACAGATGGGTGGACCGTGAGCTTGCCCGAATGGACCCGGAGACCGACTGGGAGCGGATGATCTCGCTCTACGTCGGCCACCGCGTCCCGGAGTTCGCCCTGGCGATGATGATCTATCCGGGCACCATGCGCATGATGCAGCCGAGCATGGGGTCCGCCACCCTGGCCCACACCGCGAAGTTGGAGACGCGTCCCCACCGGCGCTTCCAGGACGGCAACGACTTCCTGACGGCCTGGATGGTGGACGGCCTGTCCAGCGAGGCGGGCCGCAGAGCCGCCGAACGCCTGAACCGCATCCACCTGGGCGTCGCCCGCCGGACCCCGCACCTTTCCGGCAACTTCGACGACATCGACGACTTCGTCTATCCCCTGGTCCTGCTGGCCACGTTCGGGGACCGGCTTCAGACCTCCCTCGGTCTGCCCGGTACGAGCGAGAAGATGAAGACCGCGTGGCACCACTGGGCGCGGACCCTCTTCCGCCTCCTGGAGCGCGAGTCCGGTCCCTTGGACGGAGAGGCGTTCCCCGAGGACTGGAACGCCATGACCGAGTTCGCGGCGAAGTTCGACTCCCGGCCGTACGAGCCGACGGAGGCCGGCCGTCGGGTGGCGACCGCGATGATGGACTTCTTCGCCGAGCGCTGGTTCCCGTCCCCCTTACGGCCGTTCGGCCGGGACCTGACCCGCTACCTGGCGGGCGAGCGCGTCTGCCGCCTCCACGGCATCGGCTGGCTCAGCCCCCGCCGCGAGCGTGTCGTCCGCGCCTTCCTGAAGTCCGCGTTCCGCGCCCAGCGCCTGCTGCCCGACTACCGCACCCCGCTCCCCGAGCGCCTCCGCCGGACCCGGCGCACCAATGCACAGCTCAGGAAGCTCGAACCCTGAGTACTGAGCGCTGAGTCCTGAGTCCTGGGGCCGATCAGGTGGACCCGCCGAACTGACCGTACGGGCAAGCCTGTTGGCGGCACGCGTGCCCTCCGCGTGCCGCCAACAGGGGAGTTCAGGAACGCTGGATCAGGAGACGCTGGTTCAGGCTGTGTGCAGGGTCAGGCCGTACCGGCTGAGGATCTCGTTGATGGGCTGGAACCAGGTCTGGCCCCCGCTGGTGCAGTTGCCCCAGCCGCCCGAGGTCACCCCCTGGGCCTGGTCGCCGCTGATGAACGAGCCGCCGGAGTCGCCCGGTTCGGCGCAGACGCTCGTCTTCGTCATCTGATAGACCGCGCCCTGGCTGTAGTTGACGGTCTCGTTGAGGCCCTGCACCGTCCCGCAGTGCCAGTGCGTGGTTGACCCCGACCGGCAGATCGACGCACCGACGGGCGCCACGGCCGAGCCGCGCACGAGCCGGTCGGAGGTCGTGCCCCAGCCGAGCACGACCGGTACGGTCCACCATCCGCTGCCCACGTTGACCCAGGCGTAGTCGTTGTCGGGGAACGAGGAGCCCTGGAAGTTGCCGATGTAGGACCGGTCCCAGCCGCTGACCCCGGCGCCCGCCTGGCCGCAGTGCCCGGCGGTCACGAATCCGCCGTGTACCGAAAACCCTATGGAGCAGCGGACGTTGCCCGTGTAGTACGGGTCGCCGCCGACGGTTCCGGCGGCGAAGGTGCGCGGGGCGGAGGCGGTCTTCTCCACCGTGACGGGACCTGCGGCACGGGCGCGGTCGAGGAACTGTTCGACATCGTTGTCGCCCTGTCGATCGGCGACGACGGTCACGACGACCGCGCCGCCCTTCGGGTCGACGTGCCAGCCGCTGACTCCGTCGGGCGCGTCCAGCTTGTCGAGGCGGGCCCGCGTGGCGTCGAGCTGGCGCGCACTGTGAGCCGCGGTGCGAACGGCCGCGCCGGTGGCCCGGACGGAGGTGAGGGTGGCGGGGGAGGCGTTCGAGGTGACGGCGACGGCCAGTCGACCGCTGTCGGCGTCGAACCAGGAGCCGCCGTAGGAGGCGCCGGCGGCCCGACGGGCCTTCGGTTCGGCGGCCGTCGCCGCCTTCTCCGCGGCGATGCGTGCCTCGGCCTGCGGCTTCGTCAGCCCGAAGTCGCGCTGCATGGCGGCGAGCAGTCCGGCGGAGGCCGGTGCTTCGGTGGCGGGGGTCTTGGTCGTAGGGGACGAGTCGGCGGCGGCGGGCAGGACGCCCGCCGTGACGAAGGTGCCGAGCATGAGCAGTGTCGCGGCCAGGGAGGCGCGCGTGATCGTCCTGCGTCTCAAGGGAGTTGCCCTTCGTTGTTCCAACAAGGTGGGGGTGGAACGGCGGTACTCTGAGAGCGCTCTCACACGTGTGGCTCGGCAGAGCCTAGCCGCTGACCATTGGCAGGTCCATACCAATGCGCCGTGGTGGTGTCACCCGTGCGCCGGGGCTGACGGGCGATCAGACGAGGTCTGCCAGAGCCGTGAGCGTGTGCTCGCCCGCCGGGTCGCCGGCGGTGGCGGGCACCAGGGCGATCTCGTCCAGCCCGGCGCCGGCATAGGCGTCGATCCGGGCGCGTACGGCGTCGGAGTCACCCACCAGCGCGACCGTGCCCGCGGCCTCCGGCGGCAACGCGGCGAGCAGCGCGTCCACAGGGGCACCGGAATGCGCGAGGTCCACAGCCGTTCCGAACCCGGCTGCGGTGAGCATGTCGCTGTAGCCCGGGACGGCCAGATAGCCGGCGACACTCCGCAGGACCTGGTCGAGCCGACTCCGGCCGGGGGGCGACGGCGACCGGCAGCCAGGCGGCCAGCCGGGGAGGGGGGACGCGCCCCGCCCGCTTCGACGTCGCGTCCAACGTGCCGCGCAGGGCCCGCACTTGCTCCGGGGAGACGGCATCGAGAACCATCCGGTCGGCATGGGTGGCCGCCACGGAGATCGCCCGGTCGCCGAACGCCGCCACCGTGAGCGGGCCCCCGGGCGGCCGGTGCCGCCGCAGGAAGACGCTCCCGGGCACGATCGCCCCGCCCGGCACCCCGTGCACGCCTTCGACGACCCGCCTGCTGGAGGTCCCCAGCGCGACCCCGACCGGGCGCCCCACGGCCGCGGCGACCGAGGCCGCGCCCCGCACGATCGTCAGCGGATCGCGTACGGAGACGGGCACGGGGCCGGCCGTCAGGGCGACGTGCCCGGTCGCGAGGCCGATGGCCGTGGCGAGGACGAACGCGTCCCAGGTCGGCCCCTCCCCGGCCCACACCTCGCGGTACCCGAGCCGGTCGGCGACCACCCCGACCTGCACCGGCTCATCGACCGGACCGCCGTCCGCACGCGCCGCGGCGACCACGCTGAAGTCCATGAACTCACCGTAGGAGGTTGCCCTGTTGAGGGTGACGACACTTTCGCGGCGGCTCTCCTCAGGGAGCCGTGCGCATGGACCCCCGCGGGTCGCACGGCTGTCTGTCGGGCTCTTCCCCGGCCAGCCAGTCGGCGACGGACCGGGCGATCGGCTGCCCGGTGTCCATCTCGACGAAGCCGAACTGGCCCGACTGGTTGCATTCGAGGAACCACCAGATGCCGTCGGCGTCCTCGGCGAAGTCGAAGGCCCCGTAGGCGAGTTCGGCCTCCCGCAGATACCGGTGCACGGCCTCGGCGATCCGCGGCGACACCTCGACCGGCCGCCAGGGCTCGTCGGAGGGCGCGAAGCGGACGTCGACGTCGTCGGGATGCGCGTCCGGCGCAACTGCCTTGCGGGCGGCGAGGATCCCGTCGCCGACCGCCGTCAGACGGATGTCGGCCCGCTTGTCGACCCGGCGTTGCAGCAGGGTGGGCCCGAAGGCGACGGCGGTGAAGTCGACATCGGGCGCCACCCGGCTCGTCGGTACCACCCTGGGCGGCTCCTGCGGATGCGACCCGGAGACGGGCTTGACGACCAGGTCGGGAAAACGCTGCGCGAAGTCACGGGCCGCCTGCGGGAACGTGGTGATCAGCGTCGCCGGCACGGGCAGCCGGCTGCGCTGCGCGAGATGCAGCTGCCAGGGCTTGTGCCGGGCCCGGCGAGCCGCGTCGGGATGGTTCATCCAGCGCGCGCCGGTACCCCGGAGCATGCCGTAGAAGGCCTGCGAGGCCTCCTCGGTGAGCCAGCCGGACGGCTCGGTGGCCCGCGCCCCCGGAACCCCCGGCCTGCGCACCCACACGGACCGCAGCCCGCCCATGCTGACCAGCCGCCCGCCGACGGACAGATGCCCGCGAAACGCGCCGTGCACGTACTCGCCGGACAGGGCGACATCGCCGGGCAGGTCGGCGGGATCGAGCCGTACCACGGGAATGCCGGTGCTGTTCAGTCGGGCCACCACGAGATCCGCCGTCACGTCCTGTTCGGACGTCAGAACCAGGACCGTCATCGAGTCAGATCCATGTTCAGTCGTCGAAGTGAGTCTTGGAACCGGCGGTCGACGTTGTGGCCCCGAATTCACGCATCACGGCATGGTCATGAGCCGCTATCCGCCCACCCGGAAGCACATTCAACTGCAGTCCGCAGTCGTAACTGTACGGAGTGCTCACCTCCAACTGCTCAGCTGGGCGCGCGTAGTTCAGAACGAACAGCTGCATCGCTTCTCCTCGATCGGCGACGACGTCGGTCAAGTGGACGCTGGCACTCCGGGATTACCGTCCCGTCCCCCGTGCCCCGCCTCCAAGGAGTTATACGAATCGAACGAGTGAATGGTTGCCTCACGTTGTGTACAACCGCGTCCGGGCAGCTCTCCGTAGTCCGCGAACCACGCTCCGCGGATCGTGGGGCCGGGTCGCGGATGGATCGGAGGGAGGCGGAGGGGGCAAGGGGGCAGAGGGGTCAGTGGCGCCCGAGGCCGCCACTGCCGAAGGAACCGCTGGAGCCGGGGTCCCAGCGGCCCCGCTGCTGGTCCTTGCGTCGTTTCGTCGACGCGGGGTGGAGTTCGTACGGCATGAGCCGCTCCCGCTCGGCCGCAGCGCGCGGCATTTCGTCGGGCTCCCGCATCTCGCGGATCTCGTGGACGGGACCGGAGGGCGGGAGTGTGGGTTGTTCGTCGGGGCGGGGTCGGGCGGATTCCCGGTCCCGGACCCGCATGCCGAACCAGAAGGCCCAGATCAGTGCACCAGCGATGAACAGGCCTGCGATAAATGCGGCCGTCACGTTGAGTAGATCGCTCGACGCGGCCAGTAGTTCAGACGTTGCCGTACTCATATGCCAATTATCGCCGACGGCCTGTGAATACGCGCCTGAAATGATCCTGAGAAAACGCTGTGCCGCCCTCGTCCTTCTTTCCGCTCAGGGCTTCAGAGCGACGGCGCCGAATTGCGGAAGAGTAGCGGTGGAGTCGCTCTCCGTACGCCACTGCGCACAGGAGACGAGCCCCGGGTCGAGAAGATCCAGGCCGTCGAAGAAAGCGGCGACCTCGGCACGGGGACGTGCGGTGATCGGCGGGGTGGCGTTCTCGTTCCAGAACTTCATCGCCTCGATGTTTCCCTCACCACCGAGATCCGAGTCGGTCGTCGGATGGGTCAGCACCAGATAGCTGCCCGAGGGCACCGCCGCCATCACCTGGCGCACGATGTCCTGCGCCTGGCCGGTGTCGAGGACGAAATTCAGGATGCCGAGCATCATGACGGCGACGGGCCGGTCGAAGTCGAGGGTCTCCGCGGCGCGGGCGACGATGGTCTCGGGGCGGTGGACGTCCGCGTCGATGTAGTCCGTGGCCCCTTCGCTGGTGCCCGTCAGCAGCGTACGGGCGTGCGCGAGCACGATCGGGTCGTTGTCGACGTACACGATCCGCGACTCGGGGGCGATGCGCTGGGCGATCTCGTGGGTGTTGTCCACCGTCGGGAGTCCCGTCCCGATGTCCAGGAACTGCCGCACACCCCGCTCGGCGACCAGGAAGCGCACGGCCCGCCCGAGGAAGGCGCGGTCCGCGCGGGCCACGCTGCGGATCAGCGGGAACATGGCGTCGATGTGGTCACCGACTCCCTGGTCGACGACGTAGTTGTCCTTGCCGCCGATCCAGTAGTTCCACACCCTCGCGTTGTGGGCCACCGAGGTGTCCAGCCGGCCGCGTCCCTCTGACGTGCTGCCCTGCTCGCTCACGCCGCTTCCTCTCATCACTTCCCGCACCCCGCACGGACGTCGACACGCACCCGGCCGTCAACATCCTTCGCGCCTACGAGGGTGATCTTATGACCGGGCTCCCCGGGGCCAGGGCGGGAGGCGCCGGGAACGCGTGCTGCCGCGGGCCGCGGGCGGCTCTAGTCTCGCCGGACAGGCCCCAGCGGAGCGGGAGACCGGGAGAGACACCGATGGATCACTACGACTACGACCTCGGCACCCACGCGCGGACCGTGACGACGTCGTCCGCCGAGGCCCAGAAGTGGTTCGACCGGGGCCTGGTGTGGACGTACGGCTTCCACCACGAGGAGGCCGTCTCCTGCTTCGAGGCCGCCGCCGCGGCCGATCCCGACTGTGCCATGGCCCACTGGGGCATCGCGTACGCCCTCGGCCCGAACTACAACAAACCCTGGGAGTTCTTCGACGGCGAGGAACTCGCGGCGACCGTCGCCCGCACGCACGCCGCCGTCGAACTCGCCCAGCGGAAGGCGGCCGGTGCCACGCCCGTCGAACAGGCCCTGATCGGCGCCTTGCGTTCCCGCTACCCGCAGGCGGAGGCAGTCGAGGACTGCTCGGTGTGGAACGAGCCCTATGCGGACAGCATGCGCACGGCGTACGAACTCGCCCCCGACGACCTCGACGTCGCCACCCTGTACGCCGACGCGCTGATGAACCTGACCCCCTGGCAGCTGTGGGACGTACGCACCGGCGAGCCCGCCGAAGGTTCGCGCACCCTCGCCGTGAAGGCCGTCCTGGAACGGGCGATCGCGACCGACGCCGGCTCACGGCACCCGGCACTCCTGCACCTCTACATCCACCTGATGGAGATGTCCGCCGCCCCGGAGACCGCCCTGCCCGCCGCCGACCGGCTGCGCGGCCTGGTCCCCGACGCCGGCCACCTCCAGCACATGCCCACCCACCTGGACGTGCTCTGCGGCGACTACCGGCGCGTGGTCGCGGACAACAGCACGGCGATCGTCGCCGACGACAAGTTCCGCGCGAGGTCCGGCGCGATGAACTTCTACACCCTCTACCGGTCGCACAACCACCACTTCAAGATCTACGGCGCGATGTTCCTGGGCCAGTCCAGGACCGCGTTGGAGGCCGCCGCGCAACTGGAGGCGTCCATCCCGGAGGAGTTGCTGCGGGTGCAGAGCCCGCCCATGGCCGACTGGCTTGAGGGCTTCCTCGCCATGCGCGTCCATGTGCTGATCCGGTTCGGCCGCTGGCCGGACATCCTCGAACTGCCGCTGCCCGCCGACCCGTCGCTGTACTGCGTGACGACGGCCATGCTCCGGTACGCCCGAGGGGTCGCCCTCTCCGCCACGGGCCGCATCGCGGAGGCCGAGGCGGAGCGCGAACTGTTCCGCGCGGCGGTCGGCCGGGTCCCGGAGACCCGGATGCTGTTCAACAACACGTGCCCCGACATCCTCGCCGTCGCGTCGGCCATGCTCGACGGCGAACTGGAGTACCGAAAGGGCAACTTCGACGCCGCCTTCGCCGCGCTGGAGCGGTCGATCGCGCTGGACGACAACCTGCCCTACGACGAGCCGTGGGGGTGGATGCAGCCGACCCGGCACGCGTATGGCGCGCTGCTGCTTGAACAGGGGCGGGTCGCGGAGGCGGAGGCGGTCTATCGGGCCGACCTCGGCCTCGACGACACGCTTCCGCGTGCGGTGCAGCATCCCGGCAACGTGTGGGCGCTGCACGGGTTCCATGAGTGTCTGGTTCGGCTGGGGCGGGTGGGGGAGGCTCGGATCGTTGCTCAGCAGTTGAAGATTGCGGTTGCTTTGGCGGATGTTCCGATCGAGGCGTCGTGCTTTTGTCGTCTGGATGTTGGCTGCTGCTAGGGGCTCCCCTGGTGGGTAGTTCGTTTGCCGCGGGCCGGTGGGGGCTGGTCGCGCAGTTCCCCGCGCCCCTGCCGGGGCTGCCCTTGTGGACGTGTGTTGTTGCCTTCTGGTCTGCCTTTGGGGTCGGTGATCTTCCGTGGGTGGCGGGCTAGCGTCTGTGTGTGAGTGACGACGACGCCGTTGGGGCACCGGCGCAGCGCCCTCGTCGGCGTGGTCCGGGCTTCTTCACGTTGATGGTGTTGCCGTGCTTGGTGACCCTTGCTGTCGTCGCCGGTTTTCTTGCTCTGACGGGTGGTCTGCCCGGGGACGGGGCCTCGGCGGCGGACACGGAGCAGAGCAGCGTGGGTGGCGTCAACGAGACCTACGGGCCGTGGCTGCGCAAGGCCGCCGCCTGCACCGTCGTCGCACCGTCCGTGCTCGCCGCCCAGATCGACCAGCTCACCGGCTGGCGCGACGACACCGGCGAACTCACGGGCGAGCAGGGCATCGCCGGATTCACCACCGCCCAGTGGCGGACCTGGGGCAAGGACGACGACGGCAACGGAACCTCCTCACCGCGCGACGAGGCCGACGCCATCATGGCCCTCGGCCGACAGGACTGCGCCCTCGCCCGGCAGATCACGGACCTCAGAACCGAAGGCACCGTCAACGGCGAGCTGGTGGACCTCACCCTCGCCGCGTACGCCGTCGGAATCGACGAGGTCACCGAAGCGGGACGCGTGCCCGACGGCGCTCGCACGTACCTCGCCGAGGTGAAGGAACTGCTCCCGCGCTACGAGACGTTCGACCAGGAACCCGTGACCGGCGGCGCCCCGGCGAACGCGATCCTGGCCGCCCCGGTGAGCACCCTCGTCATCACCTCCCCCTACGGGTCACGCCAGCACCCCCTCACCGGCGTGACCAAACTCCACACCGGCGTGGACTTCGGCGCGCCCCAGGGCGCCCAGGTGTTCGCCGCCCGCCAGGGCCAGGTGGTCTTCGCGGCCATGACCAAGGCGTACGGCAACCGCATCGTCATCGACCACGGCACCATCGAGGGCAAGCGCCTGGAGACGACGTACAGCCATCTGTCCGCGCTCGGCGTCACCGCCGGTCAGACGGTGTCCACCGGTACCCCCATCGGCCGGGTCGGCTCCACCGGCCTCTCCACCGGCCCGCACCTGCACTTCGAAGTGATCTACGACGGCTACTACGCCGATCCGCAGCCTTGGCTCGCGGCGAACTGACCCGTCCGTCCGGTCAGCCGTGGGCGTGCAGCCCGTCGAGGAGCGGGTCGTGGGTGTGCCGCCAGCCGCCGCCGACCCGTCGCGCGTCGGCCAGATGCGGGTGCCCGGCGGGCAGACCGGCGTGCTCGTGCTCGACGGGTGCGGATTCCCGCGCAGGCCACAGACGTACGGCGAGCAGCCCGCCGACGAGTGCGACGGCCCCCAGGGCGAACACCGCGAACCGAAGCCCGGCCACCGCGCCGAGCCATCCCGCCAGTGGATACGTCAGCAGCCAGCAACTGTGCGAGAGGGAGAACTGGGCCGCGAACGCGGACGTCCGCTCCCCGGCCGGCGCCGCCCGGCGGATCAGCCGCCCCGTCGGAGTGAGCACCATCGAGCAGGCGGCACCGAACGCGGCCCAGGCGGCCAGCAGCCCGGGCCAGCGCCAACTCCCGCCGCCCGCCGAGGTGATGGCGCCGAGCACGACGAAGACGCCGGTGAGCAGGAGGGCGCCCCGCAGCATCACCGTACGGTCCGGTATCCGGTCGAGAACCCGGGGCAGGAGCAGCGCCACGGCCATCGAGCCCGCACCGAACGCGCCGAGCGCCAGCGGTACGTCGGCGGCGCTCCGGCCGAGCAGGTCACGGACGTACACCACGGTGTTGACGGTGACCATGGCGCTCGCGGCGGCCACCGCCAGGTCGAGGGCGAGCAGGGCGCGCAGCTGGGGGACGGCGAGGAAGAGCCGGGTGCCGGCGGTCGCTCTCGCGTACACGCTGCCGGTGGGTGGGGCGGTGGTTTCGGCGATGGGCTTGGGCAGTACGGCGGAGGTGACCAGGGCGGCCGAGGCCAGGAAACCGGCCACTGTGCCGAGGAACAGCCAGTTGTACGTGATCAGTGACAGCAGCGCGGCGGCGAGGGCGGGGCTGAACAGGCTCTCCAGGTCGTACGCGAGCCGCGACAGGGACAGGGCCCGGGTGTAGTCGCGTTCGGCGGGCAGTACGTCCGGTACGACGGCCTGGAAGGTCGGGGTGAACGCGGCCGACGCGGCCTGCAGCAGGAAGATCAGGACGTACACCTGCCAGACCTGGTCCACGAACGGCAGCAGCAGCGCGACCCCGGCCCGCGTGAGGTCAGCCCCCACCAGCAGCGCGCGCCGCGGCAGCCGGTCGGCGACCGCGCCGACGGCCGGGGCGATGACGACGTACGCCACCATCTTGACCGCGAGCGCGGTACCGAGGACCGAACCGGCATCGGCGCCCGCGAGGTCGTACGCGAGGAGGGCAAGAGCGACCGTCGCCAGGCCGGTGCCGGTGAGGGCGACGAGCTGGGCGGTGAAGAGGCGGCGGTAGGTGCGGTTGCGGAGGACGGAGAGCATGCGGCGGTCCCTGGGGGCGGCGGGGAGCGGGCGTGACCTCTCACTACTCTAGCTATAGGTGCGCACCTGCGCACATGTTGACAGGGGGATGCGGGAATCGGTGAGTGGCCGTCGCCCTCGACGGGCCCCTCCTCCCTCTACGCTGAGGGCATGCCTGCTCGCGAGACCTTGCCACCTGCGGCCGATACGCATCTGCGTGCCCCGGACAGTGCGCGGCTCGCGGAGGCGACCGAGGTGTTCGCGCTGCTGTCCGACGCGACGCGGCTGCATCTGCTGTGGCTGCTCGCGCAGGGTGAGTCGGACGTCGGTTCGCTGACGGAGCGGTGCGAGGCGTCGCGGACGGCGGTCAGCCAGCATCTGGCGAAGCTTCGGCTCGCGGGGCTGGTGGAGACGCGGCGCGAGGGGCGGTACGTCCACTACAGCCTGCGGGACGGGCACTTGCGGCGGTTGGTGATGGAGGCGCTGAGCCATGCGGATCACAGGGTGAGCGGCAAGGCGGCGCACGACTGAGGGGTTTTCGCCCCCGCCGCCCTTACCCGTCCCATCCCTCGGGGGCTTCGCCCCCGAACCCCCGCTACGGCCCTGAACGGGCCTTGTCCTCAAACGCCGGACGGGCTGACATACCCAGCCCGTCC
>NZ_JBSFMT010000085.1:0-43431 GCF_053599695.1 Streptomyces sp. NPDC000878 | reverse complement strand
ATCCCGCCCACCCGCCCCAGGCACCCCCAGCCCGTCCGGCGATTGAGGACAAGGCCCGTTCAGGGCCGGAGCGGGGGTCTGGGGCGCAGCCCCCAGGAACGGGATGGGACGGGTAGGGGCGGCGGGGGCGAAGGAAAAGCCCTTAAGCCAGCGCCCGCCCCACCAGATACACCGCCGGAGCCGCCGCCGCCAACGGCAGCGCCACCCCGGCCGTGAAGTGCACGAACCTCGACGGGTAGTCGTAGCTGGCCACCCGGTGTCCGACGAGCGCACAGGCTCCCGCCGCCACCCCGAGGAACGCCCCCTCGCTCCCCAGGTCCGTCATCCCCCCGACCGCGACCCCGGCCCCCGCAGCCGCCAGCAGGGCGACGACCACCGACGCCACCGTCGGCAACGGCAGCGCGCGGGCGAGCACCGCCACGGCGACCGCAGCCGCCCCGACCGTCACCGCGTCCGGCTCCGCCGCGAGGTGACCGGCCGCGATGATCGCCAGCGCCGCCGAAGCGACCGTGGCCATCAGGCCGGACATCCGGGTGTCCGGATCCGCGTGGGACCGGAGCTGGAGGACCAGGGTCAGCAGGACCCAGACAGCGAGCGTGCCGAGGATCGCCGCCGGCCCGTTCTCGCGCCCCGCCGCCAGCAGGGCCACGTCCGCCGTGAGCCCGCCCGCGAAGGCGAGGGCGATGCCCTGCCGGGCCGGCCACATGCCGTTCAGCCGGAACCAGCCCGCCGCGGTGACCGCCTGGAGGATGACGAGGGGCACGACGAGCGCGTACGACCCGATGGCCGCCGTACCGGAGAGGAGCAGTCCCAGCACAGCGGTGAGCGCAGCCGGTTGCATTCCGGGTTCGATGATCGGCGAACGTCCTTCGAGGCGGGCCCGCTGCGCGTCCGTGATCCGGGCGTTGCCCGCGACCGTGGCGGGCCCGTACCCGGAGTCCCCGGCAGCGTTCTGCGGGGGCAGGTACGGAGTCTCCGGCACCTCCGCCACCGCGGCCGGGGCGGCCTGGGGAGTCGTCACCGGGGCCTGCATCTGCGTCTCCCAGGTCTGGCCCTGCCACTGCTGCGTGTACTGCTGCGCCTGCGCCTCGTCGTACGCCTGCTGCTGCCCGGGCCAGGCCTGAGGCTGCTGCGGCTGTTGTTGCTGGTACGGGTCGTACCCCTGGTTCTGGTACCCGTCCCGCCCGTCCCCGTACTGGCCGTCGTACTGCTGCCCGTACGGCTGCTGCTGATCGCTCATAGCCCTGTGCTCACCCTCCTGCGAACGGCGGGAGCACCTCGACCGTGCCGCCCTCGGCCAGCCGTACCGTCTCATGTTCGCGGGTGCCCACGGGGTCACCGTCGATGAGGAACGAGCATCGGCGCAGGACGCGGACGAGTTCACCGGGGTGTCGCTCGCGGACCTCGTCGAGCGCCTCGGCGAGGGTGACCGCGTCGTACGGCTCCTCGGCGACCCCGGCCGCGGCCTTCGCGGCGGCCCAGTAGCGCACCGTGACCTTCGCCATCTCTTCTTCCTCATCGATCGGCTGTGACAGCCTTCAGGCTAGCCCGCTCGCGCGACGGCCCAGTCCCCGATCCGCCGCAACAGTTCGTCGCCCGCAGCGTTCTCCGCGTGCCCCATCCCCGGTTCCAGCCACAGTTCGCCCGCGTCCCCCGCCGCCTCCGCGAGCATCCGGGGGTGGTCCAGCGGGAAGTAGCCGTCCCGGTCGCCGTGGACGATGAGGAGCGGGGTCGGCGCGATCCGTGGCACCGCCTCCACCGGGGAGAGGGGTACGGGGTTCCAGTCCCGGTGGTGGATGCGCGTACGGAGGCCATAGCGGCCCACCAGGCGGCCCTCGGGGCGGGTCACCAGCCAGTGCACGCGTCGCATGGGGGCCGTACCCCGGTAGTACCAACGGGCCGGCGCACTCACCGAAACCACGGCGTCCGACACCGCGTCCGTGCGCCCCTCGTGCTTCTGCTGGCCCGAGGTCCCGTACAGCGCCGCGTGCCGGAGCACCACCGAGCCGCCCATCGAGAAGCCGACCGTGGCCACCCGGGTGTGCCCGAGCTCACGTGCCCAGCGGACCGCGGCGGCCAGGTCGAGGACCTCGCGGTCGCCGACCGTCGAACGTCCGCCCGAGGCCCCGTGGCCCCGGAAGGAGAACGTCACCACGGCGCCGTACTGCGCGAACGTCTCCGCCACCCGTCGAATGTGTGGCCGGTCAGCATCCCCGGTGAAACCGTGCGCGACGACGAACGCCAGATGATCGGAAAGGTGACCGGGAGGTGGCGCCGAAGCGTCGTATACAACACCTCCCGGCTCGTATACGGCATCGATCGTCACCCCGTCGTCGGTGCTCAGAAACCTACGCAGCGGGGTGCGATCGGCCGTCTCAGAGTTCGGGACGGCGAAAGATCGCGTCACATGACCTGCCGGACCAGTGCTCATGTGGGCTATTCTGCTGGGCAGAGGACTCGGGCAGCGCAGCCCCCGAGTCCTTTTGTGCTTTCGGTGGCGCTGTATACAAAACGGGATACGAAGCGGAACCTTCAGGAAACCGCAGGTGTATCCCCGGGTGTACGTCGCGCGGATCGCACAGCAGTGCCGCAAACGTCCTCGCAGGGACCGAGGAGGAACCAGACGTTATGGGCGAGCCAACCGAGAACGACCGTGTGACAACCGCGACGGCGACGACGATTCGGGTAGGTGGGACGCGATGAGTTCACTTCTCCTCCTTACCAATGCCCTCCAGCCGTCGACGGAGGTGCTTCCCGCTCTCGGCCTGCTGCTGCACAACGTGCGCGTGGCTCCGGCCGAGGGACCCGCTCTCGTCGACACCCCTGGTGCCGACGTCATCCTGATCGACGGCCGGCGGGATCTCCCGCAGGTGCGCAGTCTGTGCCAGCTCCTGCGCTCCACCGGCCCCGGCTGTCCTCTCATCCTCGTCGTCACCGAGGGCGGCCTCGCGGCCGTCACCGCCGACTGGGGCATTGACGACGTACTGCTCGACACGGCCGGTCCGGCCGAGGTCGAGGCGCGACTGCGGCTCGCCATGGGGCGCCAGCAGATCGTCAACGACGACTCCCCCATGGAGATCCGCAACGGCGACCTGTCGGTCGACGAGGCGACGTACAGCGCGAAGCTGAAGGGCCGGGTCCTCGACCTCACCTTCAAGGAGTTCGAGCTGCTGAAGTACCTCGCCCAGCACCCAGGCCGCGTCTTCACGCGCGCACAGCTCCTCCAGGAGGTCTGGGGCTACGACTACTTCGGTGGCACCCGCACGGTCGACGTCCACGTACGACGGCTGCGCGCGAAGCTCGGACCCGAGCACGAGTCGCTGATCGGGACCGTCCGGAACGTCGGTTATCGATTCGTTACGCCGGAGAAGGGCGACCGCGCGAGCGACGAGGCGAAGGCCAAGGCGGCCCTCGCAAAGCCGGAGAATGCGGGCGCTACGGGCGATACGGCGGCCCTGGACGCCGTCGAGGAGTCCACCGAGGTCACAGCCGAGGCCTGACCGGCGGTAGGCGGTCGGTCCGGTTTGCGGCGCACGGCATGGTCCGCGCTCCGGGCGGGTAGTAACGAGTTCCTTACGCCCTGCCCAGAGCGGGTCCATCCGCGTAGACTCCGCGCGTGGCCAAGGTAACCAGGGATGATGTGGCGCGGCTGGCAGGGACGTCGACTGCCGTCGTCAGCTATGTCATCAACAACGGACCCCGGCCGGTTGCCCCGGCCACGCGCGAGCGTGTCCTCGCCGCGATCAAGGAACTGGGGTACCGGCCCGACCGAGTCGCCCAGGCGATGGCATCGCGGCGCACGGACCTCATAGGCCTGATCGTGCCGGACGCGCGCCAGCCCTTCTTCGGGGAGATGGCGCACGCGGTCGAACAGGCCGCGTCCGAGCGCGGAAAGATGGTGCTGGTCGGCAACTCCGACTACGTCGCCGAGCGCGAGGTCCACTACCTGCGGGCCTTCCTCGGCATGCGGGTCTCCGGGCTCATCCTGGTCAGCCACGCCATGAACGACAACGCGGCGGCGGAGATCGAGGCCTGGGACGCCCGGGTCGTCCTCCTCCACGAACGCCCCGAGGCGATAGACGACGTCGCCGTCGTCACGGACGACCTCGGTGGCGCCCACCTCGCCGTCCGCCACCTGCTGGAGCACGGCTACGAGTACGTCGCCTGTATCGGCGGCATCGCCGAGACCCCGGCGGTCGGCGACCCGGTCTCGGACCACGTGCAGGGCTGGCGGCGCGCGATGGACGAGGCCGGCGTCTCCACGGAGGGCCGTCTGTTCGAGGTCCTCTACAACCGGTACGACGCCTACAAGGCCGCCCTGAAGATCCTCGCCGACCCGGCCACCCGCCCCCCGGCCATCTTCTGCTCCACCGACGACCAGGCGATCGGCCTGCTGCGCGCGGCCCGCGAACTGCGCATCGACGTCCCCGGCGAACTGGCGGTGGCCGGCTTCGACGACATCAAGGAAGCGGCCCTGACGGACCCGCCTCTCACCACCGTCGCCTCCGACCGCCCGGGCATGGCCCGCGCGGCCGTGGACCTGGTCCTCGACGACGGCGTACGAGTGGCCGGATCGCGCCGCGAGCGGCTGAAACAGTTCCCTTCGCGGTTGGTCGTACGACGTTCCTGCGGCTGCGAACAGCCGTCCGCTCAGCCGTAACCGCAGGTCCGTAGGCACCCGGCGCGGGTCTTTATTTCGGGCATACGAGGTTCTGTCGGGCTTCTCAGGGAGCACTCAGCCAGCTCTCATGCTTGGGCGACAAGCTCTGTTCCATGACCGAGAGCTTCCGCCGCAGCGGCGAGTACGAGACCCCCCAGGGCCACGAGCCGCAGTCCGCGTACCCCCAGCAGCCCGTTGCCTCTTCTCCTCAGACCTCCTCCCCGGTGAACCCGGAGTGGCCGCCCCCGCCGGCGTACGAGCCGCCGACGGTCCAGCAGCCCGCGTACCACCAGGAGCCGGCCCCGGCCCAGCAGACTCCGTACGGCCAGCAGGCCTCGTACGAGCAGCCCGCAGCCGCGGCAGCCGCGCCCACCGCCACCCTGCTCGCCGAGGCCCCGGCCGACGGCCCCGAGGATGAGGCCGCCCCGGCCCGCAAGAAGCGTGCGAAGGGCCCCTTCGCCCTCCTCGCCGCCGTGGCGATCGTCGCCGCGGCCATCGGCGGCGGTACGGCGTACGGCATCCAGGAGCTGACCAACTCGGACTCCGCCGT
Organism: Streptomyces sp. NPDC000878; assembly: GCF_053599695.1. Classification (NCBI taxonomy): domain Bacteria; kingdom Bacillati; phylum Actinomycetota; class Actinomycetes; order Kitasatosporales; family Streptomycetaceae; genus Streptomyces; species Streptomyces sp. NPDC000878. The sequence goes on along the minus strand of NZ_JBSFMT010000085.1, from coordinate 38,221 downwards.
GACCTCCAGCAGCACGAGCACCAACGTGGTGCCGTCGAGCGCGAAGGGCACGGTCTCCGGGGTCGCCGCGGCGGTCAGCCCGAGCATCGTCGAGATCAACGCGACCTCGAACGCGGGTTCCTCGACCGGTTCCGGTGTGATCATCACGTCCGACGGCGAGATCATCACCAACAACCACGTCATCTCCGGCGCCTCGTCCATCAAGGTGTCGACGAGCGACGGCAAGACGTACACCGCGCAGGTCGTCGGCACCGACAGCAAGAAGGACCTGGCCCTCATCAAGCTGGAGAACGCCTCCGGTCTGAAGACGGCGACCCTCGGCGACTCCGCCGGTGTCCAGGTCGGCGACGAGGTCGTGGCGATCGGCTCCCCCGAGGGCCTGACCGGCACGGTCACCAGCGGCATCGTGTCCGCCCTCAACCGTGACGTCACCGTCGCGACGGAGGAGAGCCAGAGCCAGGACCAGCAGCAACAGGGCGGCGGCAGCGGCGGCGGGTGGCCGTTCGAGTTCGGCGGCCAGGAGTTCAACGGCGACACCGGCTCGTCCACCACGACGTACAAGGCCCTCCAGACGGACGCGTCCCTCAACCCCGGCAACTCCGGCGGCGCGCTCATCGACATGAACGGCAACATCATCGGCATCAACTCCGCGATGTACTCGGCGAGTTCGTCGTCGTCGGACGCGGGCAGCGCGGGCCTGGGCTTCGCGATCCCGATCAACACGGTGAAGTCCGACCTGGCGACACTGCGCTCGGGCTCGACCACCTGAGCACGAACCCGCTGACCCGCTGACCCGCCGAGACCTTCGCGCACGAGAAACAGAGAACAGGGGTACGTCATGATCAAGCAGGTTTCGCACAAGCTGACCGCCGGTACGGCGGCCACCGGCCCGGCCGCCCTGGACCTCGCCCTCGGCGTGGCCTTCGCCCTGCACCCGCCGACGGCGGCGACCCGGGCCCCGGAGGTGGCGACGGTCACGCGGACGGCAGCCGCCCGCAGGGCGACGACGCGCAGCCGCCGCCCAGCACTCAGCTGACCTCTCAGCTGCGTCTTCCGCTGATCTTTCCGCTGCCTTTCCTTTCCGCAGCAGACCGGAAACGTGCGAGGCTGAAGGCGCCCGCCACGTCCCACCGCACCCGAGGAATCCACGACCATGAGCCCCGCCGAAGGCGACCGTGACACCCAGCGCATCCTGATCGTCGACGACGAGCCGGCCGTGCGAGAAGCACTCCAGCGCAGCCTCGCCTTCGAGGGATACGACACGGAGGTCGCGGTCGACGGCGCGGACGCCCTGGAGAAGGCGACCGCGTACCAGCCCGACCTGGTCGTCCTGGACATCCAGATGCCGAGGATGGACGGCCTGACGGCGGCCCGCAGGATGCGCGGCGCGGGCACGACCACGCCCATCCTGATGCTGACGGCCAGGGACACGGTCGGCGACCGCGTGACCGGCCTGGACGCGGGCGCGGACGACTACCTGGTCAAGCCCTTCGAGCTGGACGAGCTGTTCGCCCGGGTACGGGCCCTGCTCCGCCGCAGCTCGTACGCAGCCGCGGCCGTCGCGGGCAGCATCCCGGAGGACGAGGCGCTGACCTTCGCCGACCTGCGCATGGACCTCGCGACACGTGAGGTGACGCGCGGCGGCCGGGCGGTGGAACTGACCCGCACGGAGTTCACCCTCCTGGAGATGTTCCTGGCCCACCCGCGCCAGGTCCTCACCCGCGAGCAGATCCTGAAGGCGGTCTGGGGCTTCGACTTCGAGCCCTCCTCCAACTCCCTCGACGTGTACGTCATGTACCTGCGCCGCAAGACGGAGGCGGGCGGCGAGCCGCGCCTCGTCCACACGGTGCGGGGCGTGGGGTATGTGCTGCGCCAGGGCGGCGCGGAGTGAGCCGACTGGTACGCCGGTTCCGCACCCTGCCGATCCGCGCGCGACTGTCGATGCTGGTCGCTGCCGCTGTGGCGTTCGCGGTGGCGGCGGTGTCGGTGACGTGCTGGTTCATCGTGCAGGGGAAGTTGTACGACCAGGTCAACCAGGACTTGCAGAAGTCGCTGAGCGTGCCGCGGCTACAGGATCAGGCCGAGTCAGCGGTCAACAACTGCACCCAGCAGGTCTCGCAGGATCTTGGCAACGGCCCCCGGAACACCTATTTCCAGGTGGTCACGGAGGACGGAAAGTCATGCGTCCTGCCGTACTCCGCCGGCACGGTCAAGGTCGCCCAGTCCGACAAGGACGTGGTCAAGAAGGGGAACACCACCCAGGGCAAGTTCCGCAACGGCACCGACGCGTCGGGCAACGACGTACGGGTCCTCGTCCTTCCCATGTTCACGATCACCGACCCGACCACGAACACCACCTCCAATGCCGGTCTCCTCGTCGCCCTCCCCCTGAAGAACACCCAGTCCACCCTCAACGACCTCGCCCTGATCCTCCTGTTCGTCTCCGGCATCGGAGTGGTGGGCGCGGGCGCGGCGGGCCTGGCGGTGGCGAGGGCGGGCCTACGCCCGGTCGACAAGCTCACCGAAGCCGTCGAACACGTGGCCCGCACCGAGGACTTGAGCATCCGCATCCCCGTGGACGAGGAGAGCGACGACGAGATCGCCCGCCTCTCCCACTCGTTCAACTCGATGACCTCGGCGCTGGCCAACTCCAGGGAACTGCAACAGCAGTTGATCGCGGACGCGGGCCACGAACTACGCACGCCGCTCACTTCGCTCCGCACGAACATCGAGTTGCTGACCCGCAGCGAGGAGACAGGCCGCCCCATCCCGGAGGCGGACCGCAAGGCGTTGCTCGCCTCGGTGAAGGCCCAGATGACCGAACTGGCGGCCCTGATCGGCGACTTGCAGGAACTGTCCCGCTCGGAGGGCCAGCGAGGCGAACGCGTCCAGGTGGTGGCCCTGGAGGACACGGTGGAGTCGGCCCTGCGCCGAGCCCGCCTGCGCGGCCCGGAACTGACGATCACGGCGGACGTCCAGCCCTGGTTCGTCCGCGCGGAACCCTCCGCCCTGGAGCGAGCGGTGGTCAACATCCTCGACAACGCGGTGAAGTTCAGCCCCGAGGGCGGCACGATCGAGGTCCAGCTCGCGTCCGGTGTACTCACGGTCCGAGACCACGGCCCCGGCATCCCGGCCGACGAGATCCCCCACGTCTTCGACCGCTTCTGGCGCTCACCGAGCGCAAGGGCCCTCCCGGGCTCGGGGCTGGGCCTGTCGATCGTGGCGCGTACGGTGCAGCAGGCGGGCGGCGAGGTTACGTTGGCCCGCGCGAACGGTGGCGGCACGGTGGCTACGGTACGGCTGCCGGGGGCGGCTACTCCGCCGCCGGAGGCGGTGTAGGGAACTCGATCGGGTCGGCTTCCTGCCGGAAGATCTCGTATGGATCGCGGTCGGCCGGGGTGGGCGGATCCCCACCGAGTGGTGGCAGCGGGTTTCCTCGGTCGCGGAGCAGAGCAGAGGTTCCGCTCCGCGACCGAGATTTCCCCCGTTGCAGAATCAACAATGCCGGGGCGTCGTGCCTTTGTCGTTCGCAGGCGGTGCACACTTTCTTGGCCCTGCGTCTACTCCCCTCAGGACAGCGGCTGTTGCCGGTGTTCCCTCGGTGACCTTCCGTAGGCAGCCCTGAACGCTCGGGTGAAGTCCGCCGGGCGCTGGTAGCCCCAGCGGGCCGCGATGACGTGGATCGGGGTGGCGAGCAGCGAGGTGTCCGCCAGGTCGCGGTGGGCGTTCTCCAGGCGTCGGCGGCGGATCCAGGCCGCCACCGTCTCGCCGCCCGCCTGCTGCTGGAAGATGCGGTGGAGGTAGCTGAGCGAGATGTTGTGGGCTGCCGCTATCACCGGCGGGGTCAGTTCCGGGTCGTGGAGGTTCTGGCGGATGAAGGCCTGGATCTGTGTCGCCGTGGCCCGTCCTCGGGTCTCCGGCGACAACACCGCCTCCGCTTCCAGCAGTTGCGCGAACCATGCCGACAGCAGGTCCAGGACGACCGTGCCCAGGCGGGGCGCGTCCGACAGCTGAAGGGTGTCGATCTGCCGGTTCAGCCCGACCAGGAAGTCCGCCAGCAGTGCCCCGACCCCCTCCTGCCCCGGCAGGTTCCGGCCCAGCAACTCCCGTACCCGGTGCGGCGGCAGCGGCAGCAGCGCCTTGGGGAAGTCCACCGCCATGCCCGTGACGACACCGCCCTGCCGGTCGTCCGCCGATCTGACGTCGTACGCCTGCGAGCTGTCGGCCAGATGCAGGTCGCGCGAGGTGAACGCGGCGGCCTGGCCCGCGTGTTCGAGGGTCAGGCCGCCGTCGGTCAGCAACGTCAGGTGGTACAGCTCGGGATCGGACTGCCGCACCATTTTCGGGGTCCGCCAGTAGCGCGTCGGCCGGAACGACATCTGGCTCACGGTCATCGGCCCCAGTTGCATCAGCCGCTGTTCCGCCCAGAAGTCGGCTGCGTGCTCGCTGATGAGTGCGCTGGAGCGCGTCCGGCCGACCAGTTCCTGCCAGTAGTCGAACCTGTCTCCCTCAGGCACGTCGTCCGTACGGAACACCGTTCCGATCATTCCGCTTTCCCTTCGGCACTCCGGTCCCCGATCTTCGTCTCCGCATCACGGCAACCTTTCGTCGGTCGGCTGCGACAGCCAAGTGACGTGGTGCCCCCTCCAGTTAACCCCTCACTCGATCGGAAGCCGTCGTGAGCGAAACCCGCAGCAAGCCGTCCCGCAGCCGCAGCCGTCACCGCCGGCGCAGAACCGCCCTGGTCGTCGGCGCCCCGCTGGCCCTGGTCTCCGCCGGAGCCATGGCCTACGGCGGTGTCCTCGGCGTGTTCGGTGCGGACGCGCAGCCGAAGGCCTCCGCCGCGACCGCCACCGCCTCCGCGCTCGCCGGTGTCACCGACGTCGCCAACGGCTTCGCCTCGGTCAACGCCCTTGGGCAGAACGGGACTTACGGCGGCCGGGACGGCAAGACCGTCACCGTGACGACACTCGCCGACCTGGAGAAGTACGCGACCGCGGCCGAGCCGTACATCATCGTCGTCGCCGCCACCATCAACATGAACCCGGTCGGCAAGGAGATCAAGGTCCAGTCCGACAAGACACTCATCGGCGCCGGGACCTCCGGGCAGATCGTCGGTGGTGGGTTCTTCCTCGGGCAGGGTGTCCACAACGTCATTATCCGGAACCTGACGATCCGGGACGCCTACCAGGGTGTCTGGAACGACAAGGAGCACGACTTCGACGCCATCCAGATGGACGGGGCCCATCACGTCTGGATCGATCACAACGACCTTCGTCACATGGCCGACGGGCTCATCGACAGCCGCAAGGACACCACCTACCTCACCGTCTCCTGGAACAAGCTGAGCCAGGAGAACAAGGCCTTCGGCATCGGCTGGACCGAGAACACCACCGCCGACATCACCATCCACCACAACTGGATCCGTGAGACCGAGCAGCGCAACCCGTCCACCGACAACGTGGCCCACGCGCACCTCTACAACAACTACCTGGAGGACGAGGCGGGCACCACCATCAAGTCCTCGTACGGGAACTACTCCCGCGGCAAGACCAACATGGTGCTGGAGAACTCCTACTTCCAGGGCATGACCAACCCCGTCGTCCGCGACGCCACCGCCACCGTCGTCCAGCGCGGCAACGTCTTCTCCAGCACCACCGGCAAGAACGAGAGCGGGGGGTCCGGCGCCGCCTGGGACCCGAAGACGTACTACAGCTACACCCTGGACAAGGCCGCCGACGTGCCCGCGCTCCTCAAGTCCGGTGTGGGGCCCCGGAGTTCGGTGGCGAAGGCGACGACCGCGACGACAACTGCCGCCGCCGCGACCACCCTCACCGTCGCCGCCGACGGCTCCGCCCAGTACAAGACCGTCCAGGCCGCCGTGAACGCCGTACCCGCCAACAACGCCTCCCGCGTCCTCATCTCCGTGAAGCCCGGCACGTACCGCGAGATCGTGAAGGTGCCGGCGAACAAGCCGCACGTCACCATCCAGGGCACCGGCGGCAGCCGCAAGGACACCGTCATCGTGTACGGCAACTCGGCCGGCACCCAGAAGCCCGACGGATCGGGGACGTACGGCACCGCGGGCAGCGCGACCCTCGCCGTCGAGTCGGACGACTCCCAGGTCCGCAATCTCACCGTCACCAACGACTTCGACGAGGCCAAGAACCAGAGCCAGGCCGGTCACCAGGCCGTCGCCCTGCGCACCGGCGCCGACAAGGTCGTCCTCGACAGTCTCATCGTCAACGGCGACCAGGACACCCTGGAGTTGGAGACCGCCGGCAAGGACACCCTCGGCCGCGTCTACCTCACCAACTCCTACGTCACGGGCAACGTCGACTTCATCTTCGGCCGGGGCACGGTCGTGGTCGACAAGTCCGTCATCACGCTGAAGAAGCGCTGGGACGGCACCTCCGGCGGCTACATCACCGCCCCGAGCACCCCGGCCAACCGCAAGGGCATCCTCATCAACAGCACCACCGTCAACGGCGACGTGGCCGCCGGGAGCTTCTTCCTCGGCCGCAACTGGCACGCCGGCGGCGACGCGGCCCTCGACCCGCAGACCACGGTCCGGAACTCCAGTCTCAGCGCCGCGATCAAGACCGCGACCCCCTGGTCCGACATGGGCGGCTTCTCCTGGAAGGACGACCGCTTCGCCGAGTACAAGAACACCGGCGCGGGCTCGGGCGCCGCGAGCAGCAACCGCCCGCAGCTGACCGACGCCCAGGCCACCGGCCAGGAGATCGCCGACTGGCTGGGCGACTGGACACCGACGGCCGGCTGACCGTCGTACGGCCGCCCTCGCCAAAATAAAAGAGACCGGCCGGGGAGCGGGGCGCCGACGCCCAAGGGAGCGCACGCCGGCGCCCCGCTCCCCGGCCCCACCACACATCACGTACGCCTTACCTCCCCAGCCCCTCCACACCCCTTTCCCAGGCACACCACAGCCCGTAGCGCCACGTTGTACGGATGGTTGCGCGGAAGATCCTGTTGGCCGATGACGACGCGGCCGTACGTGAAGGGCTCGACCGGGTGCTCCGGTTCGAGGGGTACGAGACCGTCCTCGCCGGGGACGGCCGCGCGGCCCTCGCCTATGTGTCCGCACCGGACACCGCACCCGACCTCGTGCTCATGGACGTCACCATGCCGGGCCTCGACGGGCTCGCCGCGACCCGGCGGCTACGGGCCTCCGGGTGCACGATCCCCATCCTGATGATCACCGGACGGAACGCCGTCGGGGACCGGATCGTCGCCCTCGACAACGGCGCCGACGACTACCTGATGAAGCCCTTCGCCATCGAGGAACTCCTCGCGCGCGTACGGGCGTTACTGCGCCGGAGCCCGCAACGCGAACCCCGGCCCTCGCCGCTCGCGGGCATCGGCTTCGAGGACGTCCACCTGGACCCGCGCACCCGTACCGTCACCCGCGCGGACCGCCGACTCGACCTCACCAAGACCGAGTTCGCCCTCCTCGAATACCTGCTGCGGCGGCCCGGCCTGGTCCTCGGCCGGGGCCAGATCCTCAAGGACGTCTGGGGCTTCGACTTCGAGCCCACCTCCAACACCCTTGACGTGTACGTCATGTACCTGCGCCGCAAACTGGAGAGCCGGGGCGAACCCCGGCTCATCCACACAGTGCGCGGGATGGGCTACACCCTCAGGGCCAACGTCAGCGTCTCCTCCGGACGGTAGGGCAGGGATTGCGACGGCAGCGGTGACGCCAGCCGCGCGTACACCCCGCCCCGCGCCATCAGTTCGTCGTGCGTGCCCGTCTCCGCGAGGCGGCCCCCGTCGACGACCAGGATGCGGTCCGCGTCCGGGGCCAGGCTCAGATCGTGGGTGATCATGATGGTCGTACGGCCCGCCATCAGCCGGCGCAGCGCCGGGACGATCCGGCGGGCGGCGATCGAGTCCAGGCCGGCCGTCGGCTCGTCGAGGACCAGGACGGGCGCGGAGCGCAGCATCGCCCGCGCTATCGCGATCCGTTGCAGTTGCCCGCCGGAGAGCGTGGCCGTGCCGGGGGCGATCCGTGTCCCGTACCCCTCCGGGAGCGCGGCGACGAAGCCGTGGGCGTCGGCCGCCCGTGCCGCCGCCTCGATCTCCGCGTCGCTCGCGCCGGGGCGCCCGCACTCGATGTTCTCGCGGATCGACCCGTGCAGGATCAGCGTCTCCTGCGGCAGCAGGGCCACGTTCTCGCGCAGGAAGGTGAGGGGTACGTCGGTCAGCGGGACGCCGTCCAGGCAGATCACGCCGTCCGAGGGGTCGTAGAAGCGGGTGAGGAGTTTCGACAGGGTCGATTTTCCGGCGCCGCTCGCTCCGGTGATCAGGACCAGCTCGCCGGGGGCGGCCGTGAAGGTCACGTCACACAGCGACGGCCTGCCCGGGGCCTTCTCCGTGCCGGGGTAGGTGAAGGAGGCTCCGTGGACGCTGACCCACCCGCGTACCGGCCACGCGTCGACCGGGTGGGCCGGGTCGGCGACGGCGGGTTCGGCGTCGAGCAGCTCGCCGAGGCGTTCCGCGCCCGCGGTCGCCGCCGTCAGGGTCAGGCCGAGCTGGCCGAGGCTGCGGATCGGCGGGTAGAGGTAGCCGACGAAGGCGGCGAACGCGAGCAGCGCGCCCAGTGACATCCGGCCGGCGGAGATCTCCCAGACGCCGAGCCCGATCACCGTGAGGACGCAGAGCGTCTCGACGACCTCGACGAACTGCTCGTACATCTCGCTCAGCCGCGCCCCGCGCACACTCGCCCGCATCCAGGCGCGGGCCTCGCGGTCGAGGCGCTTCTCCTCGTCGCGGCGGCGGTTGTAGGCCTGGGTCAGGACGATGTTGCCGAGGGACTCCTCCACGACCGAGGTGATCGCGCCGTCGGCGACCCGCTCGTCCTGGCTGGCCGTCCTGATCCGGCCGGCGAAGCGGCGGGCGGCGAGGAGGAAGAGGGGGGCCAGGAAGAAGGTGACCAGGGCGAGGTCCCAGCGCAGCCAGAGGGCGGCGGCGGAGTAGAAGACGGCCGAGAAGGCGGCGGAGACGGTACCGACGACACCCGACACGACCATCTGTTCGATGGCCTCGACGTCTCCCGTCAGACGCTCCACCAGGTCGCCCTGGCGGTGCTTCTGGAAGAAGTCGGGCGGCAGATCCTGGACGTGCCGGAAGACGCCCGCCCGGAGCCGCAGCACGAATCTCTCGGCGGTCCAGGTGGCGAGCGAGTTGCCGGCGTAGCCGACGAGCGCACCGAGCACGGCGACGGCCAGCCAGGCACCGGCCGGGCCCCAGAAGGCGGAGAGGGAACCGGCCTCAAGGGCGTTGTCCGTCAGCTCCGCGAACAGCAGGATCGCGGCGGTCTCGGCCAGCGCGGACACCACCACACACGCGACGATCGCCACCAGCCACTTCCGGTCGCCCCGCGTCAACGGCCAGAACCGGCGAAAGGCCTCACGGACTTCCCTCATGGTCACTTCCTTCCTTACATGGCTGAGGCGGGGCCACCTGTCCGGTGGCCCCGCCTCACAGCGGGCCTCTCAGCCCTGGTGCCCGACCGGCCGGCGCTGGATCTTCTTCGGCGCCGCCTTCTTCACGACCTTCTTCTTGGGGGCGGCGGGCTTGGCGGCCTTCTTGACGGGGACGATCTTGTGGAAGCTCATAGGAATTCCCTCCCGGGTTATGAATCAACTGTTGGCGGTATGGGTTTTTCTGTGTTCTGCGTCAGTCCTTATGGGCGACCGGTCGACGCTTGGGAGTGACCTTCTTCGGCGCCGGGACGGCCTTGCGGGCCTTCTTGACCGGGGCGATCTTCTTGAAGCTCATGGTTTGCTCCTTCTGCCGTTGCTGTTTGCTTTCGACATGGAAAACATTACGGGATTCCGGAGCCAGGAAAAGCCAATTCCGCTTAGACCTCAATGAATTGCACCTGAGACGAATTTTCAGGACATCCAGGGAACCGATCGACAATTCACACAGGACTTATTACGGGCATTACAAAGGGGCCCAGGGCGAGATGCCCTGGGCCCCTTCGATGCGACTACTGCCGCTACTGCTACTACTGCAAGATCGTGATCCGGTTCGCCGCCGGCGGCGCGATAGGCGCCGTGGCCGTCGAGTTGGCGGTCAGGTAGTCCGCCAGTGCCGCCAGATCGTCCGCACCGACCAGGTCGTTCGTGCCCTGGCCCAGCGTCGTGAAGCCGTCGCCGCCGCCCGCGAGGAAGCTGTTCGTCGCGACGCGGTAGGTGGCGGCCGGGTCGATCGCCGCACCGTTCAGCTTGACCGAGTCGGCGATCACGCGAGCCGCGCCCGCCTTCGTCAGGTCGAGCGTGTAGGTGAGCCCGGACGACACCTGGAGCACCTTCGGCGAGGCCGCGTTCGTGCCGCTCACCTGCTCCTGGAGTACGGAGATCAGCTGCGCGCCGGTGAAGTCCTGGAGGTTCACCGTGTTGGAGAACGGCTGGACCGTGAAGCCCTCGGCGTAGGTGACGACGCCGTCGCCTTCCGTGCCCTTGGCCGCGTACGTCAGCCCGGCCCTGATCCCGCCCGGGTTCATCAGCGCGAGGTCGGTCTCCGGGTCCAGCTCCTTGCCGTACGCCAGTTGCGCGTCGGCGATGAGGTCGCCCATCGGGGACTCGGTGCCGACGCTGGTGATGTCGCCCGAGATGTAACCGATCGCGCGGTTGCCGATCGGCGCCGCGAGGGTGTTCCACTTGCTGATCAGCGCGGTCATGTCCGCGGCCTTGGCGACGGTCCGGGTGACCATGTGGTTCGCGGAGGAGACGGCCGTACGGGCGATGTCACCCGTCCAGCGGTCGTACGTCAGCGTGGTGTCCGTGTAGAGGCGGCCGAAGGACGCGGCCGAGGTGACCGTGCGCGGCTTGCCCGACGGGTCGGGGATCGTGCAGGCGTACGCGGCATGCGTGTGGCCGGTGACCAGCGCGTCGACCTTCGGGGTGATGTTCTTCGCGATGTCGACGATCGGACCGGAGATACCGGAGCCGTCGCCCCCCGCGTCACAGTCGTAGTTGTACGAGCCGGAGGCCGGCAGACCGCCCTCGTGGATCAGCGCGACGACCGACTTGACGCCCTGCTTCTCCAGCTCCTTGGCGTACTTGTTGATCGTCTCGACCTCGTCCTTGAACTTGAGGCCCTTCACACCCTCGGCGGAGACGACACCCGGGGTGTCCTCAAGCGTCACGCCGATGAAGCCGATCTTGACGCCGTTCTTCTTCCACACCCAGTAGGGCTTGAGGATCGGCTTCTTGGTCTTCTCGTCGAGCACGTTCGCGGCGAGGTAGGGGAAGTCGGCACCCTCGAACTTCTCGCCCTTGACGTAGCAGCCGTCGGTCGGGTGGCAGCCGCCCTTCTGCAGGCGGGCCAGTTCCTTGGCGCCCTCGTCGAACTCGTGGTTGCCGACCGAGGTGACGTCGAGGTCGAGGCCGTTGAGCGCGTCGATGGTGGGCTCGTCGTGGAAGAGGCCCGAGATCAGCGGGGAGGCACCGACCATGTCGCCGCCGGCCGCCGTGATCGAGTACGGGTTGTCCTTGCGGGCCTCGCGCAGATGCGTGGCGAGGTACTCGACACCGCCCGCGTCGATCGTCTTCGTCGTGCCGTCGGCCTGGATCTCGGTGACCCGGCCGGAGGAGCCGGACGGCGGCTCCAGGTTGCCGTGCAGGTCGTTGAAGGACAGCAGCTGCACGTCCTGGTAACGGCTCGGCTTGCTGTGGCCGCCGGGCTTGTACGTCGTCTCGCCCGCGCTGGCCGGCAGCGCGACGGCGAGCGCGCCGACCGTGGCGATACCGGCGGCGGTGGCGAGCAGCGCGCGCGTACGGCGTCTGCGGCGGTGGTACGGCTGGGGTGTGGCTGGCATGTGCCCCCCTGAAGTTCGTAAGAGGAGAGGAAGGGACGCCCGAAACGGACGTAAGAAGAACGTGAGAACTCAGTCCCGTCCCGGCGCAGCCTAGGGTCAACGCGCGTAGCGCGACAGGGGTTCAGGGTTACGGAACGGTTGCCTCCCAGGGCACTTCGCCATGAATCGGGCAGGCCTTACCCTCGTAGCCATGACCAGCGACGACACCGCGCCCCCCGTGCCCCCCGGCCTGTCCCGCTCCATCGACACCCTGGCCGCCCTCTCCCCCGGGCAGGCCGACGCCGTTCTCGCGCTGCTCGCGGACGCCGCCCGGATCGACGGCCAGCAGGCGGTGTCCGAGCAGGGGCGGCTGCAACTGCGCCGGGGCGCCCGCGAGGGCGTGTCGCACTTCCTGCTCTCCGTCGGCGACGAACTCGTCGGCTACGCACAGCTGGAGGACACCGACCCGGTCGAGGCCCCGGCCGCCGAACTGGTCGTCCACCCGGCCCACCGCGGCCACGGCCACGGCCGCGCCCTGGGCTCGGCCCTGCTGGCCGCCTCAGGCAAGCGGCTGCGCGTCTGGGCGCACGGCGGCCACTCCGCCGCCCGGCACCTCGCCCAGGTCCTCGGCCTCGCCCTGTTCCGTGAACTGCGCCAGCTGCGGCGCCCGTTGACCGACCTCGACCTGCCCGAGCCCAAGCTCCCCGAGGACGTGACGGTACGGACCTTCGTCCCCGGCGAGGACGACACGGCCTGGCTCGCCGTGAACGCCGCCGCCTTCGCCCACCACCCCGAACAGGGCTCGCTGACCCAGCGCGACCTCGACGACCGCAAGGCCGAGGACTGGTTCGACCCGGAGGGCTTCTTCCTCGCCTTCCGCGAGGGCGAACTCATCGGCTTCCACTGGACGAAGACGCACGCGGCGGAGGGCCTCGGCGAGGTGTACGTCATCGGCCTGCGCCCGGGCGCCCAGGGCGGCGGCCTCGGCCGGGCGCTCACGACCATCGGCCTGCGCCACCTGGCGGGGAAGGGCCTGCCCACGGCGATGCTGTACGTCGACGCGGACAACACGGCGGCGGTCCGGCTGTACGAGCGGCTGGGCTTCGCGACCCACGAGACGGACCTGATGTACCGCACGGAGTCATAACGTCACCAGGTACCGGGGGCGGTGATCTTGACACCGCCCCCTCTCTTGGGCCACCCTTTCACTACTTCATTAGTGAAAGGGTGGTTGTACGCGTGGTCGAGTACCGCATCGACAGGCGCACGGGCGTCGCCACCTACCTCCAGATCGTCCAGCAGACCAAACAGGCCCTGCGCCTGGGCCTGTTGGAGCCCGGCGACAAGCTGCCCACGGCCCGTGAGGTCGTGGAGGCCACCGCCATCAACCCGAACACCGTCCTGAAGGCCTACCGCGAGCTGGAACGCGAAGGCCTGGTCGAGGCCCGACGGGGTCTCGGCACCTTCGTCCGGAAGTCGCTGGGGGCGGCCCCGGCGGACTCCCCGTTCGGCGCCGAACTCGACGACTGGGCCGAGCGGGCCCGCGCGGCCGGGCTCGAACGGGACGACGTGGCGGCGCTGTTCAACTCCGTACTCGACACGCATTTCAAGGGGGACCAGGAATGAGCGACACCGCCATGGAGGCGGCCGGGCTGGGCAAGCGGTTCGGCCGGCGGAAGGGCTGGGCGCTGCGCGAGTGCGCGTTCCGGCTGCCCGCCGGGCGCGTCTGCGCGGTCGTCGGACCCAACGGCGCCGGCAAGTCGACGCTGCTGGCCCACGCGGCCGGTCTGCTCAGGCCCACCGAGGGCACGCTCACCGTCCTCGGCACCAGCCCGGGGGCGGCGCGCGAGCGCATGGCGTACGTCGCCCAGGACAAGCCCCTGCACCCCCAGCTCACCGTCGAGGACACGCTCCGGCTGGGCCGGGAGCTGAACCCCCGGCGCTGGGACGCCACCGTCGCGGACCGGATCGTCGCCGACGGCGCCCTCGACCCCGACGCCAGGATCCGCACCCTCTCCGGCGGTCAGCGCACCCGGGTCGCGCTCGCCCTCGCCCTCGGCAAGCGCCCCGAACTGCTGCTCCTGGACGAGCCGATGGCCGACCTCGACCCGCTCGCCCGGCACGAGCTGATGGGCACCCTGATGGCCGACGCCGCCGAGAACGGCACCACGGTTGTCATGTCCTCGCACGTCGTCTCGGAGCTGGAGGGCTCCTGCGACCACGTCCTCCTCGTCGGCGCCGGCCGGGTCCGCCTCGCCGGCGACCTGGACGACCTGATCGCCGCCCACACCCTGGTCAGCGGCCCGGCCGCCGACCTCGACGGGCACACGGTGATCGAGTCCCGTACGACGGGCCGCCAGACCACCGCCCTCATCCGCCCCGGGGGCCGCCTGACCGGCACCTGGCAGAGCGCCACCCCCACCCTGGAGGAACTGGTCCTCGCCTACCTCCGCTCCCCCGAGGCCCCGTCCCTGCACCTCGACACGGACGGCTCGGGCGGCTCGGGCGGCTCGGACGACTCGGCCGAGTCGGTGGAGGCCGCCGTATGACCACCCTGACCGCCGCCGAGGCCCCGGCGCGGAAGCAGTCCCGGCGCCCGTACCGCCCCCACGGCCTCACCTGGGCCCTCCTCCGCGTCCACCGCTCCGCCCTCTGGTTCTGGCTGCTGTACGTCGCCGTGGCCACCGGCGTGCTCCTGTGGACGGCCGGACCGGGCGCGACCGCCGCCCTGGACGAACTGTCAGCCTCGGGCTGCCGCGACGGCGGCATGCCCAGCCTGGGCTGCGACACGCTCGGACCGGCCGGGAACCGCTGGGACTCGGGCGTCGTCCTCGGCAGCCTCCTCATTTTCTTCGCCCCGTTCCTGATCGCGGCCTGGGCGGGCGGCTCGCTCATCGGCCGCGAGATGGAGGACGGCACCGCCCACCTGGCCTGGACGCAGTCCGTGTCCCCGGCCCGCTGGCTCGCCGCCAAGCTCGCCGTACCCGCCGTACTGATCACGGCCGGCATGCTCCTGCTCACCGTCCTGCACCGCCTGATGTGGTCGGCCGGCGCCGACCTGCGGCCGGGCAACTTCAACTGGTACGACGGCCAGATCTTCGAGCCCAACGGCACCCTCGCCACCGCCTACGCCCTGCTGGGCCTCGCCCTCGGCGTCCTCGCGGGCCTGGTCGCACGCCGCTCGCTGCCCGCCCTCGGTTTCGCCTTCGCCGGCCTCGGCATCGTCGTACAGCAACTCCAGTCCCTGCGCCCGCACCTGTGGCCGGCCGTGACCCGGACGAGCGCCACCGGGTTCGAGGACGACGGCAGCCTGACGGTCGGCAAGGGCTCCTACACCTCGACCGGGGCCCGCATCCCCGACCTGTTCTGCGACGACAAGGCCCCGTGCGTCGCCCGTCACGACGTCGCCGGCGTGTACCGCGACTACCACCCGTCCTCGCACTTCTGGCCCCTCCAGCTCGTGGAGACCGGCATCCTTCTCGCCCTCGCGACGGTGGCCGTACTGATCGCGTTCGCCCTCCTCAAGCGCCGCACGGGAGCCGCCGTATGACCACCACGACCGCACTCGCCGCCCCCGCAAGACCGCGGCGCCCCCGCCTGCGGAGCCCCCACGGTCTGCCCGGGGCACTGCTGGTCCTGCACCGCTCGGCCCTCTGGTTCTGGCTGCTGCTGGTCGCCGTGGCCGCCGGGGCACTGCTGTGGATGTACGGCTGGGGCGCCGACGCGGCCTTCGCCGAGTTCTTCCGCAGGGGCTGCGTGGACGGGGTCCTGAACGACGGCTGCGACTACATCGGCCCCGCCCACACCCGCTACGACACCGCCGAGACCGTCAGCGGCGGCCTCATCAACCTCGTACCGCTGCTCACCGCCGTCTGGGCGGGCGCCGCGCTCATCGGCCGCGAACTGGAGAACGGCACCGCCCACCTGGCCTGGACGCAGTCCGTGTCCCCGGCCCGCTGGCTCGCCGCCAAGCTCGCCGTACCGGCCGCGCTGCTCACCGCAGGCACCCTCCTCCTCGTCCTCCTGCACCGCCTGGCCTGGGGCGCGCACACCGAGCTGTTCCGCGGGATGGGCACCCGGCAGTGGCACGACGACGGCACCTACTTCGCGAACGGCACCCTCGCCCCCGCCTACACGCTGCTCGGCCTGACGCTCGGCGCTCTGACGGCACTGCTCGTGCGGCGGTCGCTGGCCGCCATGGGCACCACCTTCCTCGCCTTCATGTCCCTTGAGTACGTGATCACGTCGCTGCGTCCGCACCTGTGGCCGGTCGAGACCCTGACCAGCAAGGACGGCTATCCGGACTACATCGGCATGGTCGTCGGCGACGGCGCCCTGACCTCCACCGGGAAGCGCGTCTCCGACCCGATCTGCGTCGCCGACACCCAGTGCCTCACCGACCACGACATCGTCGGCTACTACCGCGACTACCATCCGTCCGCCCACTTCTGGCCCCTCCAGCTCATGGAGACCGGCATCGTCCTCGCCCTCACCGCCGCCGCGACGGCCGCCGCCTTCTGGCTGCTGCGCCGCCGCACGGCCTGAGGACACCGGGACCCGGCCCGCGTATGCCCCTTCCACCGGGGAGAAGGGGCATATGCGCACCCCGCCGATAGAGGTGCTCACCCCCGCGAGCCGCCCCCCGATATCCCGCACGTCATGTCCTCGTAACCAGTGATTCAGCCAGGCTTGCGAGGCTCACCCAATGACGCCCGCCGTGCCTGAGCCTTCACCGCCCCCAGGGGGCACCCACGGGACCGGAGCGGCCCCGCCGGTACCGGTCGTGCTCCCGCCCGCGCGTTCCGACGCGCCCGTCCCGGCCCCGGCGCGGAACAATGGGGTCATGAGCCAGCCAAACGCCCAGTCGCAGGTACAGCACGCGCAGCCCTCCGTCGGTTCCCTGACCTCTCACCGCCCGCACACGGTGTCGGCCGTGGTCTCCGACCTGGAGCCGGACATCGACGCCGACCTCGACGAGTACGAGGAGGCGCCCTACGACGGGGAGCTGCTGCCGCAGGGCCGCTTCCTCGACCGGGAGCGCAGCTGGCTCGCGTTCAACGAGCGGGTGCTCGAACTGGCCGAGGATCCCAACACCCCGCTCCTCGAACGGGCTAACTTTCTGGCGATCTTCGCCAGCAACCTGGACGAGTTCTTCATGGTCCGGGTGGCCGGTCTCAAGCGCCGCATAGCCACCGGCGTCGCCACCCGCTCCGCCTCCGGCCTCCAGCCCCGCGAGGTCCTGGAGATGATCTGGGCCCGCTCCCGCGAGCTGATGGCCCGGCACGCCGCCTGCTACCAGGAGGACGTGGCCCCGGCGCTCGCCGAGGAGGGCGTGCACCTGGTCCGCTGGGCCGAGCTGACGGAGAAGGAGCAGGCCCGCCTGTTCACCCTCTTCCGCCACCAGATCTTCCCGGTCCTCACCCCGCTGGCCGTCGACCCCGCGCACCCCTTCCCGTACATCTCGGGTCTCTCCCTGAACCTCGCGGTGGTCGTACGGAACCCGGTGAGCGGACACCGCCACTTCGCGCGCGTGAAGGTGCCGCCGCTGCTGTCCCGCTTCCTGGAGGCCTCCCCGAGCCGGTACGTGCCCATCGAGGACGTCATCGGCGCGCACCTCGAAGAGCTGTTCCCCGGCATGGAGGTCCTGGAGCACCACGCCTTCCGCCTCACCCGCAACGAGGACCTGGAGGTCGAGGAGGACGACGCCGAGAACCTTCTCCAGGCCCTGGAGAAGGAACTGATGCGGCGCCGCTTCGGGCCGCCGGTGCGGCTCGAGGTCGAGGAGTCCATCGACCGGTACGTACTCGACCTGCTGGTACGGGAGTTGAAGATCACGGAGGCCGAGGTGTACCCGCTGCCGGGTCCGCTCGACCTCACCGGCCTCTTCGGCATCTCCTCCCTCGACCGGCCCGAGCTGAAGTTCCCCAAGTTCATCGCCGGCACCCACCGCGACCTGGCCGAGGTGGAGTCGGCGTCGGCCCCGGACATCTTCGCGGCCCTGCGCGAACGGGACGTCCTCCTCCACCACCCGTACGACAGCTTCTCCACCTCCGTCCAGGCCTTCCTGGAGCAGGCGGCGCTCGACGACGACGTCCTCGCCATCAAGCAGACCCTGTACCGGACCTCGGGCGACTCCCCGATCGTGGACGCCCTCATCGAGGCCGCCGAGGCGGGCAAGCAGGTCCTCGTCCTCGTCGAGATCAAGGCCCGCTTCGACGAGCAGGCCAACATCAAGTGGGCGCGCAAGCTGGAGGAGTCCGGCTGCCACGTCGTGTACGGGCTCGTCGGCCTGAAGACCCACTGCAAGCTGTCCCTGGTGGTCCGCCAGGAGGGCGACACGCTGCGCCGCTACTCCCACGTCGGCACCGGCAACTACCACCCGAAGACGGCCCGCCTGTACGAGGACCTGGGCCTCCTGACGGCCGACCAGCAGGTGGGCGCGGACCTCTCGGACCTCTTCAACCGCCTGTCCGGCTACTCCCGCCGCGAGACCTACCGCCGCCTCCTGGTGGCCCCCAAGTCCCTGCGGGACGGCCTGATCTCGCGGATCAACAAGGAGGTCCAGCACCACCGTGCCGGACGCCCCGCGTACGTCCGCATCAAGGTCAACTCGATGGTGGACGAGGC
Source organism: Streptomyces sp. NPDC000878 (assembly GCF_053599695.1). Lineage (NCBI taxonomy): Bacteria > Bacillati > Actinomycetota > Actinomycetes > Kitasatosporales > Streptomycetaceae > Streptomyces > Streptomyces sp. NPDC000878. Next base: position 19,767 of record NZ_JBSFMT010000085.1, on the reverse strand, counting down.
GATCATCGACGCCTTGTACCGCGCCTCCCAGGCGGGCGTCCCGTGCGACATCTGGGTCCGCGGCATCTGTGCCGTACGGCCCGGGGTCCCGGGGCTCTCCGAGAACATACGGGTCCGTTCCGTACTCGGCCGCTTCCTCGAACACTCCCGGGTCTTCGTCTTCGGCAACGGCGGCGAGCCCGAGGTGTGGTTCGGCAGCGCCGACATGATGCACCGCAACCTCGACCGCCGCATCGAGGCACTGGTCAGGGTCACGGACCCGGCCCACCGGGCCTCGATCAGCCGGATGCTCGAAACCGGTATGTCCGACACCACGCAGTCCTGGCACCTGGGCCCGGACGGCGAGTGGACCCGGCACGCGACGGACCCCGAGGGCCACCCCCTGCGGAACGTCCAGGAGATGCTCATAGACGCCCGGAGGCGTAGGCGTGGCACAGCAACACCTTGACCCGACCGACCCCACGACGGCCGGACCCGTGACCGCCGACGCCCTGGCGGACTACCTGAGGGCGCAGGCGACGGAGTTCCTCCGCGCCCTGCGCCTGCACAGGGAGACCGGCACAGGCTCCTCCGGATCTTCCCCGGAGGAGCCCGTGGACGCGGCCCGCGCCCTACGCCACGCGGCCCGCCGCATCACAGGCACCCTCCACACCTTCCGCCCCCTCCTCGACCCCACGTGGTCGGAGACGATGCACCCCGAACTGGCGTGGCTGTCAGGCACGCTGGCGAGGGAACACGCATACGCGGCCCGCCTGGAACGCCTGCTGCTGGCGCTACAGCGCTTGTCGGGGGCGGTACCGTTCCCGGCGCAGGCGAACGCCGGCGCCGTTGTGGGCAGCCGGACCAGCCCCGCTGTGGGCAGTCGTTCCGCTAGGGCGGATCCCGTCCCACTGAAAGCGGAACCCGGCAACGCCGGCCCCCCGACCCACCCCGCAACCCCAGACCGCAGCAACCTGACAGTAGGCGCAGCAAAAGCAGGCGCCCTGCTGGAGCGCCAACTAACCCTCGCCCGCACCCGATCCCACTCGGCAGCCCTACAAGCCCTGGGCTCAAGCCGCTTCCACGCGGTAGCGGACAACGTCGCGGTACTGGCCAGCGAGGTCCCCCTCACCCCCGCAGCCACCACCACCCCCACCGACCTACGCCCCCTCGCCGCCGCAGCGGACGAACGCCTCTGCGACGCCGTCACCACCCTCCCCCTCCTCACCGCCGGCCACCCCTACAACGCCGAGGCCCTCATCCACGGCCTCTCCCCCGACCCGGCCCCCCACCCCCAGGACGCCCCCTGGCACCACGTACGCCTCCTCCTGCGCCTGCGCCGCTACGCCCACGAGGTCCTGGACGGCGACGAGGCCCGCGTGGACGTACGCATGCTGACGGCAGGCACGGCACTCAACCGCCACCGGGACGCCTCAGAGGCCGCCGCAGCAGCCGCGGCAGCGGCACGCACCCCGCGCATCGCCCCGGCGACGGCGTACGCCCTCGGCGTGCTCCACGCCGACCAGCGCCACGAGGTAGAGGCGGCCCGGTTCGCGTTCCAGCAGTCGTGGGAGAAGAAGGCGATGAGCACAAGGTGACGTCCGCCGACGAACACCCCGTACTGGCGGCGGGCTGCGTCCTGTGGCGCCGCTCGCCGGTGGACGACGGCCTGGAGATCTGCCTGGTCCACCGCCCGAAGTACGACGATTGGTCGCACCCGAAGGGCCGACTGAAGCACGACGAGGAAACCCTCACCGCAGCACTGCGCGAGGTCGAGGAGGAGACGGGCTACGAGGCCGCCCCCGGCGCACCCCTCACGACCACCCACTACGAGGTCAACGGCCGCCCCAAGCAGGTGAGTTACTGGGAGGCGGAGGCCGTCTCGGGCACCTTCGCCCCGAACGACGAGGTCGACCTCATCCTCTGGCTCCCCCCGGCGGCGGCACGAGAACGCCTGACCCAGCCCCGCGACAAGGACCTGATCGACGAGGTAGTGGCCCTGCGACGCGGGTAGCTACAGCGGGTCCGTCTGATGCCCCTTGCCGTCCGTCCGGGCCAGACTGCGGGCCCGGCGGGCCGGCCCGCGCCAGCCACAACTGCATCTCGCGAAGCAGAAAGGCCCGTGCTCCACCATGGAAACGGAGTGTTCTCCGGGGAACTGAGCCGACTCGCTTCCATCCTGCTGCGCCACACCCACCACGGTACCCACACCCGAGCAAAGCACCGGTATCCGCGTGACGACCTCCCCCACCCCTCGTTAAGCGGAAGGACAGGGGCCGTGGACCGACGGCCCGGTTTGGGGGTGGGCGGCGATGGACCGGCGGCGGCACTGGCGAGCGAACGGGGCGGTCGTGACGGCCGCCCTGACGACGGGTCTCCTGATCTGCGTCACCGGCTGCACGGGCAGCGGCGAAGCCGCCACCGGGGACGCACGCCCCGCCACCGACGCGGTCCGCGTCCTGCACGGCGCCGCCGCGACCCTGGTCGACGCGGGCACCTCCAGAACCACCACGTCCATGGAGATGGCCACCGGCGGCACCCGGGTCACCATCCGGGGCGAGGGCGTCTACGACTACGGCAAGCAGCTCGGCCGCCTCAAGGTCCTCCTCCCCCAGGACCCGGCGGGAGCCAGCCCGCACCGCCCGATCACCGAACTCCTCGCCCCGGGCGCCCTGTTCATGAAGAACCGGGGTGCGGGCGTCCCGGCCGACAAATGGGTACGGGTGGACACGGCGACCCTGTCCGACGGCAACCTGGTGACGGGCGGGGCCACGGACCCGTTCGCCGCCGCCGAGATCCTGCGCGGGACGCGCGAGGCGACCTACGTCGGCCGGACCCGGGTCGCCGGCACCGAGGTACGGCACTTCCGGGGCACCGCCGACCTCGCCGAGGCCGCGAAGAGCGCCTCACCGGGCAACAAGGGGCCACTGGGAGCGGCGGCGAAAGGGTTCGCCACCGCCGAGGTCCCCTTCGAGGCCTACCTCGACGACAAGGGCCGTATCCGCAAGCTCCTGCACCGGTTCAGCTTCGTCAACGGCCAGCACAAGGGCACGGTCGCGGTCGCCTCGACGACACTGCTGTACGACTTCGGGGCCCCCGTGCACGTACGGCTGCCAAGGCCGGCGGACATCTACGCGGGCCGTATCGCCGAGCAGTGAGACTGCCGTCCGGAAATGAGGGAAGGTGAGCCGGGCGAGCAACCCGGCCCGCCCGGGCTGCGTCCGCCGTAGCGCAAGGACTAGCCCGTCCGTGCCATGCGCGGTGTGTAGACCACTCCCTACTCTAGGAAGCGGTGACGGCAGAGAAGAGGTGATGCACGTGGCTCCGGTCGGCGGTACGGCAGTTCAGGACCACGTGGCCCTCGCCGAGATCGAGCTGTGCGGAGACCTGATCATCGCGGCCTCGGCAGCCGCCGAGGAGCGGCTCAGTCTGGAGAGCATCGACGAGGTGCTGAAGGTGGCGGAGGAGCGCGAGGGGCGCAAGGTCACGTCAGCTGGCTGAAAAGCGACGGGTACCACAGGATGACGGGCGCCACAGGAACCGGCGCCGGACGGCTCAGGTACGCAGCAGACGACCGATCGCCTTGGTCGCCTCCTCCACCTTCGCGTCGATCTCCGTACCACCCTTGAGGGCCGCGTCCGCGACGCAGTGGCGCAGGTGCTCCTCCAGGAGCTGGAGCGCGAAGGACTGCAGGGCCTTGGTGGAGGCGGAGACCTGGGTGAGTATGTCGATGCAGTAGACGTCCTCGTCGACCATCCGCTGGAGCCCGCGGATCTGCCCCTCGATCCGGCGCAGCCGCTTCAGGTGCTCGTCCTTCTGCTTGTGGTACCCGTGCACGACGTCGGGCGTCTCCGCGCCGGCCTCTGTGGTCGTCATCGCGTAGTCCTCCCGTTGAACAAGCACCGTCTGAACAAGCACCATCGAACAAACATGAGACGCAAAAGCGCCCATATACCCCTGCCGGGTATATGGTAACCAACTTTGCTGGGTATAGGGCCGGGTATAGACCACTGTGCAGTCCACGCTGTCCGATGGGCGACACTGGGGGACGACCCGTTAGCCGTGGCCGGATGTTGCGCCTAGCATCAGCCTGACCGAACCCGAAGGACTCCGAGGACCCCACGTGCGATTTCGTCTGACCCCCAGGGAGACGAGCTTCTACGACATGTTCGCCGCTTCCGCGGACAACATCGTCACGGGCTCGCGACTCCTCATGGAACTGCTCGGGGCGGACGCCTCCGGCCGGGCCGAGATCGCAGAGCGTATGCGGGCCGCGGAACACGCCGGTGACGACGCCACACACGCGATCTTCCACCAGTTGAACTCCTCGTTCATCACGCCCTTCGACCGCGAGGACATCTACACGCTCGCATCGTCCCTCGACGACATCATGGACTTCATGGAGGAGGCCGTCGACCTGGTCGTCCTCTACAAGGTGGAGGAACTGCCCAAGGGCGTCGAGCAGCAGATCGAGGTCCTGGCGCGGGCGGCGGAGCTGACGGCGGAGGCCATGCCGAACCTCCGCACGATGGAGAACCTCACGGAGTACTGGATCGAGGTGAACCGCCTGGAGAACCAGGCGGACCAGATCCACCGCAAACTCCTCGCGCACCTGTTCAACGGCAAGTACGACGCGATCGAGGTACTGAAGCTCAAGCAGATCGTGGATGTGCTGGAGGAGGCGGCGGACGCCTTCGAGCACGTGGCGAACACGGTGGAGACCATCGCGGTCAAGGAGTCCTGACCCTTACATGGACACCTTCGCGCTGATCGTGACCATCGGGGTCGCGCTCGGATTCACGTACACGAACGGCTTCCACGACTCGGCGAACGCGATCGCGACGTCCGTGTCGACCCGTGCCCTCACGCCCCGCGCGGCACTGGCGATGGCCGCGGTGATGAACCTGGCCGGCGCGTTCCTCGGCAGCGGGGTCGCGAAGACGGTCAGCGAGGGCCTGATCGAGACGCCCGAGGGCTCCTCGGGCATGGCGATCCTCTTCGCGGCCCTGGTAGGCGCGATCACCTGGAACCTGGTCACCTGGTATTTCGGCCTCCCCTCGTCCTCCTCCCACGCCCTGTTCGGCGGCATGGTGGGGGCGGCGCTGGCGGGCGGTACGAAGGTCTACTGGTCCGGCGTCGTGGACAAGGTCATCATCCCGATGTTCGTCTCCCCGCTGGTGGGCCTCCTGGCCGGCTACCTGGTCATGACGGCGATCATGTGGATCTTCCGCCGAGCAAACCCCTCGAAGGCCAAACGCGGCTTCCGCATCGCGCAAACCGTCTCGGCGGCGGGCATGGCCCTGGGCCACGGTCTCCAGGACGCCCAGAAGACGATGGGCATCGTGGTGATGGCCCTGGTCATCGCGGACGTCGAGGACTACGGCGACCCGATCCCCGTCTGGGTCAAGATCGCCTGCGCGGTGACACTGTCCCTGGGCACGTACGCGGGCGGCTGGCGCATCATGCGCACCCTGGGCCGCAAGATCATCGAACTGGACCCGCCCCAGGGCTTCGCAGCGGAGACAACAGGCGCGTCGATCATGTTCGCCACGGCCTACCTCTTCAAGGCCCCGGTCTCCACGACCCACGTGATCACCTCGGCGATCATGGGCGTGGGCGCGACGAGGCGGGTGAAGGCGGTGCGGTGGGGCATCGCCAAGAACATCGTCCTGGGCTGGTTCATCACGATGCCGGCGGCGGGGCTGGTGGCTGCGGTCGGCTACGGGGTTGTGTGGCTGGCGTTCCTGTAAGGGGACCCGGTGGCCCTCATCGGGTGGTGGGCGGGGCTTCGGCGGAGTGAGTCAGCTGCCGGGCCAGCTGATCGTCTGCCCCTCGGGGGTGACGGTGATGCCGAAGCGATCCAACGACGGGGTCCCGTCCCGGCGCCAGCGGGTGACGTGCTCCTCCATGGCGTCCCACAGCAGGGTGGGCCCGCCCTGACGCACCACCCAGTCGTCGCGGTCCTGGTGGAGGACGGCCCACGCCTCGCCCTCGACGTCGATCAGGACGTGTTCCTCTCGGCCGTCGCGGTCGAGGGTGACGTGCTGGGCGCGGGGTGCGGGGTGCGGGGTGCGGGTCGGGATCACAGGCCACCGCGGGCTCGACGCGGAAGTGGAGGAACGCGTTCGGGCGAGGCGGGACGAGGGTACGACGTCGCGGAACTGCTCGCCGTCTCGTGCATCGCCGACGGACCCGACGCCTGGTTCGCGGAGGCGGTTCTGGAACGCGGCGGCAGTGAGATCCTCGTCGGCCTGGTCGACGAGCTGTTGGCTGTGTGGGACGGGAAACCGGCGCGGGGATACGGCGGGACAGCGGACGTCGTGGCCTACGCCGACCGCAACGGCATCCCCGTACGGGTCCTGTGGCCCGAGGGAGCCACCCGCTGACGGCCGGCCGTCCGCATCGTTCACGAGGCGTTCTGTCCGACCGTGTCCCGTCCGGTTCCCCTTCTGAGCAGGGACGCCCCGAGCGGGGTCAGGGTGTGGAGGACGGTGTTGGCCCGGCGGTGGCTGGTGATGAGGCCGGTGTCCCGCAGGACGGTGGTGTGGTGGGTGGCGGTCGCCGCGGAGACTCCCGCGTGGCGGGCCGCTTCGGTGGTGGTGGCCCCGGTCGCGGTGGCCCGCAGGATGACGGAGCGGGTGTGGCCGAGGAGGGCTGCCAGCGGCGGCCCGGGACGGCCGTCGACAACGTTGTGCGCGGTGGCCGGTTCATGGAGGAGGGGGTACATGAGGACGGGCGGGAGACCCGGGTCGACCAGCGCGACAGGCATGTCCCAGCAGAAGTAGGAGGGGACGAGGAGCAGCCCGCGCCCGTTCAGATGGACGTCCCGCTCGGTACCGCCGCCGTCGAACTCCAGGACGGGATGTCTCCATCGCACGGCCGGCGTCAGACTGCTGAGCAGGCCCTCGACCCCGTGGTCGAGCAGTGACCTCGCATGCCGGACCCGCTCCGCTTCGAGGCACTCACGCATCCGTTCCTCGTACGGTGTGATGACCGCCTGGTAGTAGGCGCGGAGCAGCTCGACCAGCTGGCTCCGCATCTCGTGACCGGCGAGCAGCGGCGCCCAGCCCGGAGCGCCCGCGACGTCGGAGAGCATCGTGATCTCCCGCGTCACCTGAGCGGGTGGGGTGGCCAGGACGGCCTTCAGCCCGTGGCCGAGACCTTCGGATCCCTCCATGGGGGTGAGGAAGTCCGGGAAGTAACTCGCGCGGGGGAAGAGCGGCAGCAGAACGTTCCTGACGGCACGCCCCAGTTCGGTCCCGTGCAGCCGAGCGGATGCGGTGCGGTGCCAGTCCGCGAACGCCCAGCGCCCTTTCCTGGTCTGGAACCTGTGCAGGCTGGAGGCTATTTCCCACAGGGAATGCGGTGCTGCCACCACCCGTGTCCTGGCGAGATCCTCGGCGGTGAAATGGAAACGGACCATCCCCGTCCCTTCGCCCTGCCATCTGCGACTCTTCACCTGTTTCAAAGGAGCGTGACAGAGAGAGTCGCGCACCGGAACACTTGTTCAGGTCAGCCGGGATCTGTACCGAAGAAGGAAATCCGACCACGCCAACAACGAGGAGAACTGTCATGCGCAGAACAATGCGGGCGATGACCCCGCTCGTCCTCGCGGCCTCGCTCGTGACAGCGGGCAGTACCGCCGCCTTCGCGACCAGCACGGCGACCACGGCCACCACGGCGCCGGTGACCATCCAGAACGAACACGGCTGTGCCTACTCCAGCTCCCACCCCACCCTGAGGAGGGGCAGCGTAGGCAACGCCGTACGACACCTGCAGTGCCTCCTGCAGTACTGGGGCTACCCGTACGTGGCCGTCGACGGCGAGTTCGGCCCGCTGACGGAGACCGCGGTCAGGGACTTCCAGGCCTACTGGGGCGTCCCGGGCGGCGCGGACGGCGTGGTGGGCACGAACACCTGGGCCTACCTCCACCGCTGAGGTGCCCGTCGACCGGGCACACGAACGGGCCCGCCCCGGACCGGAGTCCAGGGGCGGGCCCTCTTCGACCTCGCGGTGGCACCGCCATGCAGCACCGCGAGGGGCTCGACCCGACGCTCGGCTCAGCCGAAGCGCCCGGAGATGTAGTCCTCGGTCGCCTGCACCGACGGGTTGGAGAAGATGCGCTCCGTGTCGTCTATCTCGATCAGCTTGCCGGGCTGCCCGACCGCCGCGAGGTTGAAGAACGCCGTACGGTCCGAGACACGCGCCGCCTGCTGCATGTTGTGCGTCACGATGACGATCGTGAACCGTTCCTTCAGCTCACCGATCAGGTCCTCGATCGCGAGCGTCGAGATCGGGTCGAGGGCCGAGCACGGCTCGTCCATCAGCAGGACCTTCGGTTCGACGGCGATCGCCCTCGCGATGCACAGACGCTGCTGCTGGCCACCCGACAGCCCCGAACCGGGCTTGTTCAGGCGGTCCTTGACCTCGTTCCAGAGGTTCGCGCCCTTCAGTGACTTCTCCACGACATCGCTCAGCTCGGACTTCTTGTACGAGCCGTTCAGCCGCAGCCCCGCCGCCACGTTGTCGAAGACCGACATCGTCGGGAAGGGGTTCGGCCGCTGGAAGACCATGCCGACCTCACGCCGTACCGCCACCGGGTCGACCCCGGCGCCGTACAGGTTCTCGTCGTCGAGCATGACCTTGCCGTCGACCCGCCCGCCGGGCGTGACCTCGTGCATGCGGTTCAGGGTGCGCAGGAAGGTGGACTTGCCGCAGCCGGAGGGGCCGATGAAGGCCGTCACCGAGCGCGGCTCGACCGTCATCGAGATGTCCTCGATCGCGCGGAAGGAGCCGTAGTAGGCGCTGAGGCCGCTTACGTCGATTCGCTTGGCCATGGATATCACTGCTTCTTTCGAGGGGTCAGCCGGCCGCCGGGCCGGCTACAGGTCGCTGTCGAACGGCCGCGTCAGCGACCTGTCTTCGGTGCCTTCCAGCGGGCGATACCGCGGGCACCGAGGTTGAGGATCATCACGAAGGCGATCAGCGTGAGCGACGCCGCCCAGGCCCGGTCGTACGCCGCCTCCGCCCCTCCACTGTTCGCGTACTGCTGATAGATGTACAGCGGCAGCGAGGCCTGCGCACCCTCGAAGGGGTTGTTGTTGATGAAGGGGTTGCCGAAGACGAGCAGCAGCACGGGTGCCGTCTCGCCCGCGATACGGGCCACCGCCAGCATGATGCCGGTGGTGATACCGCCGATGGCGGTCGGCAGGACCACCTTCAGGATGGTGCGCCACTTCGGGATGCCGAGCGCGAGGGACGCCTCACGCAGCTCGTTCGGTACGAGCTTCAGCATCTCCTCGGTCGACCGCACGACCACCGGCATCATCAGGATGGCCAGGGCCAGCGAACCGGCGAAGCCGAAGGGCTGCATGTCGAACTGCAGCATGAGGCTGAGGATGAAGAGGCCCGCGACGATCGACGGGATGCCCGTCATGACGTCCACGAAGAAGGTGACGGCCTTGGCCAGCTTGCCGCGCCCGTACTCCACCAGGTAGATCGCGGTGAGGACGCCGATCGGCGCGCCCATCGCGGTGGCCAGGCCGACCTGCTCCAGGCTGCCGATGATGGCGTGGTAGATGCCACCGCCCGGCTCGTTGTCGGCGACCACGCCCATCGAGTGGCTCAGGAAGTAGATGTCGAGGACCTTCACCCCGCGCGCGACGGTCACCCAGACCAGGGAGACCAGCGGCACGACGGCGAGCAGGAAGGCGACCCAGACCAGCGAGGTCGCGATGCGGTCCTTGGCCTGCCGCTTGCCCTCGACGCGCGTGGCGATGACGTACGTACCGACGACGAAGAGGATCGCGGCGATCAGGCCCCACTGGATGTTGCTCTCCAGGCCGGCGGCGAGGCTGATGCCGATCCCGAGGGCGACGGACCCGGCGGCCAGGGCGTAGGGGAACCACTTGGGAAGGCGTGCGCCCTGGAGGGAGCCGGTGGGCTTCTGGGCTACGACGGTGCTCATGCGTTGGCCCCCGAGTACTCGGCACGGCGGGCGATGATCGCGCGGGCCGCACCGTTGACCAGCAAGGTGATGACGAACAGGACGAGACCGGAGGCGATGAGCGCGTCACGGCCGTACTCCGACGCCTCACCGAACTTGGCGGCGATGTTCTGCGCGAAGGTGCCGCCGCCCGGGTTGAGCAGGCTGCCCTGGATGAGGAAGCTCGGGGAGAGGACGGTGGCGACGGCCATCGTCTCGCCCAGCGCGCGGCCGAGGCCGAGCATCGACGCGGAGATCACACCGGAGCGGCCGAAGGGCAGCACCGCCATGCGGACGACCTCCCAGCGCGTGGCGCCGAGGGCCAGCGCGGCCTCCTCGTTCATCCGCGGGGTCTGCCGGAACACCTCACGGCTGACGTTGGTGATGACCGGCAGGATCATGATCGCGAGCAGGACGCCCACGGTCAGCATCGAGCGCGGCGCGCCCTCTTCCCAGGAGAAGATCCCGGTCCAGCCGAGGTAGTCGTTCAGCCAGCCGAAGAGGCCGTTCATGTTCGGTACGAGGATCAGGGCGCCCCACAGGCCGTACACGATGGACGGCACGGCGGCGAGCAGGTCGATCACGTACGCGATCGGGCCGCTCAGCCTGCGCGGGGCGTAGTGCGTGAGGAACAGCGCGATGGCGACGGCGACCGGGACCGCGATGACCATGGCGATGATCGAGGAGACCACCGTGCCGAAGGCCAGGACGGCGATGCCGAACACCGGCGGGTTGAGGTTGGCGTTCCACTCGAAGGTGGTGAGGAAGTTGCCCTCGTCCTTGCTGATCGCGAGGGTCGCGCGATAGGTGAGGAAGACGGCGATCGCGGCCATGATCGTCAACAGCAGGATGCCCGAGCCGCGGGAGAGACCGAGGAAGATCCGGTCACCGGGTCGGGTGGCACCACGGGAGGCACGCTTCTGCTCGACCGCGGTGGGCTGGGGGGCGGGAGGTGGGTTGTCTGTGCTGTTCTTGGTGGTTATGTCCATCGGGTTCTCCGGTCTGCGGGGCCGTACCCGGGGGCGCGGCTCCTGGCGGCGGTGCACCGGACGGTGCGGCCGGGACCCGCTCGACAGCCGAAGCTGGGCAGCGGATCCCGACCGCACACTCAGATCAGGCCAGGCTCTCGACGGTGGTGCGAACCTTGGCGATGATGTCGGCGGGGATCGGGGCGTAGTCGATACCGCTCAGGATGCCCTGACCCTCTTCGCTGGTGATGTAGCGGAGGAAGGCCTTGGTGGCGGGCAGGGTGTCGGACTTGTTGCCCTTGTCGCAGGCGATCTCGTACGTGACCAGGGTGATCGGGTACGCGCCGTCGGCCTTGGTCGTGTAGTCCAGCTTCAGCGAGTAGTCGTTGCCGGTGCCGACGACCTGGGCGGCGGCGATGGCCTTGGTGGCGCCGTCGGAGGTGGGCTTGACCGGGGCGCTGGCGCCGGTGTCGATGGACACCGAGGTCAGGTCCTTGGCGTACGACTGCTCCATGTAACCGATCGCGCCCTCGGTCTGCTTGACCTGGGCCGCGACACCGGAGGAACCGGAGGCCGCCTGGCCGCCCTCGGCCTGCCACGCCTTGCCGCCCTCGTAGGGCCAGTTCTCGGGGGTGGTGGCGATCAGGTACTTGGTGAGGTTGTCCGTGGTGCCGGAGTCCTCGGAGCGGTGGAAGGCCTGGATCTTGGTGCTGGGCAGCGTCGCGTCCGGGTTCAGCGCCTTGATGGCGGCGTCGTCCCAGGTCTTGATCTTGCTGTTGAAGATCTTGGCGAGGGTGGGCGCGTCCAGGACCAGGTTGTCGACACCCGGGAGGTTGTAGGCGAGCGCGATGGCGCCGCCGACGGCCGGGAGGTCGATGGCGGTGCCGCCGGTGCAGACCGACTTGGAGGCGGTGACCTCTTCGGGCTTCAGCGCGGAGTCGGAGCCGGCGAAGGCGACCGTGCCCTGCGTGAACGCGGTGACGCCGGCGCCGGAGCCGCCGCCCTTGTAGTTGATCTGCACGCCGGGGCAGGCGGCCGTGAAGGCCTTGACCCAGGCGTCGATCGCGTTCTTCTGCGCGGAGGAGCCGTCGGCGAGCAGCTGGCCCTTGGCGTCGTCGCACTTGATGGAGCTGTTGGCGGCGGTGGAGGCACCGTCGCTGGCACCCGTGCTCGTGCCGGTGTCGTCGGAGCCGCACGCCGTGAGGGCCAGGGCGCCGGAGACGGCGAGAGCACCGAGGGTGAGGGCCCGCCGGTTCATGCGCTGAAGCTTCACTTTCGGGTGTTCCTTCCAGGAGCCGCCGTCCTGAATTCCGGCGGCGCGCGAGGTAACGAAGAATGGATGGCTCTCAGGCGTCCACAGAGGCACACCGAGTACCGGGTAAGGCCGAAATTAGGCAGATCAGGTGAAGCCACCTACGGGCGGAGGTAAACGGAGGGTGAACCCCTGCGGTCGGTGCGGTGAGGTCACGGAACGCTTACGGGGAGAACACATGTAGGTCCCGACCAGAGGATCACCTCCGGCCGGTCGACTGCTGCGGTAAAAGCCCGGAAGCCGACGAAACTCGGACCGAGCCCGAACGAAAACCGGACCGACCCCGCACCGAACCCCGAACCGAGCCCGCACCGAACCCCGGACGGAACCCATCCTTCCACTTCCTCCCGCGAACACGTTCGCCAATGGAACCCACGATCCATGGAACCCGTCTCGTTCGACGGGAGCCAACGCGGGCTCAAACGGAGGAACCGAGAACCCGAGGAGCACCATGCAGCGGCGTACGTTCATGGGAGGCGGCGTGGCCGCCCTGGCGGCGATGACGACGGCGTGCACGGGCGCGAAGGGCGACACGGGCGCGCGGGCGGACACGGGAGGCGCGACCGGCACGACGACCACGCCCCTCACCTCCACGAGCGCCTCGGCCCCGGCCAACTGGACGGCCCTCGGCCGCGACCTCGACGGCCCGCTGATCCGCCCCGGGGACACCTCCTGGCCGGCGGCCCGGCAGCTCTACAACACCCGCTTCGACGATCTGAAACCGGCCGCGGTGGCGTACGTCTCCCACGCCGACGACATCCGTACGGCGCTGTCGTACGCCCGCGCCCACTCCGTCCCGGTCGCGATCCGCAACGGCGGCCACTCGTACGCGGGTTGGTCCTCGGGCAACGGCCGCCTGATCATCGACGTGTCAAAACTGAACCGCATCAGGACAGCCGGCGGCACAGCGATGGTAGGAGCAGGCTCAAAGCTGATCGACGTCTACCGCGCCCTGACGGCGAAGGGCGTCACGATCCCGGCGGGCTCGTGCCCGACGGTCGGGGTCTCGGGCCTGACGCTGGGCGGCGGCCACGGGGTGGTGTCCAGGGCGTACGGCCTGACCTGCGACAGCCTGACCCAGGCGACGCTGATCACGGCGGACGGCCGCGAACTGACGGCGAACGCCACGACGAACAAAGACCTGTTCTGGGCCCTGCGGGGAGCGGGCAACGGCAACTTCGGCGTCGTCACGGAACTCCACTTCCGCACCCACCCCGCACCGCAAGCGGTATCGGCGTACATGTCCTGGCCATGGCGGATGGCGGCGGCGGTGATGAAGGCATGGCAGGAGTGGGGCCCGAGCCAGCCGGACGAGATCTGGTCGTCGCTGCACGTGGCGAACACGGCCGGAGGCACCCCGACGATCTCGATCTCGGCGTTCTCGCTGGGCGGCTACACAGACCTGCAGAACGCGGTGGACCGCCTGGCGGACAGAATCGGTTCTCCGGCCGCGAGCGTCTCCCTGAAGCGCCGCTCGTACGAGGAGTCGATGGAGGTGTACGCGGGCTGCTCGTCCTTCGCGACGGACGCCCAGTGCCACCTCCCGGGCTCGACGCCGGGCCGCTCTCCCCAGGGCGCCCTGGGCCGGGAGACATACGCGGCCCGCTCGGACTTCTACGACCGCTCCCTCTCGACGGCGGGCATCCAGACCCTCCTCACCCAGATGACATCGGTGCGGGGCGGCTCGGGCAGCATCGCGTTCACGGCACTCGGGGGCGCGGTGAACCGGATCTCCCCGACGGCGACGGCATTCGTCCACCGCCGCTCCAGGATGCTGGCCCAGTACATCGTGTCCTGGCGCGCGGGCACGACGGGCAACACAGCCCAGTCCTGGCTGACAGAGGCCCACCAGGCGATGTCCCCGTACGCCTCGGGCGCCGCCTACCAGAACTACACGGACCCGACCCTGAAGAACTGGCGCAAGGCGTACTACGGGGACGCGGCGACCCGCCTGACAAAACTGAAGCACCAGTACGACCCGAACCGCGTGTTCACGTACCCGCAGGCCCTGTAGGGGCCCTTTCCCACGCGTCACACGCACCCGGCGACGCGCAGCACCTGCTCCGGCAGCCGGGTCTCGGTCTCCCGGACCCGGGTCAGGAACTCCAGGCCGCGCGCGGGCGAGGTGGCCGGGGCTGAAGCCGTACGAGACCGGGCGGGGCCTCAGAAGCTGAACGGCAGTGGTGGCCGGCGGAGATCCGGTCACGGACGAGGTCGATGACCGACGGGCCCGTCGTTCACCGCGCCGCCGGAGAGCGGCTCCGCGTCGGCCACGCGCGGGACGACCGCACTGGGCAGGCTCTTCCAGCGTGCGTTCACGGGGCCGGCCCCGACAGGGCGTCCCACGGGTACGGGCGGAGTGGAACATCGCGAACATGATCCTGTCGTCCGGGAAGGTCACGTCGAACCACTGCTCGAGGTCGACCACTGTGTTGACCGCGGTGAGCGAGTCCAGGCCGTAGTCCGCGAGGGGTGTGTCGTGGTCCAGCGCCCGGTCGGCGGGGAGGCCGAGGTCGGTCGGACAGACGTTCGCCGGCATCAGGACCGGGCGATCAGGCCGGTGTCGTGCCCGCGGTCCCCGACCGCGTCCGCTCCTCCGTCGGACTGCCGGTCGGCGTCGTGGTGTCCGGCCCGACAGCCGCGCAGGCGTGCGGAGTCCGGCTACGCGGTCGACCCGAAGTCCTGGGTCCAGTAGTAGCCCGGCTGCGCCAGGCCGATGCCGATCTCCTTGAAGCCGCAGTTGAGGATGTTGGCCTTGTGACCGGCGCTGTTCATCCAACCGTCCATGACGCTCTCGGCAGAGGTGTAACCGGCGGCGACGTTCTCGCCCGCCGACCTGAACGTGTACCCGACCCGGGAGAGCCGGTCGCTCATGGACGAACCGTCGGAACCGGTGTGCGACATGTTCTGGTGATCGGCCATGTCCTGGCTGTGGTCCTGAGCGGCCTTGGTGAGTTTGGCGTTCTCGGTCAGCGGCGCACAACCCGCCTTCTCGCGTTCGGCGTTGACCAGAACCAGCACTTGATCCGTGGGACCGGATTCCGCACTGCCGGCGGAGGCGCTGGGAGTACTGCCGGTGCTCGTGGCCTCCGGAGTACTGGAGGGGGAGCTGGACTCGAGCGTGCCGGCGGTGGGCGTGGCGGTCGGACTGCCGGCCGCCGAAGGCGACGCGCTCGGGGAGGCACTGGTGGGAGAGGCGCTCGGGGTTCCGGACGGAGTGGCGGAGGCAGAGGCAGGGCTGCCCGACGCGGAAGCCGAGGCGGAGGCAGCCACGACAGGCGACCATGAGGGCTTCGGGCGGGCCACCGGATCCGACGTGCCCCATCCCCACCAGGAGAACGAGACGACGTTCCAGCCGCCCAGCCCGTTGCCGCTCGCCTGAGCGGCCGAGGGAATGCCCACGGCTCCCACGGCCACCACGACAACTGCGGCACCGGCCATTTTCCTGCGTTTCGATTTCGGGTGTTTCGATTCCTGGCGTTTCGATTTCAGGCGGTGCTTGGTCATACCTGGCCTCATTCACTGGTCGCGAGCCCGGTCATTATGGGGATCGCCGAGCACCCCGGGCAACGAACACCCGCGCCGTCGCCCCCAGAACACGAGACTGTGCGAATCCGGCCGTCTTCACAGTCCCTTGAACACGCGCACACACTTGTGACCAGGTCGAAGACTCTCTCACGCAGCCGCGATCACCGACCTGAAGGATCAGTTGAATTACCCCACCTGCGGCAACAAACGCCCGATTGGCCTTCAAACGAACATAATTACGGCCTTCGACAATCAGCCAATCGACACCATCACGCCCAATTCCGGCGTGATGCACATCACTTCAATTCAAGGTGTACGGAATTACACCGCTCCCACGAGCACCGAATCACCGGCCTCACGACGGCAACCTGACAGCGACGGGCGGCAACTGAAGGAGGGGAAGTCCGTCACAACGATTGACCCCGGCCCCACACGGCTCTACGTTACCCACGCCTCTCCCGTTTGAATCGATTCATCCATTCCGTGCAAGTTGCGAGTGAGGAGTCGTAATGATCAGCAGGAGGAACATTCTCGTGGCCGCGACCGCCACGGCCCTGGCGGCAACCGTCGACGGCGTACCCGCGACGGCCGCACCGGCGGCCGGTGGTACGACCGCACCGGCGTCCAGACAGGTTCGCGTCACCGCGCCCACCGTGGAATACGTCCGGCACCCCCTTGGCCTCGACGCCCAACACCCCAGGCTGAGCTGGCCGTTGACTTCCAAGAAGACCGGCGTGCGGCAGAGCGCCTACCAGGTCCGGGTGGCCACAAGCCCCCCGCTCCTCTCCCGTCCGGACGTCTGGGACAGCGGAAAGGTCACGTCCGCCGAGTCCGCCCTCGTGCCCTACGCGGGCCCCGCACTCGAGCCACGAACGCGCTACCACTGGTCCGTACGCGTGTGGGACACCGACGGACAGGTCTCCGGCTGGAGCGCGCCCTCCTGGTGGGAGACCGGACTCATGGACACCGGGCAGTGGGCCGCCGACTGGATCTCCGCGCCGGCGGACCTCACGGACGCGCCGTCCTTCGAGGGCGGTTCCTGGATCTGGTTCCCCGAGGGCGACCCGACCAACAGCGTCCCGGCGGCCACCCGTTGGTTCCGCGGTACGACCCAACTCCCCGACGGGATCACGTCGGCCACCCTCGCCATCACCGTGGACAACGTGTACGCCGTCTCCGTGAACGGCGTCGAGGTGGCCCGCACCGACCTCGCCACGGACCACGACGGCTGGCGCCGCCCGGCCGTGATCGACGTACTGGACCAGGTGCGAGCCGGTGACAACGTTGTCGCCGTCTCCGCCACCAACGCGACCGTGGGCCCGGCGGGGCTCATCGCCGTCCTTGTCGTCCGTACCGCCTCCGGTGAGCAGAAGGTGTTCACCGACGGCTCCTGGAAGGCCACGGACCACGAACCTGCCGCGGGCTGGCGCGAGTCCGGCTTCGACGACGGTGGCTGGCCGACGGCCAGGGTGGCCGCCGTGTGGGGCGGCGGGCCGTGGGGAAGGGTCGTCCCGGTCTCGTACGCCGTCACCCAACTGCGGCACGAATTCCGGCTGCCGCGCCGGAAGGTGGCACGCGCGCGCCTGTACGCCACGGCACTCGGCCTGTACGAGGCCCACCTCAACGGCAGCAAGGTGGGCCTCGACCACCTCGCCCCCGGCTGGACGGACTACCGCACCCGCGTCCAGTACCAGACTTACGACGTCACCACGTTCCTCCGCCCCGGCGCCAACGCCATCGGGGCCTATCTGGCACCCGGCTGGTACGCGGGCAACGTCGGCATGTTCGGCCCCGGCCAGTACGGGCAACGCCCGTCTCTCCTCGTCCAGTTGGAGGTGGAGTACACGGACGGCACGACCGAGCGCATCACATCGGGCACCGGCTGGCGAGCCGCCACCGGCCCGATCGTCGCCGCCGACCTCCTGAACGGCGAGACGTACGACGCCCGCAGGGAGACCCCCGGCTGGACCTCGCCCGGCTTCGACGACGGAAGCTGGCTCGGCGTACGCGGTGCGGGGGACGTCGGTCCCGGCCTGATCGTCGCGCAGGTGGACGGCCCGGTACGCGTGGAACGAGAACTGACGCCGCGACAGATCACCCAACCCAAGCCCGGCGTCTACGTGTTCGACCTCGGCCAGAACATGGTCGGCGCGGTACGCCTGCGAGTGTCGGGCGACGCGGGGACGACGGTCAGCCTCAGACACGCCGAGGTGCTCAACCCCGACGGCACCGTCTACACCGCGAACCTGCGAAGCGCGGCGGCGACAGACACGTACACCCTCAAGGGACCGGAAGAAAAGGGTCAGACAAAAGCGGAGGAGATCTACGAGCCTCGCTTCACCTTCCACGGATTCCGCTATGTCGAGGTGACCGGTTTCCCGGGTACTCCCACCGCACAGTCCGTCACCGGGCGCGTCATGCACACAGCCGCCCCCTTCACCCTCGACTTCGAGACCGACGTACCGATGCTCAACCAGCTGCACCACAACATCACTTGGGGGCAGCGCGGCAACTTCCTCTCCGTTCCGACGGACACACCCGCGCGCGACGAGCGCCTGGGCTGGACGGGAGACATCAACGTCTTCGCGCCCACGGCCGCGTACACGATGGAGTCGGCCCGCTTCCTGTCCAAGTGGCTTGTCGACCTCCGGGACTCCCGGACCACGGAGGGCGCGTTCACGGACGTGGCGCCGGTGGTCGGCACCCTCGGCAACGGCACGGCCGGCTGGGGCGACGCGGGCGTCACGGTCCCCTGGGCCCTCTACCAGGCATACGGCGACCGCCAGGTACTGGCCGACGCCTGGCCATCCGTCAGGACCTGGCTGACGTACCTGGAGCGGAACAGCGACCGTCTACTACGCCCGGCACAGGGATACGGCGACTGGCTGAACGTCGACGACGAGACCCCCAAGGACGTCATCGCCACCGCGTACTTCGCGCACAGCGCCGACCTCGCGGCCCGGATGGCCGGGGAGTTGGGCGAGGACGCCGCCCCGTACAGCGACCTCTTCGCACGGATACGCACGGCCTTCCAGAACGCCTACGTCACGTCCGACGCCCGTATCAAGGGCGACACCCAGACGGCGTACGTCCTGTCCCTGTCGATGGACCTACTACCGAACGCGCTACGAAAGGCGGCGGCGGACCGCCTGGTCTCTCTGCTCTCGGCCAAGGACTGGCACCTGTCGACCGGCTTCCTCGGCACTCCCCGACTACTGCCCGTCCTGACCGAAACGGGCCACACCGACGTCGCCTACCGCCTGCTGGAGCAACGCTCCTTCCCCAGCTGGGGCTACCAGATCGACCGGGGCGCGACCACGATGTGGGAACGCTGGGACTCCGTCCGCCCCGACGGCGGCTTCCAGACCCCGGACATGAACTCCTTCAACCACTACGCCTACGGCTCGGTGGGCGAATGGATGTACACGAACATCGCCGGCATCGCACCGGGCCGACCGGGTTACCGCGAGATCGTCGTCCGCCCCCGCCCCGGCGGAACGGTCACCACCGCCCACGCCACGTTCACCTCGCTCTACGGCCCCGTCTCCACCCGCTGGCGCCAACGGTCCGACCGCTTCACGCTGACGTGCACGGTGCCGCCCAACACGACCGCCGAGGTGTGGATCCCCACGCCCGACCCGAAGACGGTCACCCACACACACGGAACGTTCCTACGGCAGGAGGAGGGCTGCGCGATCTACCGCGTAGGCTCCGGCACCCACCACTTCACCACCTGATCAAGCGGGTGCACGTCCTCAGCCCATCCGGCTGATACTCAACCCGCCCGGCTGATTTTTAGCCCGTCCGGCGTTTGAGGACGAGGCCGTTCAGGCCGAAGCGGGGGTCTGGGGGCGGCAGCCCCCAGGGATGGGACGGGTAGGGGCGGCGGGGGCGAGAAACCCGGCGGCTACGCCGCCAAATCCCGCAGCCCCCCCCCCCCCCCCCCCCCCCCCCCCCCGGCCCCCCCCCCCGCCCCCCCCCCCCCCCCCCCCCCC
>NZ_JBSFMT010000084.1:0-43501 GCF_053599695.1 Streptomyces sp. NPDC000878 | reverse complement strand
GGCTGGGTTAGTCAGCCCGTCCGGCGTTTGAGGACAAGGCCCGTTCAGGGCCGGAGCGGGGGTTCGGGGGCGCAGCCCCCGAGGATGGGAACGGGTAAGGGCGGCGGGGGCGAGACACCGCTTCGGGGTGCGTCCGCGTTGGGTCAGGCCGTCCTGGTCAGTTCCTCCGTCCTTGACGGCGACGTCTGCTCGCCCTGCGCCCGCAGGCCCGTCAGCGCGACGAACACCGTGGCCAGTACCGCCGCCACAGCGAACGCGGTGAACCCCCAGCTCTCCGACCCGTTCGCCACCAACTGACCGCCCAGCCACGGCCCGAACACCGCCCCGAAGCGCCCGATGCCGGACACCCAGCCCACCGCCGTCGCCCGGTTGGCGTCGGTCGAGCGGCCCGCCACCGTCGCGTAGATCATGGCCTGGGCGCTGAAGAGGAACATCCCGGTGAGGAAGACCACGATGTACGTCAGCGGCAACGCCATGTGGATGCCGAGCAGGTACACGCCCACTGCCGTGCCCGCGAACCAGATCGTGGCGATGCGGGCGGAGCCGTAGCGGTCGGAGCAGCGGCCGGCGACGAGCATGCCCACGATGCCGCCGAGGTTGATGACGATCAGGAGGGAGAGGGAGGAACCCAGTTCGTAGCCCGCGCCGCGCATCATCGTCGGCAGCCAGTTGCTGACCCCGTACACCAGCAGCAGGCCGCAGAAGGACGCCAGCCAGAACAGGGCCGTCGTACGCCACAGGTTGCCGCGGAACAGGGCCGCGACGGCGCTCCAGCGGTCCTCGGCGGCGGGGCGTTCCGTCGCGGCGCCGGGCAGTTCGACGTCGTAGCGGTCGGCGAGGGCCCGGGCCTCCTCGACCCGCCCCTTGGCGATCAGGAAGCGCATCGACTCGGGCAGGTACTTCGCGACGAACGGGACGCCGATCAGGAGCGGGAGGACGCAGATCCAGTAGGCGACGCGCCAGCCGTCGGGGCCGCTCGTCCACAGGCCCAGGAAGCCCGCCATGATGCCGCCGGCCTGGTGCGCGGTCATCAGCGTGCCGACGATGAGGGCGCCCCGGCCGCGTGGGGCGTACTCGGAGACCATCGTGATCGTGGTGGGCAGCAGGCCGCCGAGGCCGAGCCCGGCGATGAAACGGCCGAGCCCGAACACCCCGAGGCTGGGGGCGACCGCGCACAGGGCGGAGGCCAGCGAGAACACCGCGGTGCAGGTGAGGATGACCTTCTTGCGGCCGATCCAGTCGGTGACCGTGCCCGCGGACAGGGCGCCGATCAGCATGCCGAAGGTGGCGTAGCTGCCGAGGTCGCCGGCCTGGGCGGGGACGAGTCCGAGGGCCTTGTGCTCCAGCATGTGGGGCAGTTCGGCGCCGTAGACGAACATGTCGAGGCCGTCGAAGAAGACGACCAGCCAGCAAAGGCCGACGACGAGCACAGCCAGTCTGCCGCCGCGAGCGGGCGGAGCGGGGGCGGGGGACGGAGACATCGTTGTTTCCTATCGTCCGGCAGGAGAGTCCCTGAGGGGGAAGGGCCTGCCCCATAGCCATGGGGAACGGGGGGATGCGCTCGACGGTAAGGAGCCGTTGCGAGAGTGTCAACGTTTTTGTCAACAATCCTGGGAGCGCAGTGGGCCGTGCCGTGGCCGGTCACGGCCCGCGCCGCAGGTGGGAGCGTCAGTCGAGCGGAGGCGTGCCGTGCGTGTGGAACGACTCGATGGTCTTCAGACCCCACGCCTGGCCCTTGGCCCGCTCCGCCTGTGTCCAGGTGATCAGCGGCCAGTCGGGGGCCAGGACGAGGCGGGTGAGCGGGTTGCAGAGTTCGATGCGGTTGCCGCCCGGCTCGTAGACGTACAGGAAGAACGTCTGCTGGATGGCGTGCTTGTGCGGGCCGGTCTCGATGTGCACGCCGTTGTCCAGGCACAGGTCGGCTGCGCGCAGGATGTCCTCGCGGGTGTCCGTGGCGAACGCGATGTGGTGCAGGCGGCCGTTGGAGCCGGACCAGTCCTCCGTGTAGACGATGTCGTACGACTTGTTGGTGAACGTCAGCCACTGCGCGGCCAGGCGTCCTTCGTCGAGGACGATCTGTTCGGTGGGGCGGGCGCCGAGGACGTGCTGGACGAAGCCGGCGTTCGGTTCGACCGCGGCGGCGAGGAAGTTGACGTGGTCGAGGCGGCGCACGCCGACGCCCGTCGCGGGCTTGGCCTGCGGCTGGTTCTTGAGGCCGGGCCGCAGCTCGGGCGGCGCCTGGTACCACTCGCTCTCCCAGTAGAGGGCGTACTCGTGGCCGTCGGGGTCCGTGGTGACGTAGAGCGGGCCGAGGCCGGGTTCGTCCTCGACCCAGCGGCCGGGGCGGCCGGCGTTCTCGGCCTCCTTCACCCGGCGTTGCAGGGCCTCCTCGCTGGAGGCGCGCAGGGCGGTGCGGCGGATGCCGGAGGTCGAGTGGGCGGTGAGGGTGAGGCTGTGGTGCTCGTAGTCGTCCCAGGTGCGCAGATACACCGAGTCGCCGGAGCGGCCGTTCTCGGTCAGGCCGAGGATCTTGGTGAAGAACCCGACGCTGGCGTCGAGGTCGGGGGTGAGGAGTTCGACATGGCCGAGGTGGGCGATGTCGCCGAGCGGCGGGGTCATCAGCGGCTCCTGACGGGGAGAGGGGCGGCGGGGCGGGGGAACACCGTGCCGTCGAAGATCTTGCGGGCGGTACGGACGACGGCCGTGCGGTGCGCGACCGGGGCGGGGCCGTCGGTGTCGGTGTCGGTGAGGGAGACGGCGGTTTCCACGTCCAGGAATCCGGTGGGGTGTTCGATGCGCAGCGGGGCGTCGTCGGGGGCGGGGAGCCGCGCCACACCCTCCCCGACGGCACCGGGTATGCGCAGTCCGGCGGCGACGCTCGCGGCACCCAGCACGCCGATCGCCGTGTGGCAGCGGACCGGGATGAAGGTGCGGGTCATGACGGTGCCGCCGTGCGCGGGCGGGGCGAGCAGGCTGAGCTTGGGCACGGTCGTCGCGGAGACATCGCCCAGACCCATCAACTTGCCCGCCTCCAGGCGGATCTCGCGCAGCCGTTCGTTGAGGGTGACGTTCTCCTCCAGGTCCCTCGGATCCTCGTAACCGGTGACGCCGAGGGCGGAGGCGACGATCAGCACGGTCGGCATGCCGTTGTCGACGCAGGTCACCGACGTGTCGGCGACGGTGTCCCGGACCCGGCCGGTCGGCAGCAGGGGTCCGCTCCCCCGCCCGAACCCGATCGTCACCGGAGCGGAGCTGCCAGGTACACCGGAGATCTCGGTCGTGCCCTCGTAGACGACCCGCCCGTCTGCCGTGGGGAAGGTCGCGGTGGCGTGGTCGCCGCTGTTGACCATGCGGATGCGTACGGAGGTCAGCTCGTCCCCGGCCGCGACCAGCCCGCGTTCCACGGCGAACGGGCCGACGCCCGCGAGGAGGTTCCCGCAGTTCTGACGGTCAGTCACCTCGGGCTCCTCGACGCCGACTTGGAGGAACAGGTAGTCGACGTCGGACTCGTCGTCGGCCGAGCGGGAGACCACGGCCACCTTGCTGGTGAGGGGGTGCGCTCCGCCGAGTCCGTCGATCTGGCGGGGGTCTGGGCTGCCCATGACCCGCAGCAGCAGGTCGTCGCGGGTCGCGGGGTCGGCCGGCAGGTCCTCGGCGAGGAAGTAGGCGCCCTTGGAGGTGCCGCCCCGCATCAGCATGCAGCGCAGTTCCTCCCCCGGGCCGCCCGTACTCACGAGCGGACCCCCGGTCCGGCGCCCGGGTCGGCCCCCGCACCGGCGTCCCGTACGTACTCCTCGTACGACCGGTACGTGACCCCCAGCCGTACGAGCGTCTCGCGCAGCCCGTACCGGTCCAGGCCCAACTGACCGTCGGCGAAGGCGAGTCGGGACGCCTCCTCCTTCGCGATGCGGGCCTCGGACGCCTTGACGGCCTCGGCGGACCGCAGCCGGGGGACGACCATCACGCCGTCGTCGTCGGCGATGATCACGTCACCCGGGTGGATCTGCTGGCCGCCCACGACGATCGGGATGTTCACCGAGCCGCCCGTCGCCTTCACCGTGCCCTGGGCGGAGACCGCCGCCGACCAGACGGGGAAGTCCATGGCACGCAGTTCGGCGGTGTCGCGTACGCCGGTGTTGATGACCAGGCCACGTACGCCCCGGCGGCGGAGCGCGGTGGCGAACAGCTCGCCGAACAGGCCGTCCGTGCAGGGGGATGTCGTGGTGACAACCAGGATGTCGCCCTCGGCGCACTGTTCGACGGCCGCGTGGATCATGAGGTTGTCGCCGGGCCAGCACAGCGCGGTGACGGCGGTGCCCGCGATACGTACGTCCTGCTGGATCGGGCGCAGGGTCGGGCCGAGGAGGCCGGTGCGGCCCAGGGCCTCGTGGACGGTGGCCACGCCGTGGCGGGCCAGCGCCTCGACGTCCGAGGCGGTCGCGCGCGGTGGGTTGGTGACGATCACGCCGCTCATGCCAGCTCCCCCGTGACCTGCGGGTAGGGGCGCATATAGGCCTCGCCGTAAGTGGTGTGCGGCAGGCCGAGGTTGGGGCCGGCGTTGCGCTTGAGCTGGACGCCGCGCCGCTTGGCGAGGTCGGTGTAGTAGTCCCACAGGTGCTGTTGGGCGGACAGGCACTCCATGGCCTTGCGCTTGGTGTCGAACACCTCGGTGATGTCGAGCAGCACCTGCGGGGTGAAGTCGCACATCTCCGGCTGGTGGGGTTCGAAGAAGAACACCGGTGGCGCGCCCAGGACTTCACCGGGGGCGGGGTAGCCGATGGCCTGGGCGAGGATCCGCGCGTCCAGGGCCATGCGGGCGGCGGCCGGGTGGTCGGCGTTGTAGGGGTCGGCGAGGGGGTGGGTGAGCACCACGTCGGGCTGGGTGTCCCGGTAGATGCCCACCAGCCGGTCGGTCAACTCGGGGGTGGCGAGGAGGGGGTAGTCGCCGGCGTCGAGGAAGCGGACCTCGGCACCGAGCGCGGCGGCGGCCTGCTCGGCCTCGGTCCGGCGGATCCCCTTGATCTCCTCCAGCGACTTGCCCTCCCGCCAGGCCTTGGCGGACTCGCCGCGTTCCCCGTACGACAGACAGGCGATGACGACCTTCTCGCCACGGGAGGCCGCCAGCGCGATGGCACCTCCCGCCCGCCAGACGAAGTCACCGGCATGTGCGCTGATCACCAGCGTCGAGCGAGCGGCTGCGGGCACCGCACCTTGTGTCATTGCAGAAATCTCCTTGGTGGACAGGTCCTTCGGCCCACCTCGGCGGCGTCATCCGCGCAACGCGTTGTTCGCACAACACGCTGTTCGCGCGACACGCTATTCGCGCAACGCGGCGATCACGCTCGTGAGATGGGAGCGAGCGGCCGCTTCGGCCGCCTGCGGGTCCCTGGCCGTGATCGTCTCGACCATGGCCAGGTGTTCACTCAGGGACTGCTGGGGACGCCCCGGTCGCAGCGCGAGCTGGAAACGGTGGCGCACCAACTGGGCGTTGAGCTTCTCCAGCAGTTCCACGGCCGTCTGCTGGCCGGAGAACTGTCTGATCCGGGCGTGCAGTTCCTGGTTGAGTTCGGAGTACGTGACCGGCTCGCCGTCGGCGACCGCCTTGGCCATCGCCTCGCCGACGCCGGTCAGTTGGGCCAGCTGGTCGTCGGTGGCCGCCACGGCCGCCTTGGCCGCGCACAGCCCTTCGAGGACCATCCGGCATTCGGTGATGGCGACCGCCTCCTCCACGGTCACCACCCGCACCCGCGAGCCACGGTTGCGGATCCGCTCGACGAGTCCCTCCGACTCCAGCTCGATCAGCGCCGCCCGGACGCTGGCCCGTGTCACACCGAACTGCTCGGCGAGTTCGTTCTCCACCAGCCGCTGGGCCGGTGCCATGTCGCCGCGCAGAATCGCCTGCCGCAGCCGCTCCAACGCGTGCTGCTTGGCCTGCTCTCCGGTGCCTGGACGGGCTTGGTTCGGCATGTGCCCTCCTGAGTGAGTGCCTGTCGACGCTAAATCTAGACGGACAACATTGTCAACAATATTGTTCCCCATGCTCGCACACAGCTGCCCCACAGAAACGCCGCCACACGGCTCCGATCTGTTATCAGGTCAAGCGTCCCGGACTATTGACTCCATCACCCCGCTGTCGCGATCCTCATCACAGAGTTGCGCGAGCCATGACAACCCTTGTGCGAGGACGTGAGTGATGACTGTGCCTGCCTTCTTGCCTCGCCCGCGCCGCGGACGCAGACCCCTGACCGTGCTGTCGCTGCTGCTCGCCGTACTGGCGCTGACGCTCGGCACCGTGCCCAGCTCGGCGGCCGGCACGGACTGGTGGACGCCGACCGCGCGCCCCACCCCCGACTCCCAGATCAACGTCACGGGCGAGCCCTTCAAAGGCACCAACTCCCAGGGCGAGGTACAGGGGTTCGTCGACGCGCACAACCACCTGTTCTCCAACGAGGCCTTCGGCGGACGCCTGATCTGCGGGAAGGTCTTCTCCACCAGCGGGATCGCGGACGCCCTCAAGGACTGTCCCGAGCACTACCCCGACGGCACCCTCGCGATCTTCGACTACATCACCCACGGCGGCGACGGCAAGCACGACCCGGTCGGCTACCCGACGTTCAAGGACTGGCCCGCGTACGACTCGATGACCCATCAGGCCAACTACTACGCCTGGGTCGAGCGCGCCTGGCGCGGCGGCCAGCGTGTGCTGGTCAACGACCTGGTCACCAACGGCGTGATCTGCTCGGTCTACTTCTTCAAGGACCGCAGCTGCGACGAGATGACGTCGATCCGTCTCCAGGCCCAGCTGACCTACGACCTCCAGGACTACATCGACGCGCAGTACGGCGGCACGGGCAAGGGCTGGTTCCGGATCGTCACGGACACCACGCAGGCCCGTGAGGTGATCAAGCAGGGCAAGTTGGCGGTCGTGCTGGGCGTCGAGACGTCCGAGCCCTTCGGCTGCAAGCAGATCCTGGACATCGCGCAGTGCAGCAAGGCCGACATCGACGCCGGTCTCGACGAGTTGTACGACCTGGGTGTGCGCAGCATGTTCCTGTGCCACAAGTTCGACAACGCGCTGTGCGGGGTGCGGTTCGACGAAGGCGGGCTCGGTACGGCGATCAACGTCGGCCAGTTCCTGTCGACGGGTACCTTCTGGCAGACGGAGACGTGCACGACCGCGATGCACGACAACCCCATCGGCGGCGCCACGGCGACCGACGCGACGGAGGACCTGCCGGCGGGCACCGAGCTGCCGACGTACGACGCGGACGCGCAGTGCAACACCCGAGGGCTCACCGATCTCGGCGAGTACGCCGTGCGCGGCATGATGAAACGCAAGATGATGCTGGAGATCGACCACATGAGCGTCAAGGCCACCGGCCAGGCGCTGGACATCTTCGAGTCCGAGTCCTACCCGGGCGTGCTCTCCTCGCACAGCTGGATGGACCTCAACTGGACCGACCGGGTCTACGGTCTCGGCGGTTTCATCTCCCAGTACATGCACTCCTCCGAGGAGTTCGTCACGGAGGCCGCGCGCACCGACGCCCTGCGCACCAAGTACGGCGTGGGCTACGGCTACGGCACCGACTTCAACGGCATCGGCGACCACCCGGCCCCGCGCGGCACGGACACGGGTACGACGGTGACGTACCCCTTCACCAGTGTCGACGGCGGTTCGGTGATCGACCGCCAGACCACCGGTTCGCGCACCTGGGACATCAACACGGACGGTGCCGCGCACGTCGGGCTGATCCCGGACTGGATCCAGGACATCAAGCAGGTCGGCGGCGCGGACGCGGTGAGCGACCTGTTCCGGGGTGCCGAGTCCTACCTCGACACCTGGGGCGCCTCGGAGAGCCACAGGGCCGGGGTGAACCTCGCCAAGGGCGTGACGGCGACGGCGAGTTCGTCCGAGTCGAACCCGGTCACCAGCTACCAGCCCGGCCGGGCCGTCGACGGCGACTCGGGCACCCGCTGGGCGAGCGACTGGAGCGACGACCAGTGGCTCCAGCTCGACCTCGGGTCGACGAACCTGGTCAAGCGGGTGACCCTCGACTGGGAGAAGGCGTACGGCAAGTCGTACCGCATCGAACTGTCGACCGACGGCACGACCTGGCAGACCGCGTGGTCCACGACCGTCGGCGACGGCGGCCTGGACACGGCACAGTTCGCGGGAGTACCGGCCCGCTATGTGCGCGTCCACGGTCTTGATCGCGGCACGGACTGGGGATACTCGCTCTACGAAGTGGGTGTCTACAGCAGCTGAGTTCCGTATCTAGGGGGAGTTCATGGCACGCAAGCCGTCGGCCGAGCGGCGCCGGCAGCTGACCGAGGCGGCCATCCGCGCGATGACCCGGGACGGCGTCCCCAGGACGACGACCCGGTCCATCGCGGCCGAGGCGGGCGTGTCACTGAGCGTCTTCCACTACTGCTTCGACTCCAAGCAGGCCCTGATCGAGTCGGTCATGACGACGATCACGGACCACTCCGTCGACGTGGTGCGCGCGGCGATCCAGCCGCAGGCCACCCTCCAGGAGACGATCCGGGCGGGCTTCAGGGCGTATTGGGACCATGTGGCCGCCCACCCGGGCGAGCACATGCTGACGTACGAACTCACCCAGTACGCCCTGCGGGAGCCGGGGTTCGCTCATCTGGCCCGTCGGCAGTACGAGCTGTACGCCGACACGTACACCGGGCTGCTGGAGCAGCTGCGCGAGAGCATGGGCTTCGAACTGGGCGTGCCCGTCCCGGTGTTGGCCCGCTATCTGGCCGCGATGACGGACGGCCTGACCCTCAACTTCCTTGCCCTGGGCGACGAGAAGGCCTGCGTCGACATCCTCGACACGGTCACCGACCATGTGGCCTCCCTCGTACGGGAGTAGTCCGTACGAGGGTGGTCCGTACGGGAGTTGGGGGGGGACGCGCTACTTCTGCGAGGTGAGGATGCTCACCGCGTTGGCGGCGACGATCGCCCCGATGCTCGCCCACTCCAGGGCGCCCAGGCTCTCCCCCAGGCCGATCCAGCCGACCACGGCGGCCAGTACCGGGTTGACGCTCATGAACAGCCCGAAGGCCCGGGCGGGCACCCGGCGCAGGGTGAACATGTCGGCGAGATAGGGCACGGCCGAGGCGAGCACCCCGGCGACGACGGCGTAACCGACGGCCGCCGGGGTCGGCGGACGGTCGACGACGAGGACGATCCCGACCGGCAGGAAGAGCAGCGCGGAGACGCCCGCGGCGGCGGCCGACCCCTCCGCACCGGGCAGCCGCCGCCCGATCGTACGGTTGAGCAGGATGTACGAGGCCCAGCAGACGGCGGCGAGCAGACCGAGGCCCATCCCCAGGTAGTCGGCGGACGGCTGCGGGCGCAGCAGCGCGACGACACCGGCCGCGGCGATCACCGCGCAGCAGGCGTCCACGCGCCGCCGGGTGGCCGCCAGCGCGATGGCGAGCGGTCCGAGGAACTCCAGGGTCACCGCGAGACCGAGGCCGATCCGGTCGATGGCCGTGTACAAGGACAGGTTCATCGTCCCGAAGACCAGGGCCAGCAGGAGTACGGGCCCCCACTGCGCGCGGGTGAAGCTCCGCAGGCGGGGCCGGGCGACGGCGAACAGGACGACGGCGGCGACGTACTGGCGGACGGCGACGACACCGACCGGGCCGAGCACCGGGAAGGCGAGGGAGCCGGTCGCGGCGCCGACCTGGTTGGCCAGCCCGCTGCCGAGCATGACTGCTACGCCGGCGAACCTCCCGGTGGCGGGCTTCGGGGATGCAGGGGGAACGGGTGCGCTGCTGTAGGCGGGGGCCACCGTGTCGGCGGCTGTTGTGTGTGCGGGGCCTGCGGGCATGGGCCGATCGTGCGCCGGTTCGGTGGTTGCGCAAAATGCATGGGACTGGGCATCTATACGCTGGAGTCATGGATGTACCCCACACGCGGACAGTGCCGACAGCGCAGATCGAGCTTCGGCAGCTGCGCTTTCTCGTCGCGATCGTCGACGAGGGCACCTTCACGGATGCCGCCATCGCGCTCGGCGTCTCCCAGGCGGCCGTCTCCCGCACCCTGGCCTCGCTCGAACAGGCCCTGGGTGTACGGCTGTTGCGGCGGACCTCGCGCGAGGTGAGCGTGACCGGCACCGGGTTGCGCGTGGTGGCGCACGCCCGGCGGGTGCTCGGTGAGGTGGACGACCTGGTCGGGGAGGCGACGTCCGGTCATGCCCGGCTGCGGATCGGGTACGCCTGGTCGGCGCTGGGCCGCCACACCCTCGCCTTCCAGCGCCGCTGGGCCGAACGGCGGCCGGAGACGGAGGTGCAGCTCGTCCGGACCAACTCCGGCACCGGTGGGCTGGCGGAGGGGGCGTGCGAGCTGGCCGTGGTGCGCCGGCCGCTCGACGACCGGCGGTTCGACTCCGTCATCGTGGGTCTGGAGCGGCGGCTGTGCGCGATGGCCGCCGACGATCCGCTGGCGCGGCGGCGGTGGATCCGGCTCGCCGACATCAGCGGGCGTGTCCTGCTGGTGGACCGGCGGACCGGCACGGCCACGGCGGAGCTGTGGCCGCCGGACTCGCGTCCGGCGACCCAGGAGACGCATGACGTCGACGACTGGCTCACCGCGATCTCGACGGGGCGATGTGTGGGGCTTACGCCGGAGTCCACGGCGCATCAGTATCGGCGGCCGGGGGTTGTGTACCGGCCGGTGCGGGATGCTGAGCCGGTGGTGGTTCGGCTTGCCTGGTGGCGGGATGATCCGCATCCTGCGGGGGCGGCGGTGGTTGAGTTGTTGACCGACCTCTATCGCGAGGAGTGACAGGTGGTCCGTCGTCTGCGAGCCGGTGGGGGCTGGTCGCGCAGTTCCCCGCGCCCCTAAAAGAAGGGGCGCTCCTCCACCGCCTGTCAGTAGCTCACCGCCAGCAGGCGTTCCGCGTAATCCGCCAGGTACTCCTCTCTCTGTTTCGGGGACACCTCGGCCGGGGTCCTGGCCACGAACGGGGGCAGGACCTCGAAGCCCAGGCAGTTGAGGATGCCGTGGTGGATGGGCCAGAGGGCTCGGTCCAGGTCCTCGTCGGTGGCGTGGGGGCCGTAGAAGCCCGAAGGAGTGCCCGTCGTCGTGCTGATCAGGGCTCGTCTGCCCTTCAGGGGGGCGGTGTCGTAGGTGCGGCCCTCGTCGTAGGCGAAGCCTCGGGCCATCGTGCGGTCGATCCAGCCCTTGAGGATGGCCGGCATTCCGGACCACCACAGCGGGAACTGGAGGATCATCAGGTCGCACCGGGCGACCTTCTCCTGTTCGGCGAGGACGTCGGGCGGGGTCTCGTGGGCCGCCTGCACGCGTTCCTGCTCGGCGGTGACGTCCAGGTAGTCGGGGTCGGTCCAGACGCCGGGGAAGTCGTCGGCGTCGACGGCGGCCTTCCAGCCGAGCCGGTAGAGGTCGCTGACCACGACCTCGTGTCCGGCGCGTCTCAGGACGTCCACGGCTCTGACCTTCAAGGCGCCGTTGAATGAGCAGAGTTCGGGGTGGGCGAAAACGATCAGTACGTTCACGGTGGGGGGTCCCCTCAGATGCGTGTGTGCTGAGGTGCGCGTTCAGTCGTGGGGCGGTCGGTCCGTCCTGTCGAGCGGGAGGCGGAGGGTGAAGACGGTCGAGCCGGGCCCGCTCGTCAGGTCGAGGGTGCCGCCGTGCGCCCGTACCAGGGACAGGGCGACCGCGAGGCCGAGGCCGCTGCCGCCCCGGTCGCGGCTGCGGGCCTTGTCGACGCGGTAGAAGCGGTCGAAGACCCGGTCCTGGTCGGCGGGCGGGATGCCGGGGCCGGCGTCGGCGACCCGGACCACCGCGTGGCCCGCGTCGACCTTCACGTCCACGGACACGGGGGTGCCGGCGGGTGTGTGCACGGCCGCGTTGGTCAGCAGGTTGTCCAGGACCTGCCGGATGCGGAGGGGGTCCAGGCGCAGCCGCAGTTCCTTGGGGGCGGCCGTCACCGTCAGGGGATGCTTCGGGTGGCCCGCGCGGAAGGCGTCGGCCGCCTGGCCGGTCAGTTCCACCAGGTCGGCGTTCTCCTGGCGCAGCGGGGTCTCGATCTGGGCCGCGTCCAGTCGGGCGAGCAGCAGCAGGTCGTCGAGGAGGACGCCCATCCGGGCCGCCTCGGCGCGCAGGCGGGCCAGGTGCTTGTCCCGTTCGCCGGGCTCGTTGGCGGCGGCGTACTGGAAGAGGTCCGCATAGCCCCGTACCGACATCAGAGGGGTACGCAGCTCGTGGGAGGCGTCGGCGACGAAGCGGCGCAGGCGCTGCTCGGCCTCCGTGCGGACGGCGAGGGAGTCGTCGATGTGTTCGAGCATGGTGTTGAACGCGGTGCGCAGCTCCTCGACCTCCGGGCCGCCGTTGCCCCGGTCGGCGCGTACGGGCAGCCGGGCGGAGTCGGTGAAGTCGTGCGAGGTGATGCCACGGGCGGTGTGGGCCATGTCGCTGAGGGGCCGCAGGCCGCGCCGCAGCACCGCGCGGCCGAAGATCACCAGGCCGAGGAGGGCGATGGCGAAGGCGACGACCTGGACCGTGACCAGCTGGTCCATGGTGTTCTCGATGTCGTCCATGGGCGCGGCCGTGACCAGGACGACCCCGGTCTCGACCTCGCAGGCGCGCAGCCGGTAGGCGTCCCCGTCGATGCGCGCGGTGCGGTAGACGGGGTCGGTGCCGGAGGCCCGCAGGCTCGCGGCGGTGGCGAGGAGTTCGCCGGAGTCCGGCGGCACGTCGGCGGGCTCGCGCAGGACGGGCGTACCGCTGGAGACCTTGTACGAGGCGGTGTACCAGCCGTAGTACGGCTTGCCCTGCACGCTGCCGTAGTCCACGACGTCCTTGGACTGGGTGATCTGGACGAGCTTCATCTGGTCGCTGAGCTGGCGTTCCAGGTACTCCCGCATGTACATCGAGAGGGCCGCGCCGACGACGGCGAACACCACGAGCGAGAGCACGCCCATGCCCAGCGCCAGGCGCGTGCCCAGTCGCAGCCTGCGGTAGTTCTCCCGGCAGCGGCGGATCACTCGCCGACCTGCCGGACCACGTAGCCGACGCCCCGCACGGTGTGGATCAGCGGTTCGTCGTGCTGGTCGGGATCGTCGAGCTTGCGGCGCAGCCTGCTGACGACCAGCTCCACGACGTTGGACCGGCCGCCGAAGCCGTACTCCCAGACGTGGTCGAGGATCTGTGCCTTGGTGAGCACGGTCGGCGACTTGCGCATCAGGTAGCGCAGCACCTCGTACTCGGTCGGGGTGAGAGTGAGCCGTTTGTCGCTGCGCCTGACCTCACGGGTGTCCTCGTCCATCGTCAGGTCGGCCACCCGGAGTACGGACCGCTGGAAGCCGGGACCGGCGCTGCGGCGCAGCACGGTCCGCAGCCGGGCCATCAGCTCCTCCACGGCGAACGGCTTGACCAGGTAGTCGTCGCCGCCCCGGGTCAGCCCCGCGACCCGGTCGGCGACCCCGTCACGGGCGGTGAGGAAGACCACGGGCACCATCGTGCCGGACAGCCGCAGCCGGTCGAGCACGGCGAAGCCGTCGAGGCCCGGAAGCATCAGGTCGAGCACCACGATGTCGGGATGGAACTCGGCGGCCCGGCTCAGCGCCTCCTCACCGGAGTACGCGGTGACCGCCTCCCAGCCCTCGTAGCGGGCGACCGTCGCGACCAGGTCGGCGATGGGCGGATCGTCGTCCACGACGAGGAGTCGTACTTTTTCCACGTGCTCATAGTGCTCCACGTGGCTCCCGTGCCATACCGCCCGCCCCTCCCTACACGCGATCGATAACAACTTGAAAGTCCAACGACAGCATTACGACAGCTACCGTCGGTCAAGCTCAGTGTCCCCGGACCCGATCAAGGAGCACTGTCCGTGACGACCGTCCAATCGCCTCCCGCGCCCCCCACGGCGATACGACCCAAAGTGGTGGCCCGTACCGGCCTGTACGCCGTGCTGGCCGCCAACGTGGCCGTCGTGACCGTCTTCTTCGCCCAGGCAGGCTTCGCCTCCAACGCGCTGATCGTCATGGGCCGGCTCGCCGGGCTGTACGGCGCGCTCTTCATGGCCTTCCAGCTGGTCCTGGTCGCCCGGCTGCCGTGGCTGGACCACCGCATCGGCATGGACCGGCTGACCTCCTGGCACCGCTGGGTGGGCTTCGGCCTGCTGTGGACGCTGATGGCCCACGCGGTGTTCATCACCTTCGGCTACGCCGAGGGCACCTCCATGGGCCCGGTCGACGAGCTGGTGGAGCTGGCCGAGACCACCGAGGGCGTGCTGCGCGCGATCGTCGCCCTCGTCCTGATCATGATCATCGGCGCGGTCTCCGCGCGCTACGCCCGCCGCCGCCTCGCCTACGAGACCTGGCACTTCATCCACCTCTACACCTATGTGGCGGTGGTCCTGGCGTTCACGCACCAGGTCGGTGTCGGTACGACGTTCACCTCGTCGTCCGCCGCCACCACGTACTGGTGGACGATGTGGGGCGTGGCGCTCGGTTCGGTGTTCCTGGGCCGGGTGGTGCTGCCGCTGCGCAAGAACCTCCGGCACCAGCTGCGGGTCTCGGCGGTCGTCCCCGAGGCCGACAACGTCGTGTCGATCTACATGACGGGCCGTGACCTCGACAAGCTGCCCGCCCGCGCCGGCCAGTTCTTCCTGTGGCGGTTCCTCACCAAGGACCGCTGGTGGCAGGCGAACCCGTTCTCGCTGTCGGCGGCGCCCGACGGCCGGTCGCTGCGCCTCACCGCGAAGGTCGCCGGCGACGGCACCGCGACCCTGAAGCACATCCCGGTCGGCACCCGCGTCTTCGCCGAGGGCCCGTACGGCGCGTTCACCTCGATGCACCGCACCCGCCCGGAGGCCGTCCTCATCGCCGGCGGTGTGGGTGTCACGCCGATCCGCGCGCTCCTGGAGGAGATCCAGGGCCACGCCGTGGTCATCTACCGGGTGGCCAGGGACCAGGACGCCGTCCTCTACGAGGAGCTGCGGGAGATCGCCCACGCCAAGGGTGCCGAACTGCACCTGGTGTCCGGGCCGGTCGCCCCCGACAAGCTGGCCCCGGGCGAGCTGGCCAAGCTGGTGCCGGACATCACGGACCGGGACGTCTTCCTGTGCGGCCCGCCGCCCATGATGAACGCGGTGCTGCGCAGCCTGCGGGAACTGGGCGTGCCCAAGTCGCAGACCCACTTCGAGCGCTTCAGCCTGGCCGGATAAGAGGAACGTCGTGAAACGAGCACTGCCTGTACTGGTCCTGAGCATCGCGGGCCTGGTCCCCGTCTGGCTCTACGAGCCGTCGCTGGGCATCACGTCCTCGGAGGCCTCCAGCCCCGCCACGACCCCGTCCTCGTCGTCCTCGACGTCTTCCTCGGGCTCCTCCGGTACGTCGTCGACGGTCGTCAAGGGCACGACCGTGACCACCGAGAAGGGTGACGTCCAGGTCGAGGTGACGTTCGCGGGGACGAAGATCTCCTCGGTGCGGATGCTGAAGCAGCCGAACCACCCGCAGACCACGGCCGCCGTCCCGGTCCTGATCAAGGAGACACTGGCCGCACAGAGCGCCGACATCGACACCGTGTCCGGCGCGACGATCACGAGCGACGGCTACAGGGAGTCCCTCCAGGCGGCGATCGACTCCCAGGCGGAGTCCGCAGCAGCGTCCCCGTCGGCCTCGGCCTCCGAGTCCTCGGCCGCGGCGGACACCGCGTCCAAGGTCGTCTCGGGTACCGCCGTGGACACCGAGAAGGGCACCGTCCAGGTCGAGGTGACCTTCGAGGGCGACACGATCGCGTCCGTGAAGATGCTCCAGCAGCCGAACCACCCGCAGACCACGGCCGCCGTCCCGGTCCTGATCTCGGAGACCCTGGCCGCACAGAGCGCGGACATCGACACGGTCTCGGGTGCGACGATCACCAGCGACGGCTACAAGGAGTCCCTCCAGGCCGCGATCGACGCGAAGGGCTGAGGGGATGCGGCGCGTCGAACACATCATGGGGTTCCCGATCTCGCTGCGGATCGACGACGAGAACGCCCCGGCGGAGGCGGCCCACGCCGTGTTCGCCTGGCTCCACGAGGTCGACGCGCGCTTCAGCCCCTTCAAGGACGACAGCGAGGTGTCCCGCCTCGACCGGGGCGAGCTGGAAACGCGCGAGCTGAGCGCCGACCTCACCGAGGTGCTCGGCCTGTGCGAGGAGTACCGGGTCGCGACGAAGGGCGCCTTCGACGTACGGCTGCCCGGCCGGGGCCTCGATCCGTGCGCCATGGTGAAGGGCTGGGCGGTGCAGCGGGCGGCGGATCTGCTGGCGGCGGCGGGCGTACGGACGTACTGCCTCAACGCCGGCGGTGACGTGGTCGCCGCCGGGCGCCCCTGGCGCGTCGGGGTACGTCACCCCGAGCACGCCGACCAGCTGTGCACGGTGCTGGAGATCACGGAGGGCGGTGTGGCGACCTCGGCTCGTTATGAACGCGGCGACCACATCCTCGACGGCCGCACCGGCCGCCCGGCGACGGGACTGCTGAGCCTGACCGTCGTGGCCCCGACGCTCACCGAGGCGGACGCCATGGCCACGGCGGCGTTCGCGATGGGCGCGGAGGGCATCGACTGGGCCGCCGCGCGCAAGGGCTGCGAGGTCTTCGCGGTGGACACCGACCGCCAGGTCTTCCGGACGGCGGGCTTCCCGGTGGCTGCCTGAGAGGCCTTGCTTGCTGTTTTGTACGTCCGTGTGGGCGCCCTCCGTTGCGACGGGGGGCGCCCACTGGCGTGTGCGTGCGGTGTCCGTGGCCGTCAGTGGCCGCGGGCGATCCACTCCTCCAGGTGCGGTGCCTCGGCCCCGATGGTGGTGGGGTCGCCGTGTCCGGTGAGGACCTTCGTCTCGGGCGGGAGGGCGAGCAGGCGGTCCCGGATCGAGTCGATGATCGTCGGGAAGTGGGAGTAGGAGCGGCCGGTGGCGCCCGGGCCGCCGTTGAAGAGGGTGTCGCCGGTGAAGACGGTGCCCAGGCCCGGGTCGTAGAGGCAGACCGCGCCGGGTGCGTGTCCGGGGGTGTGGAAGACCGTGAGATCGGCGCCGGCGGCCTCGATCACCTGGCCGTCGGCCAGCCAGGCGTCGGGCTCGCGGTCCGGGTGGGTCTGCTTCCACAGCGGCAGGTCGTCGCGGTGCAGCCAGATCGTGGCGCCGGTGCGTTCGGCGAGCGCGGGGGCCGCGTCGATGTGGTCGTTGTGGGCGTGGGTGCAGATGATGGCGGTCAGGCGTCGGTCGCCGACGGCCGCCGCGATGGCGTCGGCGTCATGGGCGGCGTCGATGACGATCGCCTCGTGGTCGTCGCCGACGATCCAGACGTTGTTGTCGACGTCCCAGGTGCCGCCGTCGAGGCTGAACTGCCCGGAGGTGACGAGGCGTTCGATGCGGGCGGCCATCAGAGCACCACCACGGAACGCAGTACGTCTCCGCCGTGCA
The DNA here is from genome assembly GCF_053599695.1 of Streptomyces sp. NPDC000878. Classification (NCBI taxonomy): domain Bacteria; kingdom Bacillati; phylum Actinomycetota; class Actinomycetes; order Kitasatosporales; family Streptomycetaceae; genus Streptomyces; species Streptomyces sp. NPDC000878. The sequence continues at coordinate 26,055 of NZ_JBSFMT010000084.1, read as the reverse complement.
TCCGCTCGAACGCCTTCTCCACCTCGTCGAGTTGGATGGTCTCCGTCACGAACTTCGCGAGGTCCAGGCGCCCTTGGAGGTGGAGGTCGATGAGCATGGGGAAGTCACGGGAGGGCAGGCAGTCGCCGTACCAGGACGACTTGAGCGAGCCACCACGCCCGAAGACGTCGAGCAGCGGGAGTTCGAGCTTCATCTCCGGCGTGGGGACACCCACGAGGACGACGGTCCCGGCAAGGTCGCGGGCGTAGAAGGCCTGCTTGTACGTCTCCGGGCGGCCGACCGCCTCGATGACGACATCGGCGCCGAAGCCGCCGGTCAGTTCCTGGATCGCCTCGACCGGGTCGGTCTCCTTGGAGTTGACCGTGTGCGTGGCGCCCAGTGTGCGGGCGGTGGCGAGCTTCCGGTCGTCGATGTCGACGGCGATGATCTTCGCGGCACCGGCGAGGTTGGCCCCGACGATGGCCGCGTCGCCGACCCCTCCGCAGCCGATGACGGCGACCGTGTCACCGCGTCCGACGTTCCCGGTGTTGATGGCGGCACCGATACCGGCCATCACGCCACAGCCGAGCAGTCCGGCGACGGCGGCGGAGGCGGCGGGGTCGACCTTGGTGCACTGTCCGGCGGCGACGAGCGTCTTCTCGGCGAAAGCACCGATACCGAGGGCGGGCGACAGCTCGGTCCCATCGAGCAGGGTCATCTTCTGCTTGGCGTTGTGCGTGTTGAAGCAGTACCAGGGCCGCCCGCGCAGACAGGCGCGACAATTCCCGCACACGGCACGCCAGTTGAGGATCACGAAGTCACCGGGGGCGACATCGGTGACGCCCTCCCCGACCGACTCCACGATGCCCGCGGCCTCGTGGCCCAGGAGGAAGGGGAACTCGTCGTTGATCCCGCCCTGCTTGTAATGCAGGTCGGTGTGGCAGACCCCGCAGGCCTGGATCTGCACCACGGCCTCGCCCGGACCGGGGTCGGGCACGACGATCGTCTCGACCCGCACCGGTTCGTTCTTGCCCGGTGCGATCACGCCGCGTACTTCCTGCGCCATGGTGCTGAACCCTTCCATCGGCCAATGTTCGGTTCTTCTCTCCGACCCTACGTGCGACTGATCGGTATCGGCACGTCCACGGTCGAGCCCGGCTCACGAATACCCCCGGGGGTACCTCTGCTACGGTGATGAATATACCCCCGGGGGTAATTTCGCGAGGCTTCGCAAGTCCTCGCAAGGCCTCCGGAGGCTTCGCGAGGACTTCATGAGGAGAGGAAGGAGTGCCGCCATGTACTTCGTCGACCGCATCGACGTGCCGGGACTGGGCAACCGCGGCTATCTGGCGGGCGGGCCGCACCGGGCCGTGGTGATCGATCCGCCACGGGACATCGACCGGGTGATCGAGGCCGCCGTCCGGCGGGGTGTCCGCGTCACACACGTCGTCGAGACGCACGTCCACAACGACTACGTCACCGGGGGCCTGGAACTGGCCCGGATCACCGGGGCCGCCTACCTCGTCCCGACGGGCGCGCGGGTGGCGTACGACAGGGTGCCGGTCACGGACGGGGACAGTGTGGAGATCGAGGAGGGGCTGCTGCTCCGCGCGCTGGCCACGCCCGGGCACACCCCGCACCACACCGCGTACGTCCTGGAGGAGGCCGGTCTGGCCGTGGCCGTGTTCACCGGGGGCTCGCTGCTGATCGGCACGGTCGGTCGGCCGGACCTGGTCGAGCCGAGGCTCACCGGGGAACTGGCCCGGGCGCAGTACGACTCGGCGCACCGACTGGCAGCCGAACTCCCGGACGAAACGGCCGTGTTGCCCACGCAAGGCTTCGGCAGCTTCTGCTCCGCCGGGACAGCGGCGGGCGACGACGCGACGACCATCGGCCGGGAGCGCATGGCGAACGAGGCGTTGGTCAAGGACGCGGACACGTTCGTCGCCGAGCTGCTCGCCGGGCTCGACGACGTGCCCGCGTACTACGCGCACATGGGCCCGCTGAACTCCGCGGGCCCCGCGCCCGTCGACCTGACTCCGCCGGCCCCGGCGGACGCCGAGGAGATCGCGGCGCGGCTCGCCGCCGGGGAGTGGGTGGTGGATCTGCGCAACCGGGTCGCGTTCGCCGAGGGTCATGTCGCCGGGACGGTCAACTTCGAGGCGGAAGGGCAACTCGCCACCTATTTGGCGTGGCTACTGCCGTGGGGCAAGCCGGTCACCCTGCTCGCGGAATCGTCGTCCCAACTCGCAGCGGCACAGCGGGAGTTGGTACGTGTCGGCATCGACCGACCCGCAGCCGCTTCCACGGGCTCCCCCGCCGGGTGGCTACGTCCGGGCGAGCAACCGCACACCTTTCCACGCGCCACGTTCGCTGAGCTGGCGGCCCGTCTCGCCGAGGCTCAGCGGGAGTCGGACCGACCCGCCGCCTCCACGAACTCCCCCACCGTTCGGCTGCATCCGGGCGAGCCGTTCGCCGACCTGGCGGGCCAGGAGGACAGGCAGGTCGTGGTCCTGGATGTGCGGCGGGACTCCGAGCGCTCGGGCGGCCACATCACGGGTTCGCTGCACATCACGCTCCACCAACTGCGGGACCGGCTCGCGGAGATACCCGACGGGACTGTGTGGGTGCACTGCGCGGGCGGGATGCGGGCCGCGATCGCCGCCTCGCTGCTGGACGCGGCGGGGCGTGTCGTGGTCGCCGTCGACGACGGGTTCGCCGCCGCCCGCGAGGCCGGGCTGCCGATGGCCCGGGTCACCCCGGCCGAGGCCCGCGAACTCACGGGCGCGGACGGGACGGCCGTACTCCTGGACGTCCGCGAGGCCGAGGAGTGGACTGCCGGGCATGCCGTCGGTGCGTTGCACGCGCCGCTGTCGGCGCTGAGGGCGGGTGCACCGCTGCCGGGTTCCGCGCAGGGACGCCCCCTGATCACGATCTGCCGCTCCGGCAAGCGCTCCCGGGAGGCCGCGGCGCTGCTCACGGCGCGCGGCACGGAGGTCTCGGACGTGATCGGCGGGATGGGGGCATGGGCGGAGGCGGGCCTGCCGGTGGTGACCGGGGACGGGCCGCAGACGGAGGCGGGCCTGCCCGCAGCAACCGCAAGCGGCCCGCCGCCGGAGACGATCCTGCCGGTGTCGAACGAAAGCAGGCTCCAAGCCGAGGCGGGCCCGTCGATGGTCGCCGAGAACGGACTGCCAGCGCAGACGAGCCTGCCAGTGCCGAACGCAAGCGGGCCACAAGCAGGGGCCGACCTGCCAACAGCAACCGCGAGCGCGCCGCAGGCGGCCCCCTCCAGCCATGGCGGCCCGGTCGCGTGAGTGTGTTCGTGCTCGCCCTGGTCGCCGGGGCCGTGACCGGTCTCGCGCTGGGGGCGCTCGGGGGCGGCGGCAGTGTGCTGGCCGTGCCCGCGCTGATCTATCTGCTCGGTTTCACCCCGGCCGCGGCCACCACCGCGAGCCTGGCCATCGTCACCGTCACCTCCGCCACCGCGCTGGCCGCGCACGCCCGTGCGAACACCGTCGAGTGGCGGGCCGGGGCCGTGTTCGCGGCGGCGGGACTGGTGCCCGCCACGCTCGGCGGAGCGGTCAGCGGGTACGTACCCTCCGCCCTGCTGACCGGCGCGTTCGCGGTGATCGCCGGGCTCGCCGCGTACCGCATGCTGCGCCCTTCGGCATCCGTACGGGAGGGGGTGCCAGTGCGGCCCGTTCAGGTCGCTCAGGCGGGCGCGGGGCTCGGTGCGGTGACCGGGGTGCTGGGGGTGGGCGGCGGTTTTCTCGCCGTACCGGCGCTGGTGGACGTCGTGGGGCTGCGGATGCGGGCCGCCGTCGGGACGAGCCTGCTGGTGATCACCGTCAACTCGCTGGCCGCGCTGGTGGCCCGGGCCGGTACGGCGACCCGTGTCGACTGGACGCTGGTCGCGCCCTTCGCCGGGGCCGCGATCCTTGGCGCGTGGGACGGTAAACGGCTCGCGGGCCGGGTCTCCGGGAGCCGGCTCCAGCGGATCTTCGCCTGGGTACTGCTGGCGGTGGCCCTGTTCATGCTGGCCGACACGGTGGTGTGAACGCCGAACCACCGACGGCCCGCAGCCGGCGGTCGACGGCCGGGAGCCGGGAGCCGGGAGGCCTGGAGACCTGGAGACCGGAAGGCCTCGAAAGGCTCTCCCCGCCCACCCCTCACCCCCCGAACACCCTTACGCCAGTGACAGGAACAGCTTCTCCAGACGCGCCCGCATCTGCTCCTTCGTCTCGCCGCTCCGTTCGGCCGCCTCCACGTCGGTCAGGCACTGCTGGAGTCCGGTCGCGATGATGGCGAAGCCCGCCCGGTCCAGGGCGCGCGAGGCGGCGGCGAGTTGGGTGACGACCTCCTCACAGTCGCGGCCCTCCTCGATCATCCTGATCACCCCGGAGATCTGCCCCTGCGCCCGGCGCAGCCGATTCAGCACCGACTTCAGCTCATCAGCCTCAAACTGCAGTTCCACAATCACTCCTCTACATACCCTTGGGGGTATTTTACCTCCCCAACGGTTAGACCCCCCGAAAGGATCCCAGTCCCTCATGACCACCCCCGTCGCCCTCGACACCGACCAGGCCCGCACCCGCCTGCCGCAGCTGACCGTCATCGATGTCCGCACCCCGGGCGAGTACGCCTCCGGGCATCTCCCCGGCGCCCTCAACATCCCCCTGGACCACGTCCGGCGCGCGCTGCCCGCCCTCAAGGCGGCGGACCACGGTGAGCTGCTCGTCGTCTGCGCCTCCGGCGCCCGCTCCGAGTCCGCCTGTTCCGTCCTCGCCGAGAACGGTGTCCCGGCCATGACCCTGACCGGCGGCACCCAGGGCTGGCGGGACCGGGGACACGAACTGCACCACCCGGCGACCGAGGCCCGCACCGTCTGGTCCATGGAACGTCAGGTCCGCCTCACGGCGGGCGGCCTCGTCCTCGTCGGTCTCGGGCTGGGGCGCATGCACCCCGCCTGGCGGCTGCTGTCCGCAGGGGTCGCGGGCGGCCTCGTGTTCTCGGCCGTCAGCAACACCTGCGGCATGGCCCACCTACTCTCCAAGCTGCCGCACAACCGGCCGCGGCCCGCCGACCTCGACGCAACCCTCACCACGCTCGCGCAGCGGTCCCGGGCCCACGCCGAGCCGGCGGAGCGCGCCACCGACGTCAGCGCATGAAGTCCCGGACGGCCCGGGCGAGTTCGGTCTCGTCCAGGCCGTCCGGCCCGCCGAGGGCGAGCAGCCGGTGCGGTACGTGGACCAGCGTGCCGGCGACATGATGGGCCGAGGTGCCGCGCGGCTGGGGCGTGCGGCGTGAAAGGAATCGCAAGCATCGTTCCCCCGGTCGGATTACCTGGTTCCGTTCCCGGACTCCGCCGACGGGGACGCCGCGAAAACGGTCCGGGCCGCCGCCGACTTCGGTCATATCGTCGGTTCGCGGCCCCTCGGCGTGTTCTCTCCCCCGTCCGTGGCCGCGCTGCGGGAGTTCGTCGCACTGGCCGGCCCGCGCGGTCTGCCGGTCACCGCCCGGGGCGGCGGCTACTCCGTCTACGGCCAGGGCCAGGCCGAGGGCGGGTACGTCGTCGACCTCAGCGCACTCAACGAGGTTCGCTGCATGCCCGCCGCACGGACGGTGACCGCCGGAGCCGGCGCCCGCTGGAGCGAGGTCGTCCGCGCCACCCTCGCCGAAGGGCTCGCTCCGCCCGTGCTCCCCGACCATCTCGGCGGCAGCGTCGGCGGACTGCTGAGCACCGGCGGCCTGGGCGGCTCCAGTCACCGGCACGGTCTGGTCGCCGACCACGTGCGGGAGCTGGACGTGGTCACGGGCGCCGGCGAGGAGGTGACCTGCTCGCGCGAGCGCCGGCCGGACCTGTTCGACGCCGTACTGGCGGGCCTCGGCCAGTGCGCGCTGATCGTGCGCGCCAGGCTCGGCCTGGTCCCCGCGCCCACCCTGGTCCGCCGCTTCCGCCTCTACCACCACTCCCCCGGCACGTTCTTCGCCGACCAGCGCGCCCTCGCCCGCGACGACCGCTTCAGCCATGTGTGCGGCCAGGCACGGCCCGCGCTCGACGGCGCCTGGGACTACATGATCGAGGCCGTGGCCCCGCACACCGGCCAACTCCCCGGCGACGACACCCTGTTGACCGGTGACCTCCGACACGACCGGGACACCGAGGAGATCGAGAACCTCTCGTACGAGGAGTTCCTGCGCCGCATGGACCGCGACGAGCGGATCCTGCGCACCACGGGCGAGTGGCAGCGCCCGCACCCCTGGCTCACCCTGCTCCTCCCGGAGGAGGCCGCCCCCGCGTTCGTCCCGACGGTACTGGCCGACCACGCACAGAGCGGCCTGCGCGCCTGCGGAGTGGTCCAGCTGCGCCCGCTCACCTCCCGGGCCCTGCGCGCCCCGCTGCTGCGCAGGCCGCCGGGCGAACTCCTGTGACTGCTCTCCCTGATGCGCACGGCACCGCCCGGCGCCCCCGAGAACGTACGGGAGGCGGTCGCCGCCAACCGGGCGCTGTACGAACGGGCGCGCGACCTCGGCGGTGTCCTGCACCCGACCAGCGCGCTGCCGATGACCTCCGGGGACTGGCGAGCCCACCTCGGCCCCGCCTGGGAGACCCTGGCCCGCGCAAAGGACCGCTACGACCCGCACTCCATCCTCACCCGGGGATACGGACTGTGGCCGTGACCGCCGTCACCTCCGTCACCTCCGTCACCGTCTTCTGCGGCGCCTCCCCCGGACACCGCCCCGGCCACCGGGAGACCGCCGCCGACCTGGGCCGTGCCCTCGCGAAAGCGGGCCTGCGCCTCGTCTACGGCGGGGCCCGCACCGGCCTCATGGGCACGCTCGCGGACGCCGCGCTGGACGGCGGCGGCGAGGTGACCGGAGTCGTACCGCGCCGGATGCTGCCGTACGAGATCGCGCACACCGGTCTCAGCGAGCTGGAGGTGGTGGCGGACATCCATGAACGCAAGGCGCGGATGGCGGAGTTGGGCGACGCGTTCGTGGCGCTGCCGGACGGGCTCGGTACGGCGGAGGAGCCGCTGGAGGCGCTCGCGTGGGCGCAGCTGCGCATCCACCGCAAGCCGTGTCTGCTGCTCGACTCGTACGCCTTCTACCGTCCGCTGCTGGAGTTCCTGGAACACGCGCGGGACGAGGGCTTTCTGCACCCGGGGGATCTGGAGCGGATCGTGGTGTGCGCGTCGGCCGAGGAGGTTGTCGCTCAACTCACCGCCCCTGTCCGGCAGTTGCTGGGTGAGATGGCTGCGCCGCGGCCGACTCCCGTCCTGCGGAAGCTTCCTGGCGGCCGGACCGCGTTCCTGTTCTCGGGCGCCGGGTCGCAGCGGCCGGGGATGGGGGCGTGAACTCCACGACGCCTTCCCCGTGTTCGCGGAGGCGCTGGAGGAGGTGTGCGCGGGGCTCGACCCGTATCTGGACGTGCCGCTGCTGGACGTGATGTCCGCCGAGGCCGGGACACACACGGCCGCGCTGCTGGACCGGATCGCGTTCGGGAACCCGGCGATCTTCGCGCTCCAGGTCGCGCAGTACCGGCTGCTGGAGAGCTGGGGCGTGCGCCCGGACGTGCTGTTCGGCTACTCGGCCGGGCGGATGGCCGCCGCCCATGCCGCTGGAGTGTTCTCCCTGACGGACGGCTGCCATGCGGTGGGCACGCTGTCGCGGCTCATGGGCGCGCTGCCGACAGGGGGTGCGATGGCGGCGGTGGAGGCGCCCCCAGAGGAGCTGCGCGCAGGGTCCGGAGTGGTGGTCGCGGCGGTCAACGGGCCCCGGGCGGTGGTGGTTTCGGGCGACCGGGACGCGGTGACGGCCGTACAGGAGGAGTGGGAGGGGCGCGGCCGGCGGACGCGGATGCTGCGTACCGATGTGGCCGCGCACTCGCCGCACTTCGACCCGCTCCTCGACGCGTACCGCCGCACACTGGACCTGCGTCCGCCGCGCCTGCCCCTGGTCTCCGACATCACGGCGAAACCGGTCGGCGCCGAGGCGTGCGCGCCGGAGTTCTGGGTGCGCGAGCTGCGCGAGCCGGTCCAATTCGCGGACGCGGTAGGCCTGTTGGCGCGGGACGGGGTGACCACGTATCTCGAACTCGGCCCGGGCGAGGTGCTGGCGGGCATACTCGGCGACTGTCTGCCCAGCGGGGACGCCCCGCCCGTCGTCCTCGCGACGGCGCTGGACTGGCGGGCGCTGCGCGAGGAGCACACGGGCAACGGGCAACGGGCAACGGGCAACGGGCAACGGGCAGGAATAACTCCTTCTCCGCTCCCCCGGCCGCCGACGTAGGGTGAATCTCCCGCCCGACTGCCCGCCGAGGAGCGCCGTGAGCATCGCAGAGCCCGACGCCGGTCCGCCCGCCTGGCGGCTGCTCCTCGGATACGTACGGCCGCACCGGTGGACCCTGCTGATGGGTGCCCTGCTGTCGCTGGCCATGGGGGCGGCAGGGCTGGCGCTGCCGCTGGTGGCGCGGGGGCTCATCGACGATCTGTCCCACGACCGGACGATCACCAAGGCGCTGCTGCTGATGTCGGCGCTGGTCGTCGCCAACGCGGCGCTGGGCGCGCTGGGTTCGTACGTCCTGCGGCGGACCGCCGAGTCGGTGGTGCTGGGGGCGCGGCGGGCGCTTTCCTCCTATCTGCTGCGGCTGCGGGTACCGGCCGTGGACCGGACCGAGCCCGGCGATCTGATGGCCCGGGTCACCTCGGACACGACCCTGCTGCGCGAGGTCACCACCGACTCGCTCGTCGGCCTCGGCACCGGCGGCCTCACCCTGGTGGCGACGATCGTGATGATGGGCCTGGTGGACCCGGTGCTGCTGGGCGTCACCCTCGCCGTGATCCTGGGCGCGGGGACGGTGCTCGGGGTGATCGTGCCGCGTATCAACAAGGCGAGCCGGCGGGCGCAGGACGCGGTCGGGGTCATGGGGGCCTCGCTGGAACGGGTGCTGGGCGCGCTGCGCACGATCAAGGCGTCCGGCGCCGAGCACCGCGAGGAGCGGAATCTGCACGCGGCGGCCGAGGAGTCGTGGCGGCAGAGCGTGAGCGCCGCCAAGTGGTCGGCCGCCGCCGGGAATACAGCTGGCCTCGCGATGCAGATCGCGTTCATCACAGTGCTCGCGGTGGGCGGCGCGCGGGTCGCGACGGGCGCTGTCGAGGTCGGCACGCTGGTCGCGTTCCTCCTCTACGTCTTCTATCTGATGTCGCCGATCCAGCAGGTCGTCGGCGCGATCACGCAGTACCAGACGGGCGCCGCGGCCCTCACCCGCATCCAGGAGGCCCTCTCCCTGCCCGCCGAACCGTCGTCGGCCCACCCCGCGCCCCTCCCGGCCGCCGACGCCGAACCGGCGGCGCTCGCCTTCGAGGAGGTCCGCTTCCGCTACGACGACGATCTTCCGTACGTCCATCACGGTGTGACGTTCGCCGTGCCGGCCCGGGGCATGACGGCGTTCGTCGGCCCGTCCGGCGCGGGTAAGACCACCGTCTTCTCCCTCATCGAGCGGTTCTACGACCCCGAGTCCGGCGTCATCACGCTCGACGGCCGGAACGCCGCCGACTGGGAGCTGACCGAACTCCGTTCCGCGATCGGCTATGTCGAGCAGGACTCGCCCGTGCTGTCGGGCTCGCTGCGCGACAACCTGATCCTGGGCAATCCGGAGGCGGACGAGGAAGCGGTCACGCGGGTGGTGAAGACGACCCGGCTCGACGGTCTGGTGGCCAAGCTGCCGCGCGGGCTCGACACCCTGGTCGGGCATCGCGGCACCAAGCTGTCGGGCGGCGAGCGTCAACGGGTGGCCATCGCCCGCGCGTTGCTGCGCCGCCCCCGGCTGCTCCTGCTCGACGAGGCGACCTCGCAGCTGGACGCGGTGAACGAGGCGGCGCTGCGGGACACGGTCGCGGATGTCGCCCGTACGACGACTGTTCTCGTCGTCGCGCACCGGCTGTCGACGGTGACGATGGCGGATCGGATCGTGGTGATGGACGCGGGGCGGGTGCGGGCTGTGGGCACCCATCGTGAACTCGTCGCCGGGGATCCGCTGTACGCCGAACTGGCCGCGACGCAGTTCCTGGCGACGACCGGTTGAGTCGGTTGTGGGGAGCGCTCAGCTCTCCAGCCTGCGCAGGCGTTCCGTGTCGCAGGTGCGGGGGCAGGTGGAGCAGGCCTCGTCGGGGCGGATCGCGTAGTAAAGGCAGCAGCCGGCGCGGGTGCGGGTCGGGTGGCGCTGCCCGGACGTGTCGGTGAGGTGGCGGAAGTCGGCGCCGCCGGGGTACGGAGAGACAGCGGAGGGCAGTAGCTCGGTGGCCGCGTGGACTGCGTCGCCCTCCCGGCCGAGGACGCGCCCGAGGTACCAGATCCCGGAGACCAGGTCGTCGGAGACCAGGCCCCACAGGGCGCGTGATCGCCGGCGGGCGACCGGGCCGAGCGCGGTGAGCAGCGGGGCCATGTGGTCGGCGACGGCGGAGCGCAACTCGGTGCGCAGCGCCTCCTCGTGCGGGAGCACGGTGACTCCGGGGAGGCCGGCGGCGGGGTCGCCGGGGAGGCAGGAGAAGTAAGAGCCCGGTGTGATCTTGAACTCCCCGGTGGCGAGGTCCAGCCGTACGTCCTCGGGCCGGAGGCGTGGCACCCGACGCTCCAGGTACCAGACCCCGCTCATCAGCAGGCCGACCGACCAGGCGTAGTCGTGCAGGGCGCGGGACGCGGCGACATACGGGCGGGCGGTGTGCCCGTAACGCTCCTGGATCCGCGCAGTCTCGGCCTCGACGAAGGCGTCGAGCGCTTCGTGACTCTCCGTCAACTCGGCTCCGGTGACTCCCACTTGAGAGCCCGCCACACCCGGCTGCGCCACCTGCACGGTGAGCACCTCGCAGATGTCCGCGAGGCGCTGATAGGCGCCGCCGAGCACGCGCGCGGCGGCGGTGGCCGGCGGGGTCTCCAGGGCGACGCTCATCGGTACTCCTGCGCAGAGAGGTGCGAGTGGGGTTAGATAGGCAAGGCTTACCTTACTGGCAAGATCGCAAGGCGGTTACCGGGGTGCCCCCATGTCGACGATCAAGGACCGTGCACGTCACAGCGCTTCCACAGCTGGTTGAAAAGTAAAGCATGCCTAACCTAAGCTCCCGGCTCGTGACTGCGACCCGCCGGGGCGCACCGACCGGTGTGCCCTTCCGTGCCCTGAGGCACATCCCGATCCTTCTCACCGGACTCGGGGCTCTGGCCCTGATCTCCGCGCTGAGCCTCGCCCTCGGCGCGCGCTCGGTGCCCCTGTCGACGGTGGCCGACGCGCTCTTCGGCGACGCCCGGGGAAGAGACGCGCTCGTGGTGACCGGGCTGCGGCTGCCACGTACGGTCATCGGACTCGCGGTCGGCGCGGCGCTCGGGGTCGCCGGGGCGGTCGCCCAGGGCATCACCCGCAACCCGCTCGCCTCACCCACCACCCTCGGGATCAACGCGGGTGCCGGGTTCGCGGTGGTGGTCGCGATCTTCGCGCTGAAGCTCAACGACCCTGTCGAGTACGTATGGTTCGCCTTCGCGGGCGCTGCCGGCGCCGCCCTGCTCGCCCAGTCGCTGGCCCGCCGGGCGGGCGACATCGACCCGGTACGGCTCGCGTTGGGCGGCACCGTCCTCCAACTGGTCCTGCTTTCCTGGACGTCGGCGGTGATGCTCCTCAACCAGCGCACCCTGGACGAGGCCCGCTTCTGGCTGGCGGGCTCCCTCTCCGGCCGCACCCTCGCCACCCTCTGGCCGGTACTGCCCTGGCTGCTGCTCGGCCTGGTGGTCGCGCTCGCGGTGTCCCCCGCCCTCAACGCCCTTGCCCTGGGCGACGATTCGGCCCAGGCACTGGGCGTCCCGGTGGCCCGGATCCGCCTCGCGGGCGGCATCGCGGTCGTCCTGCTGGCCGGTTCGGCGGTGGCCGTGGCGGGCCCCATCGCGTTCATCGGCCTGGCGGCACCTCATCTCGTACGTCCGCTACTGGGCGGCGACCACCGCCTCCTGGTCCCCGGTTGTCTGATCGCCGGACCCCTGCTCCTCCTCTCGGCCGACGTACTGGGCCGTCTGGTGATCCGTCCCTCGGAACTGGAGGTCGGCATCGTGACCGCGTTCCTGGGCGCGCCCCTGCTGGCGCTGCTGGCACGGAAGGTGGCCCGATGAACGCCGGTACCAAGACCAGGCTGTGGGCAGGCGTTCCGCAGGGCGGAACGGGTGGGCACAGCCGCCGCCTCCAGGCTCGGCGCCGCGTCCTGCTCTGTGCCTCCTGCGGTCTCGTCGCCCTCTTCGTGCTGCTCACCGTCGCCCTGACGACCGGTGAGATGGGCATGCCGGCCGGTACCGCGCTGCGGGCGCTGGTCGGGCTCGGAGACTCCGGGGACGTACTGGTCGTACAGCAGTTCCGGGCGCCGCGGGCCTTCGCCGCGATCGTCGCCGGGGCCGGGCTCGGTGTCGCCGGGTGTGTGCTGCAGCGGCTGTTCCGGAATCCGCTGGCCTCCCCCGACGTCATGGGCGTGACCGGCGGGGCGTCGCTCGGTGCCGTCTCGCTCATCGCGGCCGGGGTCTCGCAGACACTGATCCCTGTCGGCGCGCTGGCCGGGGGACTGCTCTCGGCGCTGCTGCTCGGCGTGTTCGCCTGGCGCTCGGGGGTCGCCGTGACGCGGCTGGTGCTGACCGGGCTCGCCGTGCAGGCGGGGCTCGCCGCCGCCGTGAACCTGCTGATCGTGCGTTTCCCGGCCGAGCTCGCCGGCTCCGCGCTCCAGTGGACCACCGGTTCGGTGTACGGGCGGACGTGGACGGAGGTGTGGGGAGCGGGCGGTGCCATGGTGGCCGCGCTCGCCGTCACCCTCGTACTGCACCGGCGGCTCGCCGTGCTGGACCTCGGGGACGACTCGGCGGGCGCACTCGGGCTCAGCACCTCCACCGCCCGGCTCCAACTCCTCTTCGTCGCCGTCATGTTGGCGTCGCTGGCCGCCGCGCTCGCCGGTCCGGTCACGTTCGTGGCACTCGCCGTGCCGCACATCGTCCGCTTCCTCACCGGCCCGCCGACCGCCGTCTCACTGGCGCTTGCCGGTCTCACCGGGGCCGTACTGCTGCTCGCCTCCGACCTGGTGGTGCAGCATCTGCTGCCCGTCGAGGGGCTGCCCGTCGGGGCGGTCACCGCCACGCTCGGCGCGCCCTGGCTGCTGGTGCTGATGTTCCGTCAGAGCAAGCCCGTTCACAGGAGTCACGCATGACCGCCCGGCCGGACACCGTCAACCAGCTGCGCACCGAGGCTCTCGACCTGCGCTACGGCGACCGGCTCGTCGTCGGCGGGCTGGACCTCACCCTCCCCGGCGGCGCCGTGACCGCCATCGTCGGCCCCAACGCCTGTGGAAAATCAACCCTGTTGAGAGGGCTGAGCCGGTTGCTCGCGCCCGCCGCCGGCACCGTCACGCTGGACGGCTCCGACATCCACCGGATGTCCGCGAAGTCGCTCGCCCTGCGGATGGGACTGCTGCCGCAGCAGCCGGTCACCCCGGAGGCGATCACCGTCGAGGCGCTCGTCCGGCTCGGCCGGTATCCGCACCAGCGGCTGCTGGCCCCCTGGTCGACGGCCGACCAGCGGGCGGTCGACGAGGCCCTGGAACGCACCGGCACGACCGCGCTGCGCGACCAGCCCGTCGACCGGCTCTCCGGCGGTCAGCGCCAACGCGCCTGGATCGCCCTGGCGTTGGCACAGGACACCGAGCTGCTCCTGCTCGACGAACCGACCACCTTCCTCGATCTCCGGCACCAGCTCGACGTACTCGACCTGGTCGCCGCCCTGCACGCCGAGGCAGGCCGCACCGTGGTGATGGTGCTGCACGACCTCGGACAGGCCGCCCGCTACGCGGACCACATGGTGGTCCTCAAGGACGGCCGCCTCGCCGCCGCCGGCGCTCCCGCGGACGTGCTCGACGCGGAGCTGGTCAAGTCCGTGTTCGACGTGGACTGCCGGGTCATCCCCGACCCGGAGACCGGCACCCCGCTGGTCATACCCAGAGGCAGCGCGGTGCGGCACTCCGCCGCCACCGCGTGACCCACCCGCACCCCCATCGACAGAAAGACCAACCCCCCATCATGCGCAACACCCTTTCCCTGCCCGGAATCGGCCGGTTCGGCCGCCTCGGCAGGCTCATCGCCCTGCTCCTCGCCGTCGTACTCGGCACCGCCGTGCTCGCCGCCTGCGGCAGCGACAACTCCGACGGCGAGGGCACGGACACGACCGCGAAGGCGGCGGCCGACACCGCCGGATTCCCGCGCACCCTCGACACCGTCATGGGTGAGGTGAAGATCCCCGCCAAGCCGAAGCGGGTCGTCGTGCTCGACACCGGCGAGCTGGACGACGTCACCCTCCTCGGCATCGACCCGGTCGGCGCGGTCGCCCCGCACTTCAAGTCCGAGGGCGGCTTCCCGACGTATCTGAAGGGCGAGTTGAGCGGCACGAAGGACGTCGGTCCGCTCCTTGAGCCGAACCTCGAACTGATCGCCTCGCTCAAGCCCGATCTGATCCTGTCCTCGAAGGTCCGCCACGAGGCGATCTACAGCAAGCTCAGCGCCATCGCGCCGACTGTCTTCACGGAGACCACCGGCGGGGTCTGGAAGCAGAACCTGAAGGTGCACGCCGAGGCCCTCGGCCTGGAGACCGAGGCCGCCGCCAAGCTCAAGGAGTACGAGACGCGGGCCGAGGCGCTCGGTGCGGCCATCAAGGCGAAGGACAAGGGCACCATGCCGACGGCGTCCGTGGTCCGCTTCATCGCCGGTCCGACCCGCCTCTACCAGTCCAACTCCTACAGCGGTGTCGTCCTGGGCGACATCGGCCTGGTCCGGCCCAGGTCGCAGGTCTCGACCGACCCCGAGGTCACGATGAAGGACGTCAGCCCGGAGCAGATCGACCAGGCCGACGCCGACCTGATCTTCGTCACCGCCGCCGACACCGAGGACAAGACCCAGAAGCAGCAGGTCGTCACCAACCCGGTGTGGAAGAGCCTGCCCGCCGTCAAGAACGGCAAGGTCTTCGAGGTCCCGGACGAGATCTGGATGTCCGGCATCGGCGTCCAGGCCGCCGAGCAGATGCTCGCCGACGTGGCCAAGGCCACCGGTGTGGAGCTGCCGAAGAAGTAGCGGCAACTCCCGCTGTACGGGGGCGGGGCGCGCCCTTCTGCACGCGCCCCGCCCCCGGGCCTCCGGGTCGAACCCCCGACCAGGGCCCCAACCCCCCACCCGCTAGCGGAAGTTGTTCCACACGTCATGCGTCTGTACCTGCTCGCCCTCAACCCCACCGATTCCGTCACCGAGGGCTTCCTGCCCGCCGCTACCCGGCTCGGCCTCGACGTCACCGTCCTCACCGACCAGCCCGACGCCCATCGGGCCGTGTACCCGGACGTCAAGACCCTGGAGTGCGACGTCCGTGACTTCCGGGCCGTCGTCACCCGGATCTCCACGCATCACCGGCCCGACGCCGTCTTCAGCAACAGCGACCATCTCCAGACCCAGGCCGCCCTGGCCGCCGACTACTTCGGCCTGCCCGGCAAGGACTGGCGCGCCGCGCTGGCCTGCAAGGACAAGGCCGAGATGCGGCGCAGGCTCGCCGCCGCGGGCGTGGACACCGTATGGTCCGCCGAGCTGACGGAGTCCGGTCCCATCGAGCCCATCGCGCAGGCCGCGCCGTACCCGTGCGTGCTCAAGCCGCGCGAGGGTGTGGCCAGCGAGGACGTCGTACTCGTCGGCAGCGCCGAGGAGTTGGAGTCCCACGCCGGGGAGATCTTCTCGCGGCGGCCGGGTGCCGTACTGGTCGTCGAGGAGTATCTGCCGGGCGAGCTGTACACCCTGGAGACGCTCGGCGACGGCAACGTCCGGCACGTACTGGGCGGTTTCCACACCGACGTGTCGGCGCCGCCGTACTTCATCGAGGAGCGGCTCGTCTTCGTGCCGGCCCACCCCGAGCCGGTCGTCGCGCAGATACTGGCCCAACTGGACGCGCTGGGCGTCGGGTTCGGCGCGTGCCACACCGAGTTCGTGGTGCACGAGGGGCGCGCGCGGATCATCGAGGTCAACTACCGTGCCATCGGCGACCAGGTCGACCTGCTGCTGGCCCGGCTCCTGGAGATCCCGCTCTTCGAGCACATCCTGCGCACCCACCTGGGCGAGCCGCTCCCGACCGACCTGGGCGTCCGCCGCGACGGCGCGGCCCGTCTGGAGTACCCGTGCGCCGACCGCGCGGGCACGCTGACCTCGGCTCCCCCGGCCGGCGAACTCACCGTGGACGGCGTCCACCTGACGTACCGTCCGCTGCGCGCGGTGGGCGAGCGGCACGAGCTGTACCGCACCAACCGCGACTACGTGGGCGTGCTCCGGGCCACCGGAGCCGACCAGCCGACGGTCGACCGGGTGTCGGCGGAGTTCCTGGCGGCCCAGCGCTGGGAGGTCCAGCCGTGACCGCCACCGCCGCACACACCTCCGAGGCCGAGCTGCTCACCCGCGTCCTCAGCGCCCTGCTCCGCGAGGACGTCGTCGGTCTGCGCACCCGGGGCACGCTCACCCATCGCCCGGACGGCACCTGGCTGCGCCTGCCGACCGGCGCCGACGACGCCCTGCTGCTGCCGCTCACCGAGGACGGCTTCCAGTGCGTGTACGCCGCCCGGCTGCCGCTGCTCGTGCGCGAGTCGGACGGCGCCGAGCTGACCTCGTACGACACCGTCCTCGCCGAACTGCGCGCGCTGGCCGACCCCTTGGACCGCGACGGCTTCGACGCCTTCGCCGAGGAGTGCCGGCAGACTCTGGCCACCCTGCGGCTGCACGACGCCACCCGGGACGAGATCACCGAGCGCCTGACGGGCCGCCATGGTGCCGACCCCGCACGCTGGACGGGCCTGACGGCCTCCCTGGCGTACGACGCCCTCGCGGCCCGGATCGACCATCCCGTGTATCCGACCGCGCGTGGCCGGTCCGGGCTGGTGGAGGAGCAACTGCGGGCGTACGCACCGGAGTTCCATCCCCGTTTCGCGCTGCGCTGGCTCGCCGTGCCCCGGGAGGCGGTGACCCTCGCGGGACCGTTGCCCGAGGGCTGGCCGACGCCCCCCGTGCTGGGTCTGGAGGATCTGGGCGGCACGCACTTCGCCCTGCCCGTGCACCCGTTGACCGTCGGTGCCCCGCTCGACGAGGCGCTGCGGGTCACCGGTCTCGCGGGACGCGCCCGGCTCGCCGAGCACGGGTACCTCGAAGTGGTGCCGACGCTGTCGATGCGTACCGTCGCGGTGGCCGCCGACCCCACCCTGCACCTCAAACTCCCCCTGGCCACCGCCACGTTGGGGCTGCGCAACCGGCGTTCCATCAAGCCGGGCACGCTCGTCGACGGCGCCGCCGGGCAACGGCTGATCGAGCGGGTCGTCGAGCACGAGCCCCGCTTCCGGGACACCGTCCTGCACGCCGACGAGACGACGTACGCGCACGCCGGCCACGAGCTTCTCGCCGTCCTGTGCCGCCGTTACCCGGCCGGCCTCGACGACGCGGTCGTCGTCCCGCTGGCCGCGCTGCTGGCCGAGGCGCCCGGCGGACGGCTGGTCGTCGACCAGCTCGCCGACCGCTTCCACGACGGCGACCCGCTCGCCCTGCTGGATGCCTGTCTCACCCTCCTCTTCGACTGGCAGACCACGCTCTTCGGCCACGGCATCGCCCTGGAGTCGCACCAGCAGAACGTGTCGCTGGTCCTGGGGCCCGAGCCGGGCCGGGTGCGGCTGCTGTTCAAGGACAACGACGGCCCGCGCATCAACACCGCCCGGCTGGCCGCTGCGCTGCCCGGCCCCTGGGGCTTCGACGACGAGCGGACCTACACCGCCGAGGACGGGCCGGTCGCCGACGTGTTCGCCACCATCACCGTCCATCTCTGCGCGGGCGCCTACGCGTTCGGCCTCGCCCGGCACGGCCGCGCGCCGCTGCCCACGCTGCTGAGGCTGGTCCGCGACCGGCTCTCCGAGGCCGTCGACCGGCTCGGCGGCACCCCGGCCGCCGTACTGCGCACGCAGATCCTGGACGCACCGCATCTGCCCGTGAAGGCGATGGTCAGCGCCGGGACCCTGCTCACCAAGGAGCGTTCGGGCGCCGCCGACGTCAACAAGCACTACACGACCGGCCCCAACTACCTTCTCCAGGCAGGGGATTCGGCATGAGCGCCGAGGCATGGCGGCTGCCGAGACGCTCGTCCTTCGGCCGGGGCCATGTGCACGCGGTGGCCGCCTGCTACTTCGTCGCGTCCTTCGCCGCCCTGGGCCTGCCGCCGTATCTCACCCAGATCCTCCCGGAGTTGGGCGACCGTTCCGCGCGCTGGGCCGGGGTGCTGTACGTGGTCCCCACGGTGTTCGGCGCGCTCGGCGCCCCGTTCTGGGGCCGGCTCGCCGACCGCTACGGCCGCAAACGGCTGCTGCTGCGCGCCCAGTTGGGCCTCGCCGTCGCCTTTCTGCTCGCCGGCTGGGCCGACTCGCTGACCACGTTCACGGTGGCGCTGATCCTCCAGGGCATCCTCGGCGGCACGTTCGCCGCGTCCAACGGCTACCTGGGCGCCGCGCTCGAAGGCCCGGCCCTGTCCAAGGCGCTCACCCTGATGCAGGGCAGCGCCCGGGCGGCCCTGGTCGTCGCGCCGATCGTCGTCGGCGCGCTGTCGGGCTGGCTGTCGCCGCACCGCCAGTACGCGCTGCTGGCCGTACTCCCGCTGGCCGCCGCCCTGTTGCTCGCCGCGCTCCCCGAACCGAGCGAGGAGCAGGCGCCCGAGTCCATACCCGAGGCCACCGCGCCCGCCTCGGCGCCGGTGGTCTCCCTGCGCACCCTGTACGCCCTGGAGTTCGCGTTCGTGTTCTCCACCGTCATCTCCTTCCCCTATCTGATCTCCCTGGTCGAGGACCGACTGCCGTGTACGTCGGCCACCTTGTCCGGCGTGCTCTTCGCCCTCCCCCACCTGGTGTATCTGGTGTCGGCGCTGGCAGTGCACGCCGCGGTCCGGGACCGGCCCCGGACGGGGATCGCCCTCGGCTTCGCCTGTATCGCGCTCGGTCTCGCCGGACATGGCGTCGCCGACTCGCTGGGCACGCTGATCGCCGTACGGCTGGTCCTCGGAGTGGGGCTCACGCTCGGCCTGGTGTCCCTGTCTGTGCTGGCCGCCGACTGCGCCAAAGGCCGTCCGCCCGGCGGGATGTTCGGCGCGCTGG
This sequence comes from Streptomyces sp. NPDC000878, assembly GCF_053599695.1. Taxonomy (NCBI): domain Bacteria; kingdom Bacillati; phylum Actinomycetota; class Actinomycetes; order Kitasatosporales; family Streptomycetaceae; genus Streptomyces; species Streptomyces sp. NPDC000878. Next base: position 6,862 of record NZ_JBSFMT010000084.1, on the reverse strand, counting down.
AGTTCTTTTCCAAGGCCGGCGCGGTCGCCGCCGGACTCGCCGCGGCGGCGGGCAGCGCCCGTTTCGGCCCGGCCGCGCCGGTGCTGACCGGCAGCGGCGCCGCCGCCCTCACCGTCCTCGCCTCCCTCTTCCTCCCCAACCCCCGCTCGCACCGCGCCCGTTGGAGCCGCTGATGCCGTCACTGACCGACTCGCCCGACACCACCACCGCCGCCGCAGTCTCCACCTTCGCCTCCACCTCCGCCGAACTCCCCACCGCCGACGACGTGGTGACGCACACCCTCCTCAACTGCCTGCTGCGCGAGGTGTCGGGCCCGGAACGCCAGACCGTCGTCGACGACGGCCACCTCCTGCTCCGCCTCCCCCGCCGAGGAGTTCTCCTGCGGGTCAGCCTGCGCCGGACGTCGCTCCTGGGCGCCCACCGCTTCAGCGGTCCGGTGCGCGAGCAGGTCGGCGAGGGCTGGGCGGTCGTGGACTGGCGGCGGCTGGCCGAGTACACGCGCGACGAGCTGTCCCTGCGGACCGGGGAACGCAACGACGAGTTCCTGGAACAGATCGCCTCCAGCCACCAGGCCGTCACGACCGCCCTCGCAGGTCGGCGCTGCTCCGCAGGTCCGACGGACGGCAACCCCACGACCCACCCCTTGCCCCAGCCCACAACCCACCCCGCCTCCCACCTCGGCGCCTATCTCGCCTCCGAGCAGTCCCTGCTGTTCGGTCACCGTTTCCACCCCACGCCCAAGGCTCGCACCGGCGACCCGCGCGCCTGGGCGGCGTACGCGCCGGAGACCGGGGCCGTCTTCCCGCTGCGGCATCTCGCCGTACGCGCCCACCTGATCGCCGAGGAGACCGCCGCCCCTTGGGCCGCCGCCGCGCTGGACGGTCAGCGCACGGACGTCCCCGACGGCTACCGGCTGCTGCCCACGCACCCCTGGCAGTACGAGACTCTGCGCGAACACCCGCTGCTGCGGGCCGCGTTGGAGCGCAGTGACGTACTGGACCTCGGTCCGGGCGGGCGCCCGTTCGCCGCCACCGCGTCCGTGCGGACCCTGTACGACGGCGAGACGTTCCTCAAGTTCAGCCTGAACGTCCGGATCACCAACTGCCTTCGGAAGAACAGCAGTTACGAGCTGTCCGGCGCCGTCGCCCTCACCCGCGCGCTCGCCCCGGCCCTCACCGAGCTGGCCGAGCGCTTCCCCGGCAGCGCGGTGCTCCGGGAGCCCGCCTACCGGACACTCGCCCTGCCCGGCCCCGACGGCGCCCCGGACCGTGAACTCTTCGAGGGGTTCGGTGTGATCGTCCGCGAGGGCCTGCCCCGGCGCCTCGCAACCGGGGCGACTCCCCTGCTGGCTGCGGCGGTTGCCGACGAGTACCCGGCGAGCGCCGCGCACATCTCCCGACTGCTCACCGACACGGACCGCGAATCGGCCCTCGACTGGTGGTCGACGTACCTCGAACTGCTCGTCCCGCCCGTCCTGGCCGCCTACTTCGACCACGGCCTTGTCCTGGAACCGCATCTCCAGAACGTGCTGATCTGCGTGGACGCCGACGGTCGTCCCACCCAGGTACTCTTCCGGGACCTGGAGGGCACCAAGCTGGTCCCCGAGCACCATGCCGACACGCTGACCGCCGTACCGGCCGAGGTCGCGGGCCCGATGACGTACGACGCGGAGCGCGGCTGGGACCGGGTCGTCTACTGCCTGCTTGTCAACCACATCGCCGAACTCCTCGCCGCCCTGGCCGACTTGCACCCGGAGGCCGAGGCCGCACTGTGGGCGCGGGTGCGCGACACGCTCCGGTCCTACGCCGACCGTTCGGGCTGCCCGCCACGGCTCGCCGCGCTGCTCGCCGGAGTCCCGCTGCCCGCGAAGGCCAACCTTCTCACCCGCTGGGAGCGCAAGGCGGACCGCGAGGCAGGATACGTACGGCTGCCGTCCCCGCTCGCCGAGGACATCCTGCGCGACACCACCCGGAGCACCCGATGACCCTCGCCGTGCGCGACCACGCCCTGTCCCTGCCCACCACCGAACTGCCCGTGTACGTCTACGACTTGACGGAGCTGCGCGGCCACGCGGCGATGGTCAGGGCGGCGCTGCCCGAGCGGGTCGAGCTGTACTACGCGGCCAAGGCCAACCCGGAGCCGGAGATCCTGGCCGCGCTCTCGCCGTACGTCGACGGCTACGAGGTCTCCTCGGGCGGCGAACTCGCCCATGTCGCCGACGCGGTGCCGGGCCGGCCGCTGGCGTTCGGCGGGCCGGGGAAGACACCGGAGGAGGTACTGGCCGCGCTGAAGCTGGGCGTGGACCGGTTCCATGTCGAGAGCGAGCACGAGCTGCGTATGCTCGCCGAGCTGACGCGGCAGGCAGGACCCGAGCGGCGGGTGGCGGTGCTGGTACGCGTCAACATCCCAGTATCGGACGGCTCGTTGGCGGGCAGCTCACTGACGATGGGTGGCAGGCCGACGCCCTTCGGCCTGGACCCGGCCGGAGCCGCACGGGTGTTCCGGGCGCTCACGGACGGGACGTACCCCCAGCTCGAACTGCGCGGAATCCACGCCCACTTGGCGAGCGGACTCGATGCCCGGGAGCAGCTGGCGGTGGCCGAGTCCGTGGTGACCTGGGCGGCGGGGCTCGGGGTGCGCATCAGCGAGGTGAACGTCGGCGGCGGTATGGCCGTCGACTACACGGCCCCGGCCCGCCGTTTCGACTGGACGGCGTTCGGCAGAGGCCTCGCCTGGCTGACCGAGGCCTACCCGGAACTGACCCTGCGTATCGAGCCGGGCCGGGCGCTGACCGCGTACTGCGGCTGGTACGCCACCGAGGTGCTGGATGTGAAGCGGAGCCACGGCGAGGAGTTCGCGGTGGTCCGGGGCGGCACCCACCATCTGCGCACCCCGGCGACGAAGGGCCACGACCAGCCCTGCACGGTGTTGCCGGTAGACACCTGGCCGCACCCGTGGCCGCGCCCGACGGCGGAGCAGGAGCGGGTCACACTGGCAGGCCAGCTGTGCACACCGAAGGACGTACTGGCCCGCCAGGTCCCGGCTGCGGGTCTCCGGGCGGGCGACCGGGTGCTGTTCTCGCTGGCGGGCGCCTACGCGTGGAACATCTCCCACCACGACTTCCTGATGCACCCGAGACCCGGTTTCCACTTCCTGGGCACGGAGCCGATGACGACGAGCCGGCAGCGATAGCACGCACGAGCGAGGGCCGCCCGGCCAAGCCGGACGGCCCTCGTTTCCTGCCCGCTCCGCCCGTCAGGCCTCGATGCCCGGCAGCAGCCCGGTCACGGGGGCGACCATGTCGGTCACCTGGTGCAGCTGCTGGAGGTCGTTCAGCCGGTTGAGCGAGCCGAGCTGGGTGGAGACCCGGGGCAGGTCGTCGTGGTACTGCGCGGGAATCTCGCTCACGGCGAGCGAGTCGAGCTGGGCGATCGGGTTCAGCTTGCCCGCGTTCTGGTCGGCGGCGGGAGCCGCGCTCGCCAGCGGGGCGGCGAGGCCGGTGACGCCGACGGCGAGACCAACGGCGGCGGCGATTCGTCGTGTTGAGATCATGTATTCAGCAACGCCCCGCGCCCCTCCCCGGACACGGCCACCCCACCCCCCTCACTCGTCAGGCTCATCCTCTGCCTGCGCTTGCCGAGGTCACCGGGACGGAGGAGCCTCAGAAGGAGAGGCCCCTCGCGGCCCGCGCCCGACCGGGCCGCGCCCCTCGGAGGAGGTCACCATGGGCACCGCGGCAAGCCACGCCTTCGACACCGAAGCACTGCGCCGGGGCATCGAAGGACAGGACGCGACGGCCCTGCTGTCGCTCTACGCCGACGACGCGGAACTGCGCGTCGTCGACCACAACACCCAGCCCAGCCACCCGATGGTCATGCACGGACGCGGCGAGATCAGCGCCATGCTGAACGACGTGTACAGCAGGGACATGACCCACAAACTGGAACAGGTAGTCGTCCAGGGCGACCAGGTCGCCTACACCGAGTCCTGCCTGTACCCGGACGGCGTCCGAGTCCTCGCCGGCTCGATGCTGTCCCTGCGCGACGGCAAGATCGTCGACCAGACTGTGCTGCAGGCATGGGACGAGGAGAACTCCTGACCCCGGGCTAAGCTGGGATCCGGGTCGTGACTGGCGCTGAGGTGGAGTACCACCGGGGAGCGACCCTCACGGAGTGCCGCATCCTTCCGTGAACGTGGAGTGCGTGCCGTGCGCCTGGGCGATGACGACTGTCAGCTCAGGAGTGGATCATGTCTCAGGCCCGGCTCATGGACGGCACCTCGCTCGCCCGGCACATCGTGGAGGACACCACGAAGAAGGCCGCCGACCTCACCGACCGTACGGGCACGACGCCCTGTCTGGCGACGGTGCTGGTGGGTGCGGACCCCGCCTCGGTCACCTATGTCCGGATGAAGCAGAACCGCTGCCGCAGGGCCGGCATCGAGTCCCGCCGCGTGGAGCTGCCCGCCGCCACGACCACGGTGGAATTGGTCGGCACGCTGCGCGCCCTCTCGGACGACCCCGGTGTGCACGGCATCCTGCTCCAGCACCCGATGGGCGAACACATCGACGAGCGGGCCGCGTTCGAGGCGATCGCGCCCGAGAAGGACGTCGACGGAGTCACCTTCGCCTCCTTCGCGACGATGAGCTTCGGTCTTCCCGGGTTCGTGTCCTGCACGCCCGGCGGCATCATGCGGCTGCTCGACGCGTACGACGTCGACCCGTCCGGCAAGCGGGCCGTGGTGGTGGGCCGCAGCGCGATCCTCGGCAAGCCGGTCGGCATGCTCCTCCTCGGGCGCGACGCGACGGTGACGTACTGCCACTCACGGACGCGGGACCTGTCGTCCGTCGTCCGCGAGGCGGACATCGTGGTCGCCGCCGTCGGTCGGCCCCGGCTGATCCACGGCGCGGACATCAAACCCGGCGCCGTCGTGATCGACGCCGGGTACAACCCCGGGAACGTCGGCGACGTCGACTTCGACTCCGCTGTCGAGCGGGCCGGGCTCATCACGCCGGTGCCGGGCGGCGTCGGTCCGATGACGATCGCGGTGCTGCTGGAGCAGTCCGTCGACGCAGCCGCCCGGCAACTCGGGGCGTGATCAGCGCATCCAGGCGCTGTAATCCATGACGTCGCCCACCTTCAGGCCCCACTCGGGTTCGGCTGTGGTGGCGGTGTGCTCCAGGCCCAGGACGGCGCCGGTGGTCGGGGCCAGGATCAGCATTCGGCGGGCGCCCTGGCCGTCGTAAACGTACGCCTGGCCGGGGCGGCCGAGCCGGTCCGTCACCCGGCCGACGGGGCGTAGGCCCTCCGCGTCTGCCAGCAGCCTGGCGATTGCCGCGTTCTCGCGGGCGCCGAGGGTCCAGTGGTTGAGCAACACTTCTACCGCATCGAGGAGTTCGGGTGTGGTGAGTGGTGTGGTCTGGCGTTGTGCCTCCTGGAGGTAGGCCTCCAGGCGCTCCGGGTCGTGCGGTGGGGTCGACTCGGGTGGGGCATCGCTCCAGCTCGGTCCGAACGTCTGGTCGCTGATGACGTGTCCGTCCTCGACCAGGCCTGGATCGCCGTCCCCCTCGCTCAGGACCGGTCGGCCGGGATGCTGTGGGTCGGTCGCCACGACCAGTTCCGTATGGCTCGCGTCGGCCCGCCAGCGCACGATGCGCTCGACGGGAAGCGTGATCGGCGGCGCGTCCTCCGACATGCCCATGCTCCACGTCTGTACGTGGGTGCCCTTCCGGAGTTCCGGTGAGCCGTCCGCGGCTGCCGCGTCGGCGATCTCGGCCATCCTGGCCAGGGGTACGGGGGCGGAGCCGGCCTGCACGAGCAGCGGGCGGGGCGCGGCCACCGCCGGGGCCGTGTTCGGGCCCGCGAGGAGCAGGGCCAGCGCGGTCGTCGCGACGACGGCGACGGTCGCGAGGCTCCACGTCCATCGGGTGCGGCGACGGCCGAACAGGCCGCTGGTGTGGAGGAGTTGGTTCAGGCGGCGTTCCGCGTTGTGGTCCAGGGGGCCGTCGCCGAAGAAAGGGCCGTCCGCCGGTACCGGGTCGGCGGCGCGCAGCAGGTCGAGTTCGTCAGGCATGGCCGTGTTCCTTCGGGGAGTTCACATCGGCGGTGAGCGCGGGGCGTATCCGGTCGATCTCGGTTCTCAGCCGGTGCCGGGCCCGGTGCAGCCGCATCGCCGCCGCGCGCGTACCGCACCCCAGGGCCACGGCTACCTCGTCGACGGCGAGTTCCTCCCAGGCCGTCAGGCGCAGTATCTCCTGGTCGGCCGGGGTGAGCCGGCCGAGCGCCTCGTGCACCCAGGCGCCCGGCGACTCGGCGTCGGGGCTCGCCACGACCTGCCTGGCGTGCGCCGTCTCGTCGTTGCCCAGCCGGTCGACGAGCCGACGGCGGCGGCCCTGACCGCGTACCGCGTTGGCCAGGCAGTTGCGTGCCACGCCGTACAGCCAGGGCAGCGGGGACGCCGGAAGGTCGGTCCGGCGCCGCCAGGCGACGGTGAAGACGTCCGCCACCACTTCCTCCACCTCGCTCGTACGGCCGTCCAGTCGCCGAGCGACATAGCGGCTGACCGCCCAGTAGTGCTCGCGATAGGCAGCGGCGAAGGTCTCGTCGTTGCTCATGTTCCGTTGGTGTCCGGCAGCCTGCGGATCGTCACACCTGTTTCCGTGATTCTTGTCGCGTCACCCGAGTGTGACGCCGGGACCGGGCGCGGACACAGGCGGGGCGTGAAGACCATCGAGCTCCAACCCCGCACCACCACCGGTCGCAGAGCCGTCAAGTGGCTCACCACCACGGACCACAAGACGATCGGCACGCTGTATCTGGTGACGTCGTTCGCGTTCTTCTGCATCGGTGGCGTGATGGCGCTG
>NZ_JBSFMT010000083.1:0-43502 GCF_053599695.1 Streptomyces sp. NPDC000878 | reverse complement strand
GGCCCGCGCTGTCGAAGGTGACCAGGTCGCCGATGCCGTCCCGGCCGAAGTCGTGGCGCTCCGGGGAGCGGACCGACAGCGGCTTGTCGTAGATCACCGTGTCCGAGTCCGCGGTTATCTCGCTCGCGACCCGGGCGGTCAACTTCACGCGGTAGATACCAGTGCGGACCAGTGCCCCGTTCTCGGCGCGTCCGTCCCAGGCCGCGGTGACCTTCCCGCGCGCCAGGCCGCCGGTGACGGTCCGCACGACGGCCCCGGCGGAGGTGGCGACGGTCAGCTTCCAGCTCGCGGCCGGCCTGGTCAGGTGCCAGACGCCCTTGAAGTGGGTGCCCTGGCGCAGATCGACGGAGGTGGGGGCGGTGGCGTCGGTCGCCGCGAGCGGGGACGTGGTCACCTGCGGCCACTTCACCGCCAGATCACCGGACACCGTCGAGTAGGCGACCGGACCACCGAACCGGTCCACGTTCCAGAACCGGCCGCGCAGATCGGCCGGAGCATACGCCGGGGACGGCAGCGGGCCGAGGTTCTCCGTACCGACCCGGTCAGCGGGGACCGCGCCCCGCAGATAGGTGATCAGCAGCTTGCCTGCGTTGTCGTCCTGGGAGACCAGGTAGCCGTCGCCCAGCCGCGCGTAGCCGCGCGGTACGTCCTGCTCCGCGTGGGTCGTCTGGTCGTAGACGCCCGCTTGTTTGTTCGGTCCGCAGGACCAGTAGACGTACCGGCCCACCACCTGCAGATCGGTCGGGACGCAGGAGCCGAAGAACAGGCTGTCCAGCTTCCGCATCGACGGCAGCGAGTACCTCTCGTACTCGCCCAGCGAGTCGGTCCGGGCCGTCCACAAGGTGTTCCCCCACAGGGCGACGGCCGGCCAGGAGCCGGTGGCCAGCACCTTGCTCCCGTCCCGCACCTGCTGGGTACCCCCCGCCCGGACCACCGAGTACGAACCGGACGCCGCCACGACCGCCGACACCTTGTCGTCCGAGTGAAGGATGTTGCCCTCGCCCGTGCCGGTGAACCGCAGGCACTCGCTGCTGCACTGGACGTGGACGGGGCTGCCGAAGGGGTCTTCCACGTCGTACCCGAGGTCGCCCAGGTTCTCCGGCGGTGCGGCGGTCAGCGTGCCGTCGGCCGCCAGGGAGAGCGCGGAGGCGGTGAGATCGGTGGCGGACCTGTCCATGCGCTCGGTGCCGAGCAGCACCCGCCCCTGGTCGACCGCGACGCCTCCGACCTCGTACACCGAGACCGCGGGCAGCGGCGCCACCGGCTCGACGACCGGGACCCCGTCCGCGCCCAGGGTGACGCGTTGGACCGCCCAGTGCTCGGCGTCCGTACCGCCCTCGATGGAGAAACTGCCGTCGTCGCCGTCGACGAAGTCGCCGGCCGAGGCGGTCAGCAGGGTCCGCGCCGGGCCGCCGGTCACCGGCACGGCGAGGATCGCGTTCGTGGCGTTGTCGACCGGTTCGGGGTACAGCACCCAGTCGCCGATCGCACGGGCCTTGAGGAGGGCGGATTCCGGGACATCGACCAGGTGCCCAGGGGTCTCCGGGTGCTCGCGGTCGACGACGTACAGCCGCGAGGTGTCGAACGCTTTGTCGATGGCGTAGAAGAGCACCGTGTCGCCGGCCAGGTGGGGGTATTCCAGCATGCCGAAGTCGTCGGTCGGCACGTACGTCAGCGCGGCGGTGTCGAAGTCGAGCAGCGCGGTGCGCCAGGGGTGGTTGACGTCGTCCGGCTGGTACCCGAACGTGGCCCCCTGCGTGTCCGACGCCTCTTCGCGCGTCCACCCGTTGAAGTCGTCGTCCACGCCGGTCACCGGCCGCTCGACCAGCTGCCCGCCGCCCGCCGGCATCTCCAGCAGGATGAGCGTCCACTTGCCGCCGACCTGGCGGGAGACCAGCAGACGGTTCTCGGCGAAGACCTTGGTGACCCGGTCGCCGGCCGGCACGTAGAACCGCGTCACCTTGTTGGTGGAGTAGCGCCGGATCTCGTACACGTTCGTCGTCCCCGGGACCTTTTCCAGACCGAGGCCGCCGTTGTAGGCGGTCGTGGACCCGTGGCTCGGGATGTCCCTGGTCGAGCCGTCGCGGCCGGTCCACACCGCCGGGGAGTCCGTCGAGTACGGCTGCGGTACGGACAGGTACCCGGAGTCGTCCACCGCGGCCAGGGACGCTGACCTCGGCTGCGTCCGGTGCACGCCGGTCAGCGTGACGGTCGGCATGTCCCCGCCGTCCGCCGCGACGGCCGGCACCGACGTGAACTGCAGCAGCCCGGCCACGATGACCAGGGCAGCCCCGACGGAGACGACGGCACCCCTGGCCCGTCTGCTTCTACTTCTCAACACCGTACGCAGAGTCGTACGTCTCATGCGTCCCACCCCCATTGGTCTCCCCTGCCAGCCCTGTCAGCCGCATCGACACTGCGCTGCAGCCACTGCCGTGAGAAACGGCCGCTCCAGCCCATGCCGCACCGTCAGACTCACGCGGGGGCAGAGACGTTGTACGGAAAGGGCAAGGAGCGAGACCCGCCCATGCGTCCCACCGGGGGCAGGGAACGGACGGAGCGTCGGCCGATCCCGCTGAGTGTTGCCAGACGTCCAGCGGGTCGAGGGTGTCCGGCCATGGGACTAGTACTACAGCCGGTGGTTCACGTGACGTGACGGCGGTTGGCTCGTTGCTCCGTTCGTGGGATTGAGACTGCCGCTGGGCGTGGTGCGGACGGACGAGCTGACCGAGGGGCAAGTGCTGGAGCTTGAGGGGGAGTTGGAGGCGCTGTGCGCCTCAGTGGACGATGTGTTCGCGCGTCCGGCCTCCCGGGAGAATCTGCGGGCGATGGTGCGTGGGCTGCTGAGCGAGGTGCCGCGCAAGAACCTGTGGCAGCTTGCCGAGGCGGCCGGCCACCCCAATCCGGACCGGTTGCAGGGCTTCCTGGCCAAGGCCGCGTGGGACGCGGGTGCCCTGCGCGACCGGGTCCGCGCCGTCGCGGTCGCCTCCCTGGCCGCCGACGACGCGGTGCTGATCGCGGACGAGACCGGCGACATCAAGAAGGGCACCAAGACCGCCGGGGTGCAGCGGCAGTACACCGGGACTGCGGGCAGAATCGAGAACGCCCAGGTCAGCGTGCACCTGTCCTATGGATCCCGCCGGGGTCGCACGCTGATCGACGCCGAGCTCTACCTCGGCAGGAACTGGGCCGGCGCCACCGCGGAGCACGAACGCCGGTGCGCCGAGCAGGGCATCCCGCCCGAACGCGCGAACGCGGTGGCCACCAAGCCGGAGCTGGCCCGGCGGATGCTGGAGCGCGCGCTGGCCGCCCCGGTGCCGTTCACCTACTTCCTGGCCGACGAGGCATACGGGCAGTGCCGGGCGCTGCGCGCCTGGCTGGAGGAACACCAGGTCCGCTACGTGCTCGCCGTCCCGAAGGACGAGGTGCTGCCGCTGCCCGACGGCCGCACCCGGCAGGCCCGCGAACTGTGGGCGCTGGTACCCGAGGAGACCTTCGAGCGCCGCTCGTGCGCGGACGGCGCCAAGGGCCCTCGCGAGTACGACTGGGCCGCCGTCCAACTCGCCGCCACCGCCCACGATCTGGAGCGCCACCTACTGATCCGCCGCTCGACCGTGCCCAACAAGAAGGACAAGAAGACCGGCGAACTCGTCCGGGAGATCGCCTACTTCCTGTGCCACACCCACCCCGGCGCCACCGTGGCTGAGCTGGTGGTCGCCGCCGGACAGCGCTGGATGGTGGAGGAGTCGTTCCAGGTCGCGAAGGGGCAGGTGGGGCTGGACGAGCACGAGGTACGCAAGTGGTGCTCGTGGTACCGGCACACCACCGTGTGCATGCTCGCCATGGCCTTCCTGGTCACCGTCCGGAGCCGGCTCATACCGGCCCCGCCGATGACTCCCGACCCCCGACCGTGAACGAGATCCGCCGCCTGTACGACCGGATCGTCCTCGCCCCCGCCCGCACCGCCCGGACCTGGCTGGCCATGCACTGGCACCGCTGGCGCACCCGCCACCAGACCCGAGCCCGAACCAGCCACTACCGCACCCGAGCCGCACGCGCTCACTCACCGTGAAACCACCGGCTGTAGTACTAGTGGGCTCGGATGTTCGTTACGGGTTCTCGCCGGAAAGGCCGCCCTCCTTGGCGGTGAGCGCAGGCGGCGCAGGGGTCACCGGGGCGGGGTTGGGGCGCCAGGCGGTGGTGAACGGGAAGTCGTTGTTCACCCAAAGAACGCCTGCCAGCTCGGGGGGCATGGTCCAGCGCGGCGGGTTGAACGGGTCGACCTCGACGGGGTGGTGGATGAACGAGTCGCCGAAGTTGAACTGCACGCTCAGCCTGAAGACACCTTCGAGCAGATCGTCGAGGTGCTGGACCTGAAGTCCGGTGAACTTGTCCGCGCCGACTGCCACGATCAGCGGGAGTCCGGCTTCCTGGGCGAGCGCGCGGTACTTGCTGACCTTCCTCTCGATCCCGGCGGTGACCGGCCCGGCGGAGACGACACCGGCCATGTTGCTCGGGGGGACGAGGATCGTGCGCATTCCCGGGGGGCGCATGGTCTGGCCCGTACTCGGGTCGGCCTGGAGCAGAAAGGTGTAGCCCTGGCTCCGGAAGACGCACGCTCCGGTCTCGCTGAGAATCGGCGCCCGATAGAACAGCGAGGCGCGGACCGTTCCGCAGGTGTCGATCTGGCCGGTGGGGCGAGTGGTCATCCGGCGCCTCCGTCGTACGCCTGCCGGTAGGCGCCCCACAGCTCTTGTCCCGTCTCGCACCCGTCCATGGCCCTGCGGGCGGGCTTGCAGCCGACGCACTTGCGGGCGTGCTCGAACCAGAGCCGGTAGGCACGCAGCATGGGCAGCTCGGCCTGCCGTACGGCGGCTCGGACCCTGGTACCCCGCTGGCCGGTCATCGGGCCACCACCGCACTCAGCTCGGCGTGGACGACAAGGTCCGTGAAGGCGGGGAGGTAGGGCCGGGACAGTCGGGACGCGGAACCGTCCAGGGGTGCTCGATCGACGCTGTACGGCGACCGCTGCTGGGACGGCACCCGCTTCACCAGACGCACGGGACGCTTCACGTTCATGCTGGTCATGACATTCCGGATTGGTTCCAAAGCCGCCTTCCGCCGCCTGCCGGTCCCTGGCAGGACCCAGCACAGCAGTGGCAGCAACAATCCAACGAATACGACCGCGCTACGCTCTCGCATGTCGTCAACCTCCCAACAGTTGAGGGCCACGCCCCCGGACTGGTCGCACAGTCGCGGGGGTCTCGCCTTCTCCATCTGCTTGCTCCAGCCACCATAGCTACTTTCGAAAGCTGTCGGCAGTAGACGGCAGTGGTTGACAGCAGTTGACAGTTTTCGAGGATGCACGCAAGTTGCCGAACGCTTACGTTCGAGTACGTGGAAGAGAAGATCAATCCCGCCGCCGCGACCTACCACTACGAGCAGCTCGCGAAGATCATCGAGAACAAGATCCGGACCGGTGAGTTCGCCGCAGGGTCGCGCCTGCCTGGTGAGTTGATCCTGTCTCAGGAATACGGCGTCGGCTCCAACACGGTCCGCCGGTCGTTGGACATCCTGAGGGAACGTGGACTGATCGTCACCGTGAGAGCGCGCGGATCGTTCGTGGTCGAACAGCTTCCCGACGTCGATGACGGCCGGGGCGAGGAGTAGGGGCGGCATCTGCTGCTGTCTCATGGGACCAGGCTGGGTACGCCAGTCCCCCTGGGACTACGAACTTGTGCCAACTTGCGCTGCGACTACCCGAGTCGCAGCGCCGCCGACATGAGACCCCTCACCCCACCCGATACCCCCGAATCACCCGATACTCCACCGCACCTCCATCAGCGAACCCCGCACTCGCCCGCACCGACACATACCCCCCACCCTTGGGCAGCCCCCGCCCGCCCCCAGCCAGCGGCACCACCCACGCATCCCGCCCCACCCTCACCAGCCGCACCTTCCGCCAGCTCCCCCCGTCGTCGTACGACACCTCCACCGACACCGACCGCACCGCCGAGGAAGCCGCCCCCGGCTGCCGCACCAACCGCATCGGCAGTACCGGCGAGCGCCCCGTATTGGTCCGGTCGACAACCGGTGCGAAGTCGAAGGCCGACAGACCGACCGGCGTACGTCCGCTCGCCTCCCCCGACCGGAAGGTCCACGAGCCGCTGATGCTCGTACCGAGTTCGAAGCCTCCGTTGGCCGCGCTGCGCTCCGACGAGTACTCCAGGCGGTAGGTCGATTCGGCTGCCGGGACGGTGCCCGAGGCGTCGGTCCAGGGGTAGTTCAGCTCTACGAGTTGCTGGTCGCCGTAGTAGAAGGCGACCCTGCTCCTGTCGTAGAGGGAGTAGCCGGTGTGGCCCGCCTGGTCGCCGGCCATCGGCATGTTGAAGGAGAGGCGGTTGCCCTCGCGGGCGACGAAGGTCGCGCGGGCGAAGCGGGGGCCGGGTACCGCCTTCTGCCAGGTGATCGTGTAGCGCTTGCCGGGCCGGTAGGTCTCGTAGTTCGTGAAGAACTGCGTCTGGAAGGTGCCGTCGGCCGCGTACTGGTTGTACCGCGTCTCCCACATCGTGTCGTCGGCCTTGTAGTACAGGGTCCGGCTGCTGCCCGGGGTGTCGAACCAGATCGCGCCCGCCGACAGCGCGCTCCCACCCTCCGGCGGGAAGCCGAAGTTGTGCTGGAACGCCCGTGACGGTGCCCCTGGCGTCACCGAGTAGTACTGCTGCTTCACCTCGGCCAGTTCGCTCTGCCGCACCACCCTGCTGAAGTTCGTCGGCAGATGACCTCGCTCGAACCACACCAGCACGTATTCGTACGGCGAGTCGTTGTACGTGCCGTCCGCGCCCTTCTTCGCCCAGAAGCCGCGTACGTCTGCCACCAACCCGCCCTCGCCCGGGCCCACGTCGTCTCCCAGTGCCGCCGTGAACAGCTTGTCGAAGGAGTCGGCGGTGGCCCGCATGCCGAAGCCCGTCCCGTTGGTGAGCTGGCGGCGGAAGCCGACCGCCGCCAGGCGCAGGCTCGCGTCCTTGCGCGGGAGGATCGCCGAGACGGGTGTGGCCTTGCGGGCGTCGAGGACGATCTCGCTGTCGCCGGTCACCGTGAGGGTGGGGCGGGCCAGGAGTGTCGTGCTGCCGTCCGTCGGCGTGACGACCGACGCGTCCACCGTGTAGCGGCCCGCCGGGAGCGACACCGTGCCCGAGCCCGACGGGTCGTACACGAAGCGGTACGTCGAGCCGTCCAGGCTCATGATGTCGGTCCAGTAGCTGGCCGCCGGGTTGCCCGCGCGGTCGATGACCCTGACCGTCAGCTTGTGGGTGGGCGTGGCCTTCGTGATCGTCAGCGGTACGCGGACCGACACGCCACCCGCCGTATCCGCGCCCACCAGCGCGCCCTCGAACACCCCCGTACCGCTCTGCACGCGTGTGTCCGCGGTCACCGTCACCGTCGTCGACCCGCCCGCCGGGACGGTCGCGCGCTCGGGGCTCGCCTCGAACATGCCTGCCGGGGCAGCCGAGCCGTCCGGGCCTGTCACCTTCGCCGCGAAGTCCAGAGTCACCGGGTCCGCGCCCTCGTTCCGGTACGTCACCGTCCTGACCACCGGTACGTCGTCGTCGGCCGGGGCCTCCTGGGTGCCCAGGGGGAGGGTGGTGGGGGTGGCGAGGACGGCCTGCTGGACCGCTCGGGCCGCGTCCACCCGGCCCGCGCCCTGCGCGTTGACGTTCGCGCCGGGGGTCGGCGTCGCCGACGCCATCAGGGCCGCCTTCAGTTCGGCCGCCCGCCAGGACGGGTGCTGGCCGGCGAGCAGCGCCGCTGCCCCCGCCACGTGCGGAGTGGCCATGGACGTGCCGGAGACCGAGGTGTAACCCGGCTCGACCTCCACATAGTCGCTGCCCGCGTGCGCCGCCCGCGCCGCGACGATGTCGACACCCGGCGCCGTGATCTCCGGCTTGACCGCGCCGTCCACGCGCGGCCCCCGGCTGGAGAAGGACGCCATCACGTCCTGCTTGTCGACGGCGCCCACGGAGAGCGCGGCGTCCGCGGTGGACGGGGAGTCGACCGAGCCGTCCGCGCTGCCGTCGTTGCCCGCGGCGAGGACGAAGAGGGCGCCGGTCTTCGCCGTCAGCGTGTTCACGGCCTCTTCGAGGACGTCCTCGCCCGGGGTGTCGTCACCGCCGAGGCTCATGCTGACGACCTGTGCCCGGGGCGCGGCCCACTCCATCCCGGCCAGGATCGCCGAGTCGGGGCAGGACCGGTCGGGGCACACCTTGCCGATCAGCAGGGACGCGCCCGGCGCGACCCCCTTGTACTTCGCGCCACCGCCCGCGACCGTCGACGCGACATGCGTGCCGTGCCCGACCGTGTCGTCGGTGTCGGGCGCGTCCGTGAAGTTCACGGCCTCCTTGATCCGCCCGGCCAGGTCGGGATGGGTGGCGTCGACACCGGTGTCGAGGACGGCGACCGTGACGCCGGTGCCGTCGTACCCGGCCTGCCAGGCGGTGGGCGCGCCGATCTGCGGCACACTCCGGTCCAGGCTGACCTGCCGCTTGCCGTCCAGCCAGAGCTTGGCGATGCCGGTCGCGGTACGCAGTCCGGTCGTACGGCCGCCCGCGGTCACCCCGTCCCAGAAGGCGCCCGCGGTCTCCTTCGCCACGGCCACCGCGGCGCCGTCGACGGCGGTCAGGGTACGGGTCACCCGGCCCGCCCCGTCCGTCGCGCGCAGGCTCCGGCCGCCGAGCGTCGCGTCGGCGTACGTCACGATCGTGGGCAGTACGGCCGTACTCGCGTCGTCGTACCCGGCCGCGACCAGGCCCGTCACGTCGAACAGCCGCTCGTCGACCTGACCGCCGGCGACGAGGCGGAGGGCGTCGTTCGGGACGACGTACTGGTGGCCGTCCCGCTCGAACTGCTGGAAGCCGATCGCCTCCCGGCCGGGGCCGGGCTCGATGGCCACACCGGCGCCCGACACGTCCACGCGGTCGCCGGTGACGAGGGTGATCCGGTGGGTGGCGGCGGCCTGTTGTCCGGTTCCGTGGGTCCAGTCGGAGGCAACGGCGGCAGCGGACACGGCGGTTGCGGGCGCGGTCGCCGCAACTCCCTGCACCAGCAAGGCGGTTGTCAGTACGCCGACCAGTCTGCGGGACATGCGGGACATACGGCCTCCACTGCTGCGGTGGTGACGGTCGTGACTACGGTTACGGTCGACTGTCCCGGCCGGTGCGATCTTCCCGGTACTCCCAACCGCCCATAACATCGCGCTATGGATCTGGAGATCCGCCACCTACGCGTCCTGAACGCCATCGCCGACACCGGTTCCATCAGCCGCGCCGCCGCGGCCCTCGGCTTCACCCAGCCCGCCCTGACCGCCCAACTCCAGCGCATCGAGCGGGTGTTGGGCGGCTCCTTGTTCGTACGGGACGGCAGTGGCTCCCGGCCCACGGCGTTCGGCGCGATGGTGCTGGCCCATGCGCACGGCATCCTCACGGCCCACGAGGACCTCATGCGTGACGTACGGCAGCGGGGCCCCGACGACTCCGACCTGACCGCCGTACGGCTCGGCTCGGTCCCCGGCCCGCTCACCGCCGTACTGGTGACCACCGCACGCCGACTCCTCCCCCGGGCCGAGATCACCCTGCACACCTGCGACACGGAGGAGGAGCAGCTCGAACTGCTCGCCGGCGGCCGGCTCGACTTCGGGCTCGTCGTCGACTACCCGGAGTACGAGCTGGCGCTGCGCCCCGGACTCAGCGACGCCCTCCTCGCCGTCGACCCCGTCTTCGTCCTGATCGCCGAACGGCACCCGCTCGCCGCCCGGCCCGAGATACCCCTCACGGCACTCTCCGGTGAGGCCTGGCTCGCCGGGGAGAACAAGGACGTACGGATGCGGGCGCAGTTCCGGGCCGCGTGCCGACGGGCCGGGTTCACCCCGCGCCGGGTGCAGCGGCTGAGCGGGAGCGTGGTGTTCCCGATGGTCGGACAGGGGCACGGGGTCGCTCTCGCGCACCCGCTGGTGACCGAGCGCGAGGGTGTCGTCGTACGGCCGCTGACCGGGGACCCGATGGGCGTGCGGCAACGGCTGGTGTGGGCGGCCCACAGCCCCCTCGCCGAGCATGCGCCCGCGCTGTTCGACGCGCTCACGAAGGCGTACTGGGCGGAGGTGCAGCGGGCGGGGGTGTACTGGGAGTGGTTGGAGGGGCGGGGCCGGGTACCCCCGGTACCCGGAGCTCCCGATGCCGAGTGAGCAAGCGCTTAGAAAAGTGCGGCCCGAGTCACACCGCCACACCCGTGACCGGGACCATACGTACGGGTAACTTCCCAAGCAGGTCCGCCCGCAACAAGCAAGAAGCCCGATCAGCCCTCGTACGCCAATGGAGCCGTCATGCCGGAAGCCGTCATCGTCTCGACCGCCCGCTCCCCCATCGGACGCGCCTTCAAGGGCTCCCTCAAGGAGCTGCGCGCCGACGATCTCACCGCCACGATCATCCAGGCCGCGCTGGCCAAGGTCCCCGAGCTGGACCCGCGGGACATCGACGACCTGATGCTCGGCTGCGGTCTGCCCGGCGGTGAGCAGGGCAACAACCTCGGGCGGATCGTCGCCGTGCAGATGGGCATGGACTACCTGCCGGGCTGCACGATCACCCGTTACTGTTCCTCGTCGCTCCAGACGTCCCGGATGGCACTGCATGCCATCAAGGCGGGCGAGGGCGACGTCTTCATCTCGGCCGGGGTCGAGATGGTCTCCCGGTTCACGAAGGGCAACTCGGACTCGCTGCCCGACACGCGCAACCCGATCTTCGCCGAGGCCGAGGCCCGTACGGCCGCCGTCGCCGAGCAGGAGGGCACTTCCTGGCACGACCCGCGCGAGGACGGTCTCGTGCCGGACGCCTACATCTCGATGGGCCAGACCGCCGAGAACCTCGCCCGCGTGAAGGGCGTGACCCGGCTGGACATGGACGAGTTCGGCGTCCGTTCGCAGAACCTCGCCGAGGAAGCCATCAAGAACGGCTTCTGGGAGCGCGAGATCACCCCGGTGACGCTGCCCGACGGCACGGTCGTCAGCAAGGACGACGGCCCGCGCGCGGGCGTGACGCTGGAGGGCACCCAGGGCCTCAAGCCGGTGTTCCGTCCGGACGGGATGGTCACGGCCGGCAACTGCTGCCCGCTGAACGACGGCGCCGCGGCGGTCGTGATCATGAGCGACACGAAGGCGCGCGAGCTGGGTCTGACCCCGCTGGCCCGGATCGTGTCCACCGGCGTCTCCGGCCTCTCCCCCGAGATCATGGGCCTCGGCCCGGTCGAGGCGTCCCAGCAGGCGCTGCGTCGCGCCGGCCTGACCATCGACGACATCGACCTGGCCGAGATCAACGAGGCGTTCGCCGCCCAGGTGATCCCCTCCTACCGCGACCTCGGCCTCCCGCTGGAGAAGCTGAACGTGAACGGCGGCGCCATCGCCGTCGGCCACCCCTTCGGCATGACTGGCGCGCGGATCACCGGCACGCTCATCAACTCCCTCCAGTTCCACGACAAGCAGTTCGGCCTGGAGACGATGTGCGTCGGCGGCGGCCAGGGCATGGCGATGGTCATCGAGCGCCTGAGCTGACCTCCACCCCCGCTTCCGGACGGTAGTTGGCCGGAAACCCTGTGTGAGACAGCGACCCGGAACCCCGTAACCACCGGGGTTCTGGGCCGTTTTGTGATCCAATCTCCCCCAGGATGTGACCTATCTCGCTCCGAAGGGGCATTTGCGCAGGTCACCTGGGGTTCGACCCCAAACATCGGGCCCAAAGTCCTGTCCGTTTCGTGACGTTACGCACTGACAGGTGGTTAGTCCACCCTTCAAGCTGATGTAGGAAGTCGGGGGTCGACTTTGAACCGGGAGTACGTCAGTGAGCGCTACGCCTCTTGCTCTGCTGCTCGCCACAGCCACCGTCACCACGGCTGTGGGCGTCGCCGTTCTGCGCACCTTGCTGGGACTGCGTCGACAGATCGCGGCTCTGCACACCGAGCTGGCCGCCCAGAGCCTCGCCGTCGGGGCGCACGGCCGCGTGCCGCAGGCCCGCACGTCCCGTGACACCGACGAGATACGCGCTGCCGTGGCCGAGGCGCTCGCGGAGGAGCGGGAGCGGGAGCTTGCCGAGGCGCGTGCCTTCTGGGCCGCCCAGGAGGCACGTGACGCCTCCGACGCCCCCTCCCTGCTCGGCCTCCCCGACAGCGAACTGTTCCTGCCGCGTCCGGCCGACTTCGCGGGCCTGGAGTCCCTGGAGCCGGTGACCGAGCCCAGCACGGAAGCCGACGAGTTCGCGGGCGAGTCCGCCGAACTGGCCGCGGCCCGCCGCCGGCACCCCTCCCACCCGGACTTCGTCCCGGCCCAGTCGCCCATCGTGAACGACCACGAACGCACGGTCGCCTGCCTGGAGGACCTCGCCGACTCCCGCACCGCCCTGGCCGACGTCCGCCCGGGCCCCCTGGGCACGCTCGACGTCTACGTCTTCACGGACGGCACGACCCTCTGCATGACCCCCGGCCACCGCGAAACCGCCGAACGCCTCTCCGCCGCCCTCCGCGCAGGCGAGGCCCCGGTCCTCCTCGGCGGCTCAGGCATCTCAGGCGCCTACGCCCTGACCTTCGAATGCGGCGAGGAGACGGTGTACGTCCTGGCGGACAGGGTCATAGCGTCTCTGTGAGACGTGGGTGGGGAAGCGCCCCTTTAGGGGCGCGGGGAACTGCGCGACAAGCCCCCACCGGCGGGCAGCCGACAACGAACCCACAACCCACCCCCACACCTACACCTACACCCCGGCCCGCTGCTGAGCCTCAGCAACAAGAGCCAACACCGACGCCAACTCCCCTTCGCTCCGAAGAACCAGCGCCAGATCATGCGCGGCAACAGTCACTTGATCCGCCCCGGCGAACATCCCCACATCAGGCATGACCCGAGGCTCCTCCCCCGGCGACTCCAACAGCTGGGCACGCCGTGCCAACTCCCTGGCCAACCCCAACGCCTCCGCCGCAGCCCCCCGCTGCAGCCGACTCTGCGGCGCCGCCCGCAAACGATCGGCAAAGTGATCCACTGCGCGCGTCAAAGGCGAGGTATCCAGCACGCCGTGAGACTAACGGTCGTACCTGGACTGTTGCCAACAACCCAACCCTCAGGCACCGTGGCGTGAAGGACCGGCTTACATCCCCTTTGCGTCCGGAGGCGCCGATGTCCCACGTCCTCTCCGAGGAGACCCACCGCAACATGCTCGCCCGCATCCCCCACTGCACCGGTCGTGAAGTATCCGACTGGCTGCGCACCGTCGACGAAGGCCCCTCCCTCTTCCGCTTCGAGGAGAAGGTCAGCTGGCTCCGGCACGAGCACAATCTCGCGTACGGCCACGCCAAGGCGATCATTCACGAGTACGACATGAGGAGGGCCGCGCGCAAGCTCCTCTGAGAGACCGAGGCGCGCACGCACCGACACCACGACGACGAAGGGCCCCGGGAGCGACCCCGGGGCCCTTCTACGCACTACTTGCTACTACTGGCTACTACTGGTCGGCGAACCGGTCGTACTAGTCGTCACCCTGAAGGATGGCGATCAGCCGCAGGAACTCCAGGTAGATCCAGACCAGCGTCATGGTCAGACCGAACGCGGCCAGCCAGGCCTCCTCGCGCGGCGCGCCGTAGGCGATGCCGTCCTCGACCTGCTTGAAGTCGAGAGCCAGGAAGCACGCACCGAGCAGGATGCCGATGATGCCGAACACGATGCCGAGGCCACCGCTGCGGAAGCCGAGGCCGTCACCGCCGCCGAACACCGCGAACAGCAGGTTCACGGCCATCAGGAGGACGAAGCCGAGCGCCGCCGCCATCACGAAGCCGTAGAAGCGGCGGTTGACGCGGATCCAGCCCGCCTTGTACGCCACGAGTACGGCGGTGAAGACCGCCAGCGTGCCGATCACGGCCTGCATGGCCGCACCGCTCGCGATGCGGTTGTCGACCACGCTGGAGACGACGCCGAGGAAGACACCCTCGAGCGCCGCGTACGTCACGATCAGCGCGGGCGAGGCCTTGCGCTTGAAGGACTGGACGAGGCCCAGGACCATCGCGACCAGACCGGCGCCGATGGCGATGCCGTAGGACCGGTTGATGTTCGCGTCGTCGACCGGCAGCAGCGCCCAGGCGAGCGCCGCCGTGACGACCAGCACGCCGAGCGTGGTGGCGGTCCGCATGACGACGTCGTCGATCGTCATCCGGCCGGTGGTGACCGGGGCCTGCGGCGGTGCGCCGTGCTGAAGGTCCTGCTGGGCGTAGGGGTTGGTCGCGTACGGGTTGCCGCCCTGCTGGGCGTGCTGGTCCGCATACGGGTTGCCCGACTGCGTGCCGACAGCGGCGCCCCCGGCCTGCGGCGCGGTGTTGAAGCCCGCCGAGCCGTTGTCGCGGCTGAACCCCCGTCGCGAGAAGACCGGGTTGCTGCTCCTCATTTCACTCCTCCATGGCCAGCCTGTGTGGCCTTGGGCTCAAGAGTAATAGGTGGGCAAAGGATTGACCCTAGTGCTTGGGGAGGATCTTTCCCCTGTCCTGTCGCGAACACGCTACGCGCCCGCCTGATTCCCGGCCACGGAGCCCCAGGACCATGACCAACCCGGTACAGACCCGAGACCGCCCCCTGATCAACCGACACCGCCGGTCAGTCCCCTGTCAGTCGAGAGGGAAGCCCGTGTACCCCTCGGCGAGATCCGTCTCCGCCGAACGGGCGCCCGCGATCCGCTCCAGCCGGGCCAGCTGCATCCGGTCGTCGAAGGGAGTGGCGTCCGGGGACCGGTGCAGGAGGGTCGTCATGTCGTACGAGAACCGCTCGGCCTGCCAGACCCGGCGCAGACAGGTCTCGGAGTAGGCGTCGAGCAGCTGCACCGACCCCGTCTCCTTCTCGTACGTCAGTGCGCGCGCGAAGGTCACGACGTCCCCTACGGCGAGGTTGAGCCCCTTGGCGCCGGTCGGCGGGACGATGTGCGCGGCGTCCCCGGCGAGGAACAGCCGTCCGTACCGCATCGGCTCGTGGACGTAACTCCGCATCGGGGTCACGGACTTCTGCGTGATGGTCCCCCGGTCGAGCTTCCAGCCGTCGGCGGTCTCGAAGCGCCGCTCCAGCTCGTCCCAGATCTCCTCGTCGCTCCACTCCTCGGCGTCGGTGCCGTCCGGCACCTGGAGGTAGAGGCGGGAGACGGACGGGGAGCGCATGGAGAGAAGGGCGAAGCCGCGGTCGTGGCGGGCGTAGACCAGCTCGTCGTGCGAGGGCGGTACGTCGGCGAGGATGCCGAGCCAGCCGAAGGGGTACGCCCGTTCGAAGACCCGGGTCAGCTCGGCGGGGATCGCCGTACGGGCCACCCCCCAGAAGCCGTCGCACCCGACGACGTACTCGCACTCCAGTACGTCCTCACGCCCCTCGTGCCGGAACCGCACACGCGGGCTGCCACCATCCGCCCCCTCCACCGCCAGCGCCTCCGCCTCGAAGAGCAGCGGGCCGCCCTCGGCCAGCTGGAGGGCGATGAGGTCCTTGCAGACCTCGGTCTGCGCGTACACCATCACGGACCGGCCGCCGGTGAGGGCGGGGAAGTCGACGCGGTGGCGCTTCCTGTCGTACCGCAGTTCGATGCCGTCGTGACGCAGTCCCTCGCGGTCCATGCGCGCGCCGGCCCCGGCGGCGCGCAGCACGTCGACGGTCCCCTGCTCCAGAATCCCGGCCCGCTGCCGCCGCTCCACGTACTCCCGGTCGCGGCTCTCCAGGACGACCGAGTCGATACCGGCGTTGTGGAGCAGCCGCGCGAGCAGGAGCCCGGCGGGGCCGGCTCCGATGATGCCGACGGTGGTACGCATCGGGCGTTCCCTTCATGCGGTACGTTCATATGCGGGGTGTTCGTACAGTGAAATTTTCTTCACTAAGTATCTGGAATGAGTGTCTGACCACATACGCCCGCTGTCAACGATTCCGCGGCCAAGTCTTCAATGGATGAAGCACCGACAAATCCGGCATACGACGGTCGGAGGTGCCCGGAGCCGGACTTGAACCGGCACGCCCGCGAAGGGGCAGCGAGGTTTAAGCTCGCCGTGTCTGCATTCCACCATCCGGGCAGGCCCTGGGCTCCGCATCGAGGTTCCGAGCCTATCGGGACCCCCCACCCGAACTGCGGGTGAGGGGACCGATGTTGTCTTATTTTATTGACGTCTGAGGGAGCATCAGCACCTGGAACGGGCCATCCGCACTTGCCAGTAGCCTTTCGCGAGGCAGCCGGGCGCGCATGCGGAATGACGGAATTTCACCGCCCGAACAAGGGGGCTCCACCTGTTCTTGTCATGGCCCCTGGCACTTGCCACGGCCCTTGTAGGGGACGCCCGTCATCCCCAGGTATGACGCGGGCCCGCCGGGTCCGTCCCAAGGCTGCCTTCGGAACCGGAACAGCGGCTGACTACACGGCGGCCCCCGGCCATGACGATGGTTCACGAGCCTCAGACGTTCACGAGCCTCAGACGTCGAAACTCGTCGAACCTCCCGACAGGAGCCCGCCCGTGACCACCGCCCCCCTCGCCGACCGGAACACCACCACCACGGTGGCCGCCCGCGCCACGGAACTGTCCAAGGTCTACGGACAGGGCGAGACCCGGGTCGTCGCCCTCGACCAGGTCTCCGTCGACTTCAGGCAGGCCGAGTTCACCGCGATCATGGGCCCGTCCGGCTCCGGCAAGTCCACGCTGATGCACTGTGTGGCGGGCCTGGACTCCTTCTCCTCCGGTTCCGTGCGCATCGGCGACACCGAGCTGGGCTCCCTCAAGGACAAGCAGCTCACCAAACTCCGCCGGGACAAGATCGGCTTCATCTTCCAGGCGTTCAACCTGCTGCCGACGCTGACCGCCCTGGAGAACATCACCCTCCCGATGGACATCGCGGGCCGTAAGCCGGACCGGCAGTGGCTGGACTCGGTGATCTCGATGATCGGCCTCGCCGACCGCCTCTCCCACCGCCCGTCCCAGCTCTCCGGCGGCCAGCAGCAGCGCGTCGCGGTCGCCCGGGCGCTGGCCTCCCGCCCCGACATCATCTTCGGCGACGAACCGACCGGAAACCTCGACTCCCGCGCGGGCGCCGAGGTACTGGGCTTCCTGCGCAACTCCGTACGGAACCTGGGTCAGACGGTCGTGATGGTCACCCACGACCCGGTGGCGGCGGCGTACGCGGACCGGGTGGTCTTCCTCGCGGACGGCCGGATCGTGGACGAGCTGTACGGCCCGACGGCGGACGGCGTACTGGACCGGATGAAGCGCCTGGACACCAGGACGGCCCGCACCAGCTGACGCTCCGCCACCGCACGGGGTCCGGGCTGACGTGCCCTCAACTCCCGTAGCCCTGCCATCACTTCACCCGACTCACCCGACGGACTGAGACGACACCCCATGTTCCGTACCGCCCTGCGCAACGTACTCGCGCACAAGGCCAGGCTTCTGATGACCGTGCTCGCCGTGATGCTCGGCGTGGCGTTCGTGTCCGGGACCCTGGTCTTCACCAACACCCTCTCGAACGCCCTCCAGAACAGCTCCGCCAAGGGCTTCGACCAGGTCGACGTCGCCGTGCAGGCGAGCGGCCAGGTCGATGTGGGCGACACGATCGGCAAGCCCCCGGAGCTGACGCAGGCCCTGCTCGACAAGAGCGCGAAGGTCCCGGGTGCCGCCTCCGCCATCGGTGTCGTGACCGGCTTCACCGCCATAGCCGACAAGGACGGCAAGCTCGTCGGCGACGGTTTCCAGTCGCAGGGCGGGAACTTCTGGGGCGACAAGGACGCCCGGTACCCGCTGAAGGACGGCACCGCGCCGCGCGGCGCCGGCCAGGTCGCCCTCGACGCGAAGACCGCCGAGCGGGCCGGTTACAAGGTCGGCGACACCGTGCGCCTGTCGGTGGACGGCCCGGTGCTCACCCCCACCGTCTCCGGCATCTTCACCACGGACGACGGCAATGTGGCGGCCGGCGGCAGCCTCGCCCTCTTCGACACGGCGACCGCGCAGCAGCTGTTCGGCAAGACGGGCACGTACGACGAGATCGACGTCAAGGCGGCGGCCGGGACGAGCCAGACCGCACTCAAGGCGGCCCTGGACAAGGCCCTGCCGCGCGACACGGTCGAGACCACGACAGGCACCCGACTGGCCGACGACCAGGCCGAGTTCATCGCCTCGTCGATGAGCGGCCTCAAGCGGGGCCTGCTGGTCTTCGCGGGCATCGCGCTCTTCGTCGGTACGTTCATCATCGCCAACACCTTCACCATGCTGGTCGCCCAGCGCACCAAGGAACTGGCGCTGCTGCGGGCGGTCGGTGCCTCGCGCCGCCAGGTCACGCGGTCGGTGCTGGTCGAGGCGTTCGTGGTCGGCACGGTGGCGGCGGTGACCGGCCTGGTCACGGGCATCGGCATCGGGGCCGGACTGAAGGCGCTCCTCGGCCTGCTCGGCGCGACCGTGCCCGACGGGCCGCTGATCGTCACGCCGGGCACGGTCGGCGCGGCCCTGGCGGTCGGCATCCTCATCACCATGCTGGCGGCCTGGCTGCCCGGCCGCCGCGCCGCGAAGATCCCCCCGGTCGCCGCGATGAGCAGCGTCCACGCGACGGCGACGACCAAGTCGCTGGTGCTGCGCAACACGCTGGGCGCGCTCTTCTCGGGCGCGGGCGTCGCCGTGGTCCTGGCGGCCACGACGATGAGCGGCTCGGACGGCCAGGCCCCCATGGGCATAGGGGCCGTCCTCCTGATCATCGGCGTCTTCATCCTCACCCCGCTCCTCTCCCGCCCCCTGATCGCCTCCGCCGCCCCGCTGATGCGCGTGTTCGGCGTCTCCGGGAAGCTGGCCCGCCAGAACTCGGTCCGCAATCCCCGTCGTACGGCCGCCACGGCCTCCGCGCTGATGATCGGGCTCACCCTCATCACCGGTATGACGGTGATGGCGGGCAGCCTCCAGAAGTCGATCGACAAGATGGCCTCGTCCTCGATCAGGGCGGACTACATCGTCTCGATGGCCAACGGCAGGGAGCTCTCCCCCGAGGTCGCCGAGAAGCTGGCGAAGACGAGCGGCGTGACCGCCCTCAGCCCCATGCGCAACACCCCCGTACGCATCGACGGCGGGACGGAGTACGCGACCGGCGTCACCGGCGCCACCTTCGGGAAGCTGACCCGACTGCCGATCGACAACGGCACGTTCAAGATCGACGGCACCCAGGTGGTCGTGGACGAGTGGACGGCCGACTCCCACGGCTGGAAGGCGGGTTCGGCCTTCACCGTCGCCTACGAGGACGGCGGGAAGCAGCAGCTGACGGTGGCGGGCGTGTACCAGGGCAACGAGATGCTCAGCGGCCTCCTCGTCGACGACAGCCTCCTGTCCCCGCACCGGACGGACGCCGCCGACGTGGGCGACATGCAGGTCATGGTGAAGACCTCGGGCGGCGCGACGGACACGACGAAGGACCGGCTCGAGCAGGCCCTGGGCGCCAACCCGGCCATCAAGATCCAGGACAAGAAGGACATCTCCAACGAGATCGCCAGCATGTTCACCCTGATGCTGAACATGCTCTACGGCCTGCTGGCGATGGCGGTCCTGGTCGCGGTCCTCGGGGTCATCAACACCCTGGCCATGTCGGTCTTCGAACGCTCCCAGGAGATCGGCATGCTCCGCGCGATCGGCCTCGACCGCAAGGGCATCAAGCGCATGGTCCGCCTGGAATCCCTGGTGATCTCCGTCTTCGGCGGCGTCCTGGGCATCGGCCTGGGCGTGTTCTTCGGCTGGGCGGCCGGCGAACTCATCGGCACGGGCATGCCGACGTACGAACTCGTCCTGCCCTGGGCCAGGATGGCGTTCTTCCTGCTCCTCGCCGCCACGGTGGGCGTCCTGGCGGCCCTGTGGCCGGCCCGCCGCGCGGCCCGCCTGAACATGCTGGCGGCGATCAAGTCGGAGTAGGGGCGGCAGCAGCGGTACGGATGTCGGGCCCCGCTCGTAAAGGGGGGGCCCGACATTGACGTACTCCCTTTCCCGGTCAGTTCCAGGTACGGGCGCGCAGGGGCATCCCGGAGTCACCCTCCTCCGAGGTCCGTACGGCGACAACCTGGTTGACGCCGATCCGGTTGTGCTCGAAGGCGAGGGCGGAGGCGGCCATGTACAGCCGCCAGACGCGGGCGCGACCCGGGCTGCTGAGCTGCTGGGCGCGTGCCCAGTCACCCTCCAGGTTGGTGACCCACTGCCGCAGCGTCAGGGCGTAGTGCTCCCGGATGGACTCGACGTCACGCACCTCGAACCCGGCCCGTTCGAGCTGGGTGACGGTGGTACCGATGGGCGCGAGTTCACCGTCCGGGAAGACATAGGCGTCGATGAACCCGTCGAGGCTGTACGCGCCCTCGTCCGTATGAGGCCGCCGGGCGATCTGATGATTGAGCAGCCGCCCACCAGGTTTCAGCAGGCCATACAGATCACGCGCGTACGTCAGATACTGCTCGCTCCCCACATGCTCGGCCATCCCCACGGAGGAGACGGCGTCGAAGGGCCCGTCGGTGACGTCCCGGTAATCCTGCACCCGGATCTCGACCCGGTCCGTGAGCCCCTGATCGGCGACGCGCTTACGGGCGTACGCGGCCTGCTCCTGCGAGAGGGTGACACCGACGACGTGTACGCCGTGCTCGCGGGCGGCATGGATGGCGAGGGAGCCCCAGCCGCAGCCGACGTCGAGGAGACGCAGGCCGGGCGTGAGGGCGAGTTTGCGGCAGACGAGTTCGAGCTTGTCGTACTGGGCGCGTTCGAGGGCGCCGGAACCGGTGTCAGGGGCTGTGCCGGGGGCATCCCAGTAGGCGCAGGAGTACACCATGGACGGGCCGAGGACGATCTCGTAGAAGTCGTTGCCGACGTCGTAGTGGTGGCTGACGGCGCGCTTGTCGGTGCGCTTGGTGTGGAGGTGCCGGCGCCGCCGCGGAACCTCTTCACGGGGAGGGGCGGGAGGTACAGGAGGCCCGGCCATCTTCACGAGGCCGCGCACCGCTGCCCGCACCTCGGGTTCGCGCAGCGCCTCGGTGAGGGTCCGGGCGTCCTCCCCGCGCTCCCAGACCAGCCCGGACACCAGATCGAGGGCGGCGTAGAAGTCCCCCTCGACGTCCAGGTCGCCGGCGACCCAGGCCCGGGCGAGCCCCAGTTCGCCCGGTTTCCACAGCAGCCGGCGCAGGGCGCGGCGGTTGCGGACGACCAGGGCGGGGGCGCCGGGCGGGCCCGCCTCCGAACCGTCCCAGGCGCGGATGCGCATCGGGAGCGGGGCACCCAGCAACTGTTCGGCGAAGCTCTGCAGCCGCGACGCGGCTTCGGGCATGGCGCACACCTCCGTTACGACATAACCGGGAATGTCCAACACCCACGAAAACACCAACGGCCCGGACTCGCAGTCCCCCATGCCGATCACAACTGTGCAAAGGGAGTACGCGGGGGGCGCCTCCGGGTTTTTTCGCCCCCGCCGCCCTTACCCGTCCCATCCCTGGGGCCTCCGCCCCCAGGGATGGGACGGGTAAGGGCGGGGGCGAGGAAACGACTGAAGGGGCCCCTCGCACCACGGATGGCGAGTGGCCCCTTCAGGCAGGGCAGCAATGCTTCGGTGAAACGGAGGTCAGGAGGCCTTGGCCTCTGTCTTCTCCTCCGCCTTCTTCGCGGCAGCGACCGGCGCCGGCTTGGCAGCCTCGTAGAACTCCTCCCGAGGAGTCTCCAACGCCCCCAGCGCAACAACCTCACGCTTCAGGAACATCGCCAGCGTCCAGTCCGCGAACACCCGGATCTTCCGGTTCCACGTCGGCATCGCCAGACCGTGGTAGCCACGGTGCATGTACCACGCCAGCCGACCCTTGAGCTTGATCTTGACCTTGCCCATGACGATCATCGCGACGCCCTTGTGCAGGCCGAGCCCCGCGACAGCACCCTTGTTGGAGTGCGAGTACTCCTTCTGCGGGAAGCCCCGCATCCCGGAGACCACGTTGTCGCCGAGCACCTTCGCCTGCCGCAGCGCGTGCTGCGCGTTCGGCGGGCACCAGGCGTTCTCCACGCCGGCCTTGCGGGCGGCCACGTCCGGCACCTGGGCGTTGTCGCCCGCGGCCCAGATGTAGTCCGTACCCGTGACCTGGAGCGTCGGCTGCGCGTCCACGTGACCGCGCGGCCCCAGCGGCAGCCCGAACCGGGACAGCACGGGGTTGGGTTTGACGCCCGCGGTCCACACGATGGTGTTGGAGTCGACCTCGAGCCCGTTCTTCAGGACCACATGGCCGTCCACACACGAGTCCATCGAAGTCGAAAGATAGATCTCGACCCCGCGGCTCTCCAGGTGCTCCTTGCCGTACTGGCCCAGCTTCGGGCCGACCTCGGGAAGGATCTTGTCGGCGGCGTCGACGAGCACGAACCGCATGTCCTCACGGGACACGCTGGGGTAGTACTTCGCCGCGTCGCGCGCCATGTCCTCGACCTCGCCGATGGTCTCCGCACCCGCGAAGCCACCGCCGATGAAGACGAAGGTGAGCGCCTTGCGGCGGATCTCCTCGTCGGTCGTGGACTCGGCCTTGTCCAGCTGCTCCAGGACGTGGTTCCGCAGGCCGATGGCCTCCTCGATGCCCTTCATACCGATGCCCTGTTCGGCGAGGCCGGGGATCGGGAAGGTGCGGGAGACCGCGCCCATGGCGATGACGAGGTAGTCGAAAGGCAGCTCGTACGCCTCACCCACGAGGGGGGCGACCGTGGCGACCTTGCGGTCCTGGTCGATGGTGGTGACCCGACCGGTCAGAACTTCCGCCTTGGGCAGCACACGTCGCAGCGGTACGACGACGTGGCGCGGCGAAATGCTGCCGGCGGCGGTTTCGGGGAGGAAGGGCTGGTAGGTCATGTACGACCGGGGGTCGACGACCGTGACGGTCGCCTCGCCGTAGCGCATCTTCTTGAGAATGCGCCGAGCTGCGTACAGGCCTACGTACCCACCGCCTACTACGAGGATCCTGGGACGCTCCGTGGTGCTCATGCCATCGAGTATCCACCCGCCCCAGGGGGGTCGCTCGTGAGCCCCTTCACAAGCATGTGCACCCCCTCTGCTACACTGCGCGGCCCGCGTGGCCGAGGCCGTGTCTCGCCGGACGAACCAGCGGGCGGTACGCCCCGATGTCAATGCCGTGTGAACTGCCCTTCCGGGTCATCGGAGTGACTGGACCAGCCTCCCGCCACACCCACCGGAAACCCCACCGAAACGCTCCCCCGAGCACGCTCCCGCCCCAGGTGAGCCCCCGAAAGGGCCCCGCGGAGCACGTTCGTCGCCCAACAGGACCGAATTCCTTGTGAAGAACTTCACGAACTTTCCCGGGAGGGCGTCACCGGGGGGCCGTAAACACCCCCGCAAGTGCGCTCATACGTTATCCGACCTGCTCAGCCGAGGGCTACTGGAGGTCCTCCGCCACCTTCCAGGCGATCCCGTCGAGAATGTCGTGCTCGCTCACCACGACCTCCGCCGCCCCGATCCGCTCCATGATCGAGAGCAGGACCAGCGCCCCCGCGCCGATCACGTCGACGCGCCCCGGATGCATGGAGGGAATGGCCGCGCGCTCGGCGTGCGTGGACCGGAGAAGGACCTCGGTGATCTCGCGGACGCGGTCGAGGGAGACCCGGGAGTGGTGGATGGCCTCGGAGTCGTACGCGGGCAGGTCCTGCGCGATCGCCGACACCGTGGTGACGGACCCGGCCAGCCCGACGAGCGTGCGCGCCTCGCCCAGCGGGACACTCTGCTCCGCCAGGTCGAGAGCGGCCTCGATGTCGGCCCGGATCGCGGCGATCTCCACATCCCCCGGCGGATCCACAACCACCCCGTCCCGCACGAGATGCCGCTCGGTCATCCGCACGCACCCGATGTCCACGGACCGCGCCCCGCGCACCTGCTCGTCCCCGACCACGAACTCGGTCGAGCCGCCGCCGATGTCCACGACCAGGTAGGGCCTGGCGAGGTCGTCGCGCCCCGTCAGTTCCTTGGTGGCCCCGGTGAAGGAGAACGCGGCCTCCTGCTCACCCGAGATCACCTCGGGCTCGACACCCAGGATGTCCAGCACCCCCCGTACGAACTCGTCCCTGTTCTCCGCGTCCCGGGAGGCGGACGTCGCGACGAACCGCAGCCGCTCGGCCCCGTGCTCCTTGATGGCGCCGGCGTACTCCCGACAGGCCGCAAAGGTCCGCTCCAGCGCCTCGGGCGCCAGCCGCCCCGTACGGTCGACCCCTTGACCGAGCCGGACGATGGTCATCCGCCGGTCCAGCTCGACAAGTTCCCCGGTGACCGGGTCAGCGTCGGCGACGAGCAGCCGGATCGAGTTCGTACCGCAGTCGATGGCGGCGACGCGAGGCATGGGCGGATCCTTCGGGTTGGTATTTCAGCCCGTCCGGCGTTTGAGGACGAGGCCGTTCAGGCCGAAAGGGGGGTCTGGGGGCGCAGCCCCCAGGAACGGGATGGGACGGGTAGGGGCGGCGGGGGCGCTGCATCCATCAGCGGCTCCGCCGCGGGTCACTCCCCCGGCACCACACACGCCCCCTTCGCCCACCACTCCGGCAGCATCGCGATCGCCTCGTCCCCCAGCGGGTTCACCCCGGGGCCGGCCGCCAGCGAGTGCCCCACCAGCACGTGCAGGCACTTCACCCGGTCCGGCATACCCCCCGCACTCGGGAAACCCTCCAGCACCTCGATCGAGTCACGGCGCGCGATGTAGTCCTCGTGCGCGGCCCGATACGCCGCGGCCAGCTCCGGATCCGTCGCCAGACGCTCCGTCATCTCCTTCATCACGCCGTTCGCCTCCAGCGTCCCGATCGCCGAGGCGGCCCGCGGGCACGTCAGGTAGTACGTCGTCGGGAAGGGCGTACCGTCCGGCAGCCGCGGTGCCGTCTCGACGACGTCCGGCTGACCGCAGGGACAGCGGTGCGCGATCGCGCGCAGCCCGCGCGGCGGACGGCCCAGCTGCTGCTTGAAGGCCTCGACGTCCGCGTCGGTGGGCTCGGTGCGCGGGGTGGGAGGCGGGGGCGTATGCATGCCTGTACGTATGTCTCTCTTGTCAGTTCACTTCGCTGCACTTCACTGGTTCACGGCGTCGGCCCGGCCGGACTGATCGGCCTTGTCCACGCCGTCCCAGACGTTCGCGTACCAGGGCCGGTCGGCCGCGCCCAGGTCGGCGCGCGACTGCTTCGCCGCGTCCGGGTCGATCACGACGTACCCGGTCTCGCCCGGCATCACATAGTGCAGCCGCTGCCGGATCTGCTGCTGCGCGTACGCGTCGTCCTGCCAGCGTGCCTTCTGGTCGCGGAGCTGCTCGACCCGCTGCCGGGCCTGGTCGCGTTCGCGCTCCAGGTCGGCGATGTCGGCGCGCTGGGAGACGTACTGCCTTATGGGGTAGGCGAGGGCCACGATCAGCGAGCAGAGGACCAGGGCGAGCAGGGCCGCCCGGCCGGTCAGACGGGAGCGGCGGGCCTGGCGCTTGGTCTGCGAACGGTAGACGCGGGCCGCCGTCTGCTCGCCGAGCAGCTTGATCCTGGTCGCGGTGGAGAACCGGTCCCGGTCCTTCACGGCCATGTCGTCCCGCCTCCCCGAACAGCTGCGCTTGTACGTGCGTACGTCCCCGCACACGGTACGGGACCGGGTACGGGGACGTACGTACGACGCTGCCTAAGCCACCACAGCTACAGCTGCTCAGCCCTTGAAGCGGGGGAAGGCCGAGCGGCCGGCGTACACCGCGGCGTCGTCGAGGATCTCCTCGATGCGCAGCAGCTGGTTGTACTTGGCGACGCGGTCCGAGCGGGCCGGGGCGCCGGTCTTGATCTGGCCGCAGTTCACCGCGACGGCGAGGTCGGCGATGGTGACGTCCTCGGTCTCGCCGGAGCGGTGGGACATCATGCACTTGAAGCCGTTGCGCTGCGCCATCTCGACGGCGTCCAGGGTCTCGGTGAGGGAGCCGATCTGGTTGACCTTGACGAGCAGGGCGTTGGCCGAGCCCTCCTCGATGCCACGGGCGAGGCGCTCCGGGTTGGTGACGAAGAGGTCGTCGCCGACGATCTGGACCTTGTCGCCCAGCTTGTCGGTGATGGTCTTCCAGCCGTCCCAGTCGTCCTCGTACAGCGGGTCCTCGATGGAGATGAGCGGGTACGCGGAGACCAGCTCCTCGTAGTACTCGGTCATCTCGGCGGCCGTACGGGACTTGCCCTCGAACTCGTACTTGCCGTCCTTGTAGAACTCGGACGCGGCGACGTCGAGCGCGAGACCGATCTGCTCACCGGGGACGTAGCCGGCCTGCTTGATGGCCTCGATGATGAGGTCGAGCGCGGCGCGGTTGGACTCCAGGTTCGGGGCGAAGCCGCCCTCGTCGCCGAGACCGGTGGACAGGCCCTTGGTCTTCAGCACCTTCTTGAGGGTGTGGTAGATCTCCGCGCCCCAGCGCAGCGCCTCGGAGAAGGACTCCGCGCCGATCGGGGCGATCATGAACTCCTGGATGTCCACGTTGGAGTCGGCGTGCGAGCCGCCGTTCAGGATGTTCATCATCGGAACGGGCAGCAGGTGCGCGTTCGGACCGCCGAGGTAGCGGAAGAGGGGGAGGTCGCTGGCCTCGGAGGCGGCGTGGGCGACGGCGAGCGAGACGCCGAGGATGGCGTTGGCGCCGAGCGAGCCCTTGTTGTCGGTGGCGTCCAGGTCGAACATCGCCTGGTCGATCAGCCGCTGCTCGGTGGCGTCGTAGCCGACCAGCTCCGGGCCGATCTGCTCGATGACGGCGAGGACGGCCTTCTCGACACCCTTGCCGAGGTAGCGGTTGGGGTCACCGTCGCGCAGCTCGATGGCCTCGAAGGCTCCGGTGGAGGCTCCGGACGGGACGGCGGCACGACCGGTGCTGCCGTCATCGAGGCCGACCTCGACCTCGACGGTGGGGTTGCCTCGCGAGTCGAGGATTTCCCGGGCTACGACGACGTCGATGGACGGCACGAGCATCTCCTTCTGGGATGTGACGCGGGTACGCGGGGCTTTTTTGCGGCCCCTGCGGGATGAGCCTAACCGTCCGAGGCCGATCGGCCAGCCGTCCGACCACCCCATGGACGGAACATGGACGGAACCGAGGGTAAACATTGTTCCTCAGGGAAACAAAAAGCCCCGCCCCGGTGCGTACGGGGGAACACGCACCGGAGCGGGGAGCCCGTGGGGGACGGGGGTGACCCTCACGAGGCCTTCACTATGGAGGGCACGGATGTGAGGGCGCTGTGGTTCACCTTCGGGCCGGCTGAGATTTGGGGGATGCTCCGGCGGGCAGGTGACCGGGGTCAGCTGAGGTGCAGCTGCTGGCCCGGGTAGATGAAGTCGGCGTCGTCGATGATGTCCTTGTTCAGCTGGAAGAGCTTCGCCCAGCCGCCCTTGACGTCGTGCGCCTCGGCGATCGCGCTCAGGGTGTCACCCTTGACGACCTTGTACTCGCCGTCGCCCTTCTCGACCTTCTTGCCGGTCGGGGTGGTGACGGTCTTCTTCGCGGCCGGTCGCTCCTGCGAACGGGAGGCCGACTGCTCGTCGGTGGAGCGGGTGGAGGTCTCGCCGGAGCCGGAGCTGGAGGGGCTGGAGCTACCGGAGTCACTGGACGAGCTGTCGCTCGAACCGCCGCCGTAGGAGGCGCTGGACAGGCCCGTGCCGCAGACCGGCCAGGCACCCTTGCCCTGGCCCGCGAGGACCTTCTCGGCGATGGTTATCTGCTGGGACTTGGAGGCCTGGTCGGCGGTGGAGGCGTACGCCGAGCCGCCGTACGCGGCCCAGGTCGAGGCGGAGAACTGCAGACCGCCGTAGTAGCCGTTGCCGGTGTTGATGGACCAGTTGCCGCCGGACTCGCACTGGGCGACCGTGTCCCACTCGGCGGAGGTGGCGGCGGAGGCGGAGCCGGCCGCCAGCAGCGGAGCGGCGACCGCGGCGCCGGTCACACCGGCGATGGCGACGACACGGGTGGCCTTGGACGGACGACGGTGCTTGCCCTTACCGGAAAACAGCATGCGTGATCCCCTCACCGACGCCTGCGAGGTGAGCTGTCGGGTTCGGGCCGGTTGAGTTGCCCGGCCGTACGCCCCGTTCGGGCGGCGCACGGCTTAACCCCAAGCCGCTCCGGTCAACTGCCCGGTGCGGCACTTACCTTGGGTCCCCCGCTCCTGCCTACGGCGCTTGAAAGCGACGACTGTTCCCGTTCGGCCGTTGGCAGGATTCGGCGTTGCGACCGGCGGGGCCCACTGTGGCGGGCGTTGACGACCGTAAACAGGTGATCCCCTGAAATACAAAGACGATCAGGGCTTCTGAGACCTATCTCTCACTGCATTTATAACGGACATTCAGCGCGAAGCGTGACGTGAACTCCGGTTACTTTTGCCCCGGTTCGGCAGGGACTTCGAGGGTCTGACCGGGGAGGATGTGGTTCGGGTCCGCACCGAGGAGATCCTCGTTCTCGGCGTACAACTCGGACCATCCACCCTCAAGGCCAAGGGAGTCGGCGATGCCGCAAAGGGTGTCGCCGGGGCGGACCGTATACGAGCCTTCCCTGCTCTGCCCGGAGTTGCCCTGTTTTCCATCATTTGTCACACCCGTGGATGACCTGTCACCTTCTTGTGCGCCCCCTTCGCTCGACAGCGAGGGGGACGAGGAGGTTGAGGAGGAGGAAGAAGGGGACGGCGAGGACTCGGCGGACTTGGCCTTGACCGAGGGCGCGGAGTCGGTGGAGGGTGAGGCGGAGGGAGTAGAGGCAGGCGTAGGCGAATCCGACGTCGAGGACGAGGGCGACGCCGAAGACGACGTACCGCCCTCCCTGTCCCCACTCCCCTTCCCCTCGGCCACGCCCGTGTCGACGTCGGCCGAGCTGGTGTCCTTGCCGAGCCCGGACAGCAGCGCGCAGGCGTCCCAGACCCCGGCACCCCGGTCGGCGAGCACACTCTCGGCGACGGCGATCTGCTGCGAACGGCTGGCCTGGTCGGCGCTCGGGGCGTACGTGAGACCGCCGTACGCCTCCCAGTCCGCCTGGGTCAGCTGGAGCCCGCCGTAGAACCCGTTGCCGGAGTTGGCACTCCAGGAGCCGCCACTCTCGCACTCCGCGACCCTGTCCCACGTGGTGCCGCTTGCCGCGCTCGCGCCGGTCGCGGCGAGCAGCGGGATGGCGAGGGCGGAGCCGGTCACGCCGGCCGCGACAAGCAGAGCCGGGGCCTGACGGGGGCGACGGTGACGTCCGTTCCCGGAGAGCATGCGGTTGCCTTTCGCGAGACAGCAGGGGTCGGCGCGACGGATGCCGAAATGAATACCGCCAAGGCGTCGCACTAGTGCTCGAACGTATCGACAGGCGATCACTTGTCACAAGTTAATGCCGCGTAGATCACGTGAAGATCACATTGTTGAGGGAGTGTCACCTTCCCGTGATCTTCTACGGCACTACTGGCGGGGTATGCCCCGATTCGCGAACCGGCGTGAACTCGACGGGCAGGGTGCGCAGTCCACGCATGATGAGCCCGCCCCGCCAGCGCAACTCGCTCGGGTCTCCGGCAAGTTGAAGGTCCGGGAGACGGGTGAGGAGGGTGGCCAGCGCACTCCGCCCCTCCAGGCGGGCGAGCGGGGCGCCGAGGCAGTAGTGGATGCCGTGGCCGTATCCGAGGTGCTGGTTGTCACGGCGGGAGAGGTCGAGGGTGTCGGGGTCGGCGAACCGCGCCGGATCACGGTCGGCGGCGGCGAGAACGACGAGGACGGGATCACCGGCCGCGATGTCCTGCCCGCCGATGCTGAGCGGCTGCGTCGCGAACCGCCAGGTGGCCAGTTCGACGGGGCCGTCGTAGCGGAGGAGTTCCTCGATGCCGGTCTCGAGGAGGGAGAAGTCCTGGTGACCGTTTTCGTCAACGGCGAGGGAGTCCTGGAGCCGGGCGCGCTGCTCGGGGTGGGCGAGGAGGGTGTGTGTGCCGTTGCCGATGAGATTCACGGTGGTCTCAAACCCGGCGAACAGCAGGATGAAGGCCATGGCGGCGGCCTCGTTCTCGGTGAGGTGCTCGCCCTCGTCGGAGGCCCGGATGAGCCCGGAGATCAGATCCTCACCGGGTTCGGGCACGTCGGTCAGCGCCTCGCGCTTCCGGTGGATCAGCTCGGCGAGATAGCCCCGCATCTTCTTGACCGACCGGGCGACCCCGCCCCGGGGCCCGCCCCCGTGCCGGATCATCATCCCGGCCCAGTCCCGGAAGTCGTCCTGGTCCTCGCGGGGTACGCCCAGCAGGTCGCAGATCGCGTAGATGGGCAGCGGGAACGCGAACTCGTGGATGAGATCGGCGGAGCCGCGCGCCGCGAACTGGTCGATGAGCTGATCGGTGAGTTCCTGCACGCGGGGCGCGAACTCGGCAACACGACGGGGCGTGAACGCCTTGGCGACGAGCCGACGGAGCCTGGTGTGGTCCGGCGGATCGATATTGAGCAGATGGGTCATGAGGTTGGCGCCGCGCTCACCGGGGATCCCGGTCTTGCCCTTGGCCTGCGTGGGCTCGTCGTGATGGGCGGGGTTCTTGGAGAGCCGGGGATCGGCGAGGGCCTGCTTGGCATCGCCGTAACGGGTGACCAGCCAGGCCTCGACGCCACTGGGGAGTTTCGTCCGGTGCACGGGCGCGTGCTCACGGAGCCAGGCGTAGGCGGGGTAGGGGTCGGTGGCGAACTCCCAGGTGAAGAGTTCGGGGGCGGGGGGCGTGGAAGGGGGCTGGTTGGTCACTCGGTGACGGTATCGGGAGGGTCGGGGGGCTTACTCCTGGCCCAACGGATGGCTTGCAGTCACGCTTTGCCAGGCGTGTCGGGCAGCGATTTCTCTCTCAGAAGACCCAGCCTTCGCCTCGGTCACGTCGCGGTCCGACGTCCCAGGGACATGACCGGACAGCCAGAGGATCGCGCTCACCAGCGCCGGATCTGCCACTCCCCTTTTCGCCCACTGCTCCGACCGGTCCGCAAGCAACTTCCCGAGCAAGGTCGCCGCCCGGCGGTTGCCTGCTTCCGCAGCCGTCTCCAGGAACGCCTCCGCCTCCCTACGGTCTCCCCGCCTCACCAGCAGCAGCCCCAGATGCCACGCGGCCTCCGTCAGTCCGGCCTCCGCCGCCCTCCGGAACCAGGCCTCGGCCTCCTCGTTCTCCAAGGCACCCTGGGCAAGCAGTGCCAGATCGAACATGGCCTGCCCGTCCCCAGCCGTGGCAGCCGCCCGAAACGCCTCCTTCGCCCCCGCCAGGACCACCTCGAAGTCGTACGCCGAGTCCTGCAGGGCCGCATCCATGGCGGCGCTCCACACCACCCGGTCCACCACCGGAAACGTCTCGTCCCGGGACGCGGTGTCCACCAGATAAGGGGACGCCTCCCACATGCTCGCGCCGCTTCTCCGCAGCATCGGCAGCACGCCGTCCCGCTTCTCCGCCGCCCAGGCCAGCGCGTCGTCCACGGACTCCCGTTCCAGGTCGGCAACGCCCTCGTACCCCTCGTGGACCTTCACCAACAGGTCCTGCGGCAACGGTCCCCGCAGTCCGCACCGAGCCAGATCAACGGCCGCCCGGACCAGGGCGTACCCGCGCGGATGCCGGTCCGCCCGCCGAGCCCGCTGCCACTCCTCCCACAGCATCGGACCGACCGCGAGGTAGGCCGCCACGCCCTCCGCCCCGCACCGACGGGCGGCCTCCGTCAACCGAGGGTCGCCGACCTCCCCCGCCCGCTTCCGCTCCCCGTGACTCCAGTCCCGGGGCAGCTCCACGATGTGCGCCAGGTCGAGCACTCGCCCCCGGGACGACCTGCGGAACTTGTCGTACGTGTCCTCTCTCATCGTCGCGATCACCGGCACCCCCTGCGCCGCCAACTGCGCCAGCAGCCTCGGCTCCAGGCCGTCGGCTCCGATGTGACCGTCGAGGTCGTCGAGCCACAGCGCGCAGCGTTCGCCCGGCAGACCTCTCAACAGGGCGGGCAGCCCGCGCAGGTTCTCGTGCCGGGCGGGCGCGAACACCCGTACGCCGGGGAGTGCTTCGGCCATCGCCGCGAGTGCCGTGCGCGACTTGCCGACGTACGCGTCCCCTTGTACGACGACCAGCCCGCCCTCGGAAGCGGCCGACTCCACCGCCGCCTTGACCGCCGGATCGGCGTCCCGCTCGACGTACGGCGGCAGTTGGGGCAGGCCCTTGTCTCGCCGTGTCGGCCGCACCCCGTACGCCAGCGGCGCCATGCTCTCCGCCGACGGCCAGTCCACTGACCCGGGCTGAGTAGCGGCGGCCGGCGTCTGCTGGACGTGCTGCACACCGACGAACGGCCCGTTGACAGTGATGTCTTTGAAGTCGAAGTGGTCTCCCGGCACCACGGGCGCCGGAGCGGGGGCCGGTTCCTCGGGAGGCGTGGGCACGTCGAACTCGTCGATGAGAGAGGCGAGTTCGTCGGAGCCGTCCACGTCCCACGCGTCGGCGAGGCCCTCGGTCAGCCGAAAGCGCCACTCCAGCTTCCCGGACCCCGTACGAGGCCCCAACGGCCCTTTCAGGCTCTGGAGTTCATGGACCCATTCGTCCTGCCCCCGCAGCGTGAACCACTCCACGAACCGGTCCCGTACCCGCTCCCAGTCCGCCGACCTGAGCCCATTGACCAGCGTTCTGGCACCCTCAGCCGCCAGCTCGTTCATCGAGCGTTCCACTCATGCCCCCACGCCTCAACACCACCGTGGGTCAACGGTACTGACAAACCGTCGGAGCGATCAGGACCCCGCCACCCCTTCCCGCACCCGCACCGCATCCCGGTAAGCCCGCGCGGCGACCCTCAGCGCGGCCTCCGGATCCACGCCCTCCGCCTCCGCCCGTACCGCCAGTTCCAGCAGCTCGTATCCGATGCCCTCGCCCTGCGGCAGCGGGACGTCCAGGGACGCCGTGTGCACCCGGGACGCCAGTTTCGCCGTGAGAGCCAGGGCGGGCTGGCCGAGGGGGATGCCGTCCGTCACCGACTCCCGTTGCTTCTCGACCGCCTTGGTGCGCAGCCAGTGCTCCTTCACCTCCTCCGGTGTCGTCGCCGTCTCGTCGCCGAAGACGTGCGGGTGGCGGTGGATCAGCTTGGTGACGATGCCGGCGGCGACGTCGTCGATCGAGAAGGGGGTCGAGTCGTCCTCCTCGTCTCCCTCACCATCGCTCCCCTCCTCCGCGATGCGCGCATGGAACACCACCTGGAGCAGGACGTCCCCCAACTCCTCGCGCAGCTCGTCCCGGTCGCCCTCCTCGATCGCCTCGACGAGTTCGTACGCCTCCTCGATGCCGTACTTCGCGAGGCCCTTGTGGGTCTGGCGGGACGACCAGGGGCACTCCAGGCGGATGCGGTCCATGACCTGGACGAGGTCGAGGAGGCGGGCGCCGGGGAGGTCGTAGGAGGCGGGGAGGAGTTCCAGGTCCGGCATCCGGACGCGGCCGGAGCCCGCGAGGCGTGCCAGGCCGTCCGTGAGGGCCGGGTCGCCCTCGCCCGTCGTCACGACCACGACCGTCCGGCCGCCGGCGCAGGCGTCGATCAGCTCCTCGGCGGTCGGGGCGGTCTCGTCGACCGATATGCCGGCCTCCCGCAGATACGGCAGCTGCGGATGCGTA
Source organism: Streptomyces sp. NPDC000878 (assembly GCF_053599695.1). Lineage (NCBI taxonomy): Bacteria > Bacillati > Actinomycetota > Actinomycetes > Kitasatosporales > Streptomycetaceae > Streptomyces > Streptomyces sp. NPDC000878. The sequence continues at coordinate 9,869 of NZ_JBSFMT010000083.1, read as the reverse complement.
CCGTCAGCGCACAGCACCCTGTCTGCCGCGTGCAGCGTCTGCCAGGCGGGCCAGGACAGCAGGCCGGGCGCGACTCGGTGGCTGGTGGTGAGCAGGACGACACGACCGGGGTCGGTCCCCGTCTCCGGAGCGGTCTCGAAGCCGCTGGTTGCGTTCACCCTCCGAACGTAACCCACGCCACCGACAGCCCCACGAGTTATCCACAGGCCAGGGGCGCGGGGGCACATCGGCGCCCGTACACCCGTACGGACAACCGTTACGCCGTGCCCTGTGCAGCGTTCGCCGCCGTGATCTCCCGTACCCACGGCGTCTTCGCGTCGATGCGGCTGCTCTTCTGGACGTCCCAGGTGCCGTAGCGCGGGTTGAGGTCGACGTCGAGGGTCTTCGAGGCCTCGGACATCGCCTTCCAGAAGGTGGCCTGGCCGTCCGTCGTGTTCATGTCGGCGCCGAGCGCGGCGGCCAGTTTCTGGGCCACGATCTCGGTGTGCAGGCTGTCCTCGAGGCGGGCCGGAGCGACGCCGTACTGCTGGAGCCAGGCCGTCTCCAGCTCCTTCGCGCCGCCCGCCTGCTGCTCCAGGGCCGCGCGCAGGCTCTGGACGTCCTTGCGGGTCACGGTCACGCCCGCGTTCTTCGCGGCCTGATTCAGGACACGGTCGAGGACCATGGTGTGCAGGGTGTCCCGGGTGAGGCTGCCGGTTCTTGCGACGGTCTGCGCGTACTGGGCCTGGTCCGGGGTGGCCGCCCGCTGTGCCGTGCGTACCTCGTTCACCCTGCTCTCCAGCTGCGCGACCGTGATCCGCTGCCCGCCGACGACGGCCGCCGCGCCGGGATGCGCGTCGTTTCCGCAGGCGGTGAGGAGGGGTGCCGCGGCGACGATCGCGGCGGAGAGAAGGAGCGCGGTGCGACGACGGCGGTGCAAGGGGGCCTCCTGAGGAGATTGTGCGGCGGTGCACAAAGTCTTGCGGTGATCGATGGTAGGCAGTGGCCGGGCTCTGGCCAAGCCATTCGACCAACGATTCACCGGGACTTCAGGCACCGCCGCGCCCGTCCCGCGCTGCCCCGAGGGCCTCCGGCCCGCCTCAGCCGGTGATCGCCACCGGTGCGTCCCACGCGTCGCGGTCCACGGTGATCGTGTAACCGCCGCGCTTCTCCTTGCTGTTCACCATGTACTGGTGGGCCCGGCTGTGGTTGGTCCACTGCGTGGCGCCGAACGGCCAGTCCGCGGTGGTGGTGTTCTGCTGGTCCCACAGCGCGTACCACATGTTGCCCGGCAGGTCCGTGCGGTCGGTGGCCTGGGCGATCGCCTTCGCGCTGGAGCTGCGGAAGCCGTAGAAGCCGGTGCGGTACGTCTTGGCGTGCAGCGCCTTGTCGAAGGCGCGTACGTACGTCAGTACGGCGTCGTTGCACGCCTTGTTCGTGATGTCGTACGACTCCATGTCGAGGTAGACCGGGCTGCCGGCCTTCATGCCGAGCGCCGAGGCCTTGGTCACCGCGTCCGCCGCGTCCTTCGCGCCGAGGGAGGCGGCCGTGGCGGCGGTGAGCTTCTCGGGGCTGGAGCCGGTCTGGCAGGACGGCTGGGCGCCGACGTACAGGGGGATGAGTTTCCAGCCCTGGGCGCTGACCGACTTCACCCAGGACGCGGTGAGGTTGGGCTGGGCGCAGCCGCGGTTCTTGCCGCCGATGTAGACGGCGGCGGCGCCGTAGAAGTTGTTGGCGCGCCAGGCCTTCATCGCGGCGAGGGAGGGTGCGGCGCAGGTGTCGAACGCGCGGCCGGTGTAGGTGCGCTGGGCGGGCCAGGTGGTGGCGGCCATCGAGGACTGCGCGGCGAGCCCGGCCCCGGCGACGACGGCCGCACCGGCCACCGCCCAGGTGACGTATCTGCGCTTCTTGGACTGACGGTGACTGGACGCCATATGACCCACCCCTGGTTCTGTGCACGAAAGCAGGTCGCAACGTAACCGGCGGCGCTCCCGTGTTCGGGAAACACCCGCCCCAGAGGCCCACAAGTTTCCCTCACGGCACGGCAAAATCCGGCCACTGACCGGTTTGGCTAGCCGCGTACCTGCCCCAGCCACTCCAGGGTCCGCCGGATCTCCGCCGCCAGCGGGTGCCCGGGGCCGCGCAGGCGGTCCACGTCGTGGAGGAGGCGGGCGAGGGTGTCGCGGGCGGCGGTGCGGTCGCCGAGGGCGAGGAGGAGGTGGCCGATACGGCGGCGGACGTCGAGGGAGAGTTCGGGGTCGCCGGCGACGTACTGGTTCTCGTAGTACGGCAGCAGAGCGCGGTACTCGGCGAGGGCCGCCGCCGGTTCGCCGAGCTGTTCGAGGCACTGGGCGGCCTCGTAGCGGAAGCGCAGCGACTGGGGGTCGGCCTGGCCCGCCTCGGCGGCGCGTTCGTCGGCGAGGCGGCGCAGTTCGGGCAGGGCGCGGCGGAACTGGCCGTCGTCCATGAGGGTGGCCGCGTACTGCTTGCGGAGGGTGCGGACCACCGGGGAGTGCTCGCCGTGCTGATCGGCGGCGGCGGGCAGGATCGAGCCGAGGATGTCGACGGCCTGGGTGATGCGGCCCTCGCCGAGGAGACGCTTGACCTCGTCGACGGCTCCGGCGACGTCGGGCCGCTCGGCGGCGACGGGAGCGGCCGTCGGCTGGGGCGCGGGGGTGCGGGCGCGGTCCGGCCAGGGGGCGTGCGGACGCAGGAAGGGGCGCGTGGGGTCGAGGGGCGCTCCGGTGGGCATCCCGCGCTCCGGGAGGAGCAGCGCCAGGTGCTCGTACACCTCCTGCGCGGAGGCGGGCCGGTGCTGCGGGTCCTTGGCGAGCAGCCGCAGGACGAGCGCCTCCAGCGCCTCGGGCACCTCGGGTCTGAGTCGGCGCACGGGCAGCGGCGGCTCGTACAGGTGCCGGTGGAGCACGCCGAGGGCCGTCGAACCCGAGAACGGCACGTCCCCGCTGAGGAGTTCGTGGAGGAGTACGCCGAGTGCGTACAGGTCCGTGTACGGGCCGACCGCGCCGCCCATCGCCTGCTCGGGGGCCATGTAGGCGGGCGAGCCGATGGGTGAACCGGTGTGCGTGAGGCGGGTCGTGTCCGTGTCCATGACCGAGGCGACGCCCAGGTCGAGGACGGTGACCGTGCCGTCCTGCTTCACCATCACGTTGCGCGGCTTGAGGTCGCGGTGGACGATCGGCACGGCGTGCACGGCGCTCAGCACGGCGCACAGTTGCGCGGCCACCGCGACCGCCCACTGCCAGGGGTACGGGTCGTGTTCGGCGTGGTGGTCGGCGAGGTCGGCGCCGTCGACGTACTGCATGACGAGGAACAGTTCCTCGCCCTCGCTGCCCGCGTCGTGGACCGTGACGAGCCCGGGGTGGTCCACCTGCGCGGTCACCCGGCACTCGCGCACGAAGCGGCGGCGCAGTTCGTCGGCCTCCTGGCCGGCCACCTTGTCCGGCCGCAGCAGTTTCACGGCCACCCGCCGGTCGAGCCGCTGGTCGTACGCCGTCCACACCTGGCCCATGCCGCCCTGCCCGATGAGCGTGGACAGTTCGTACCGGTCGGCGATGACGCGTCCCGTCGTCCCCACGCTCACCGTCCGCCCTCGTGGTTGCCACCTTGGCTGCCACCGTGGTTACCGCCTTGGCTGCCACCCTGACTGCCTTCGTGCTTGCGCAGGTAGTCGCTCAACTCGTCGAGTTCGGCGCGGACCTGGTCGATACGGGCGGGCGCGGGGCGCTGCGGCGGGGGCGGCGGAACCTGGGGCTGGGGTATCGGCGTGTGGGGCATGGCGGGCGGCGTGTGGGGCTGCGGCCCGGGCTGCACGCGCGCGTACGGCGACGAGGGCGGGGGCGAGGCCGGGTAGCCGTACCCGGAGGGCACGGTCGGGGCCTGGGCGGGCGCGTAACCGGCGTACTGCCGCCGTTGGCTGTCCACCGACCGGATGTCCATGACCAGGAAGTACACGCTGCTCAGGGCACCCAGGATCATGACGGTGGCGAGGGCGACGCTCCCCCTGGTGTCGCTCTCCTTCAGGGTGCCGACGACCGCGAAGCACACGATGGCCAGCGGCAGGCTCACCCAGGCCGCCGTCCAGTTGAACCACCGGCCGCGCAGCATGGCGACCCGGAACAGCGGCACACACGCGAGGAAGCCGCACGTGAGCAGGCCCGCCGCGACGAACAGCACGCGCAGGGTGATGACGGTGCTCTCGCTGCGGATGGGCGGCGGCGCGCCGGGGCCGTACATGACTGCTCCTGGACCGGATGATGCCGACGGGACGGACGGACAAGTGACAGGTACGAGTGACAGGTTCGATGTCGGAGTCCGAGCGTATAGGCCGACACCGACAACGGGTCCGGGTTGTACCGAACCGTTGTCGTGATCGTTGCCGCGCTGATCGCGGCCCGTGAGACGGCGGAAGCCATCGGTACGTCAGTCGGGCGCGACGGTCCCGTCGGTCAGCCCGTCGTACATGCCCCGGACGAGCTGTCCGCCGAGCCGGCCCGCGTGCCGCAGGGCCTCCTCGAACTCGGCGAGCGCCCTGAACCGCGCACCGTAGCGCCGCTGTTCGTCCAGGGTCAGCCGGGGCAGTTGCAGACGGCGTACGTCGAGCCGGGTCGCGGTGGACGCGTAGCTGCTGGCCTGCCGGTTGTTGGCGGTGCCGCGCAGGAAACCGGCGAGGAACCACGGGTCGAGGGCGGCCGGATCGGGTCGCAGGAGGACGAGGCTGCGGCCGAGAACGGCCCCCGCGGTCGCGTCGTCGACCACGCGCGCGACGGACCCGCCGCCCAGCACCGGAACGACGACGTCACCGGCCTCGACGAGCACGGCCTCCTCGTCGCTCTCGGGCAGCGTTCCGGAGGGGGCGGTTCCGGCGAGGACGTCGTGGTCGGTGAGCACGGGCACGCGCGCGTGGCCGCCGTTTCCGCCCGTACGCATCACCAGGGCGCCCCCGCGCGCGAGTTCACCGATGGTGATGAGCGGCCAGCGCCCTGCCTGCCCCTCGGCGGGTCCGGTGGGGGTGGGCGGGGTGAGATCGGCGGTCAGGCGGAGGGTCTCGCCGAGCCGTTCCCGTACGTCGCCCAGGTGCTCGCCGTCGCCCGCGGTGGCCGGCGGGAGGTGACGGGCGGGGGCGAGGTCGACGTCGTCGTCGAGGAGTTCGATGACGGGCACGGAACGCGACACCCCTGGCTGCTCGACCGCCGTACCGGCCCGCTCGAAGGGCCGCCAGGCGCCGAGAACGGCGCTGCGCACGGTCTCCCAGTCGAGCCCGCCCCGCCCGGTGTGCTCGGCGACGGTCCCGGTGTCGGCGAGCAGCACCTCGGGCTGCGCGGGCGCCTTGTCGGGCCGCCGCAGCACCCACAGATGCAACGGGATGTTGTACGGGGGCGCCGCACCGACCGGCAGCGCGATCACCGCGCGCAGCGCCCCGCGCCGCAGCAGATCGGCCCGGATACGGCGCCCCGAACGCCGGGACGCCGCGGCCGGCGGCATCAGCAGTACGGCGGTGCCCCCGTCCCGGAGCCGCGCGAGCGCGTGCTGCACCCAGGCCAGCTCGGACTCGTTCCGCGCCGGGAAGCCGTACTCCCAGCGGGCGTCGTACGCGAGTTCGTCGTGCCCCCAGTTCCGCTCGTTGAACGGCGGATGGCAGAGCACGACATCGGCCCTGAGCCCGGGATACGCGTCGGCCCGGAGCGTGTCCCCGACAGCCGTACGCACGACCACGTTCCGCCCCTGGAGCGCGAGCCGGAGCGCGGTGAGCGCGGCCAGCTCGGGGGCACTGTCCTGCCCGTACAACTCCCGCTCGGCATCCTCCCGTTCGGCCTCCCGCGCCCCCGGCACGGGAACGGCCCGCAACAGCGCCCCGGTGCCACAGGCCGGATCGAGCACGGTACGCGCCGCCCCGGCGAGGTCTCCCATGAGCCGGGCCAGCTCGGCCGGGGTGAGCGTGTACTGCCGCGGATTGGCATCAAGATGCCGCCCGACCAGGAACTCGTACGCCTGCCGCGCCCCCATCTCGGCCGCGAGCTCGGCGACACCCCGGAGGAGGGGGACGGAGGGGAGGAGTTCGGGGCCGGTGGGGGTGTGAACGGCGGGGGCGGCGGGGGTTGTGTGTACCGGGGCCGAGCTGTGTACGTGGGGTGGGGCGGGGGCGTTGTGTACGCCGGACGCGGCGGGCGTCCTGTGTACGCCGGGGTCGGCGGGCGCTGCGGACGCAGCGTGGCCGCTGTGTACGCCCGATGCGGGCGGCGAAGCGTGAACGCCGGGCTGCGTGTTCACGGCACCCGGGGTGTTCACACCCGGCGAGCCGGCGGGGGCGCCGGGTGAGGCGTGTACAGCGCCCGGACTGTTCACACCACCCGGCCCGTTCACACTCACCCCGCCCCCCGCACCCGACGGAGTGTGAACCCCCCGAACATCAGTCGGACTGTGAACTCCTTGCGCGACGGACGGCGTGTGAACTCCCCGCCCCCCACCCGGCCTGTGAACACCGCGCTTCCCGGCGACGCCGAAGCGCGGGACGATCACCTGCTCCAGCGTGCCGGGGAGGCGGGCGGCGAGGCGTTCGTCGGAGACGGCGCCCAGTTCCAGCCAGACGGTCGGGCGGTCGTGGATGAGCAGCAGGACGCAGCCCGCGTGGACGAGGGCGGTGGCCGGGCCCTCGGGGTGGCCGACGAGTTGTTGCCAGACGCGTTCACGGAGGGGTACTTCGGCGAGTTTTCCCTGGCGGCGGAGCCAGGACTCGACCTCGGCGAGGGCGAAGGCGGGGCTGGTCTCGGTGCCGCCGACCGGCTTGGGGAAGTCGGCGTGACGGCGGCGCCAGTTGCTGACGGCGGCGCGGCCGACGCCCGCGAGCCGTGCGATGCCGGCGGCGGTCACTTCCGTGGCGTTGTCCTGCACGCGCCGCGCTCCCCTCGTCCCGTGCACGGTCCCGGCGTTCCCGCGTACGGCTCTGGTCACCCGTACACAGCCCTCACAGCCTGGTCGTGCAGCCCTCGTTTCACATGTGACGCCGAGCATAGCGGCGTACGCAAGATCTACCCATTCACGGGCGTGTACATATGACATCGCGTGAACCGTGTTGACTCGGTTCACACGCTCTGGTCTTATTGACCCAGCGAACGAGCGGGCCGCCACAAGGAGTGCGGTCGCGTCGCCGTAACGGGGAGGGGACTGTCATGGGTATGAAGGGCAAGGTCGCGCTGGGGGCCGTCGTGGGGATCGTCGTCATCGGGGTCGCGTCGGCGACGTCGGGGGGCGACGGGGACGGCGGTTCCGGGGGCAGCGGTGACAAGGGGTCGTCGGCGTCGGCGGGGCAGAAGCCCGGGGGCAGCGGGGCGAGCGCGGACTCCGCGGACGGCTCGGGTGGCTCGGGTGGCTCGGACTCCGTGGAGGTCGCCGACAAGGTGGTCGCGATCGAGGGGGACGGGGACTTCCAGGTCGGCAGTGATGTCAAGCCCGGTACCTATCGGACCAGCGGGAACACCGACGACATGTGCTACTGGGAGCGGGCCAAGGACGCCTCCGGCGAGATCGACTCGCTGCTCGCCAACGACAACGTCAGCGGCACCAGTTACGTGACGATCCTGGCGACCGACAAGCTCTTCAAGTCCAGCGGCTGCAAGGACTGGGAGGCAGTCGACCTGAAGGCGAAGGGCACGCCCGCGGCGAAGATGGCCGGCAACGGCGGCATGTTCAGGGTGGGCGCGGACATCGCGCCGGGGACGTACAAGTCCACGGGCAACGCCGACGACCTCTGCTACTGGGAGCGGTCGAAGGACGCCTCGCACTCGGTCGACTCGATCGTCGCGAACAACAACGTGAACGGCACAGCCGTCGCGACGATCAGCGCCTCCGACGGCTACTTCAAGACGACGGGCTGCAAGGACTGGGTGAAGACGGGCTGACGTCCGGTTCCCGTCCCGCCCCGCCCCGTTTCTTCTTCTCCGCCCTCCTCTCCTCTTACCCCCTCTCCCTTCCCCCTTCCCCCTTCCCAGCCGGGCGGCGGTGGCGCAGCGCCGGGGACCGCGCCGCCGCCCGCGTTTCTCAGCTCAGCCCAGCCCAGTTCGTCCCTCACCAGGAAACCTCGAAGGAACTCCCATGCGCCGAACCACACTCGCCGCCCTCTGTCTCACCGCCGTCACCGTCGCCGGAGTCGCCGGGTGTCTGCCCGGTGAGGACAAGACGGCCGACAAGACAGCAGAGAAGACCGCGGACAACGCAGCCTCCAAGCCGAAGGGCCCGTTCGACGGGCTGACCGGTGGCGAGATAGCCGAGCGTGCCCTGACGGCGACCTCGGGTGCCTCGTCGCTCCGCATGACGGGCGATGTGGCGGACGACGAGAGCGGCGGCACGATCCGGATCGACATGGCGCTCGACAAGCGGGGCGAGTGCGCCGGAACGATGAGCATGAACGGTGAGGGCAAGGCCGACGTCGTGAAGACCGCCACCACCCTCTATATGCGGTACGACGAGAAGTTCCTGCGGGCGCAGAGCGAGGGCTCGTCGAAGGAGGAGACCGACGGGGTCGTGGCCATGCTCGCCGGGAAGTGGACCAAGATGGCCGCGACCGGCTCCGACGCCAAGGACATCGCGGGCTTCTGCGACCTGGACAGCGTGCTCACCGACTTCAAGGACGCCGGTTCCGGGCCCGGCGCCGGGGTGACGCGCGGCGCCACGACCACCGTGGACGGTACGCCGGCCCTCGTCGTCAACGAGAAGGACGGCAAGGACAGTTACACGCTGTACGTCGCCACGAAGGGCAAGCCCTACATCCTCCGGCTCGAAAGCAAGTCCGCGAAGGACCCGGGGACCATCGCCTTCAGCGAGTACGACAAGCCGGTCGCGGCCAAGAAGCCCACAGGCGAGATCCTCGACCTGGACGCGCTGGGCGGCTGACCGGGGCCACCGTGTCTCCGGGCCGCTGTGCCTCCGAGCCGCCGGTCACAGCTGGTGCCGCATCCACACATTCGGCTCTACGTAGACCCCGTACCCGTGTTCCAGGTCGCACCGCACCGGTGCCAGCGCCCCGGGCACCTCCACCTCGCCCTCGCTGTCGAAGGGCAGCCCCGTCCAGGCGCGCCACTCCTCCAGTGAGGCCGCGACGCACATCGACGCCGGTGCCATGGCGACAATCGTGGCGCCGGCCCGTGCGTGCACGCGCAGCCACGGGTCGTGGGGCAGTCCGTCGGCGCGGACCCGGTACGCGTACTCGGCGATCGGGGTCCGTGGCTCCAGGTGCTTGGCGCTGGGCCGGACCGGGGCGACGACCTCGCGGAAGCCGTGTGCGGCGGCGTTGTTCCGCATCGCCGCGAGCATCCGTCCGGACAGCCCCGTGCCCTGCGTGTGCGGGGAGACGACGATCGAGATCGCGCTCACCGTGTCCGGCCGGGTCCCGGCGCGCAGGTCCTGGAACGCCCACACCAGCACCTGGTCCCAGCCACGGGCGGGCAGTTCGCCCCCGCGCCGGCCGAGCGCGAAGGGCACGGCGTAGGCGTGGGCGACGACCTCGCCCCGCTCGTCCTCCGCGAACAGGACGTACTCGGGGAGTTCGGTGGCGATCCGGTCGTAGTGGGCGTTGCCCGTGAAGTCGTGCTGCATGAACTCCGGCCAGGTGTCGGGCATTTCGACGACCTGGCGGTACATCTCGGGGCGTTCGGCGAGCGACGAGACCTTCAACTCCATGGAGAGTCACGGTAGCTGGATCGGGGCCGCGACCCCAGCCCCACGCGGCGCCATCCAGCTCCGAGTGGGCGCCATCCAGCCCCGGCCCGCATTTCCACCAGCCCCCGGAAGAAGCCCTGGCAGAAGCCCCGGAGAATGTCAGGGAAGCCGCCCTGGAGGATGTCCGGGAAGCAGTCGCACCCCGCACAGAAGACGAG
>NZ_JBSFMT010000082.1:0-43877 GCF_053599695.1 Streptomyces sp. NPDC000878 | reverse complement strand
CCGGACGGGCTGGGTATTCAGCCCGTCCGGCGTTTGAGGACGAGCGCGTTCTAGCGCGATACCGGGGTTCGGGGGCGGAGCCCCCGAGGATGGGAACGGGTAGGGGCGGCGGGGGCGAAGAAACCCTCCTAGCTCAGCCCGAACGTCGTCACTACCGCCGCATGGTCCGAAGGCCAGGCGTTGCCGGCCACCTCGGGCCACACCCGCACCGTGCCGCTCACGACCACCCGGGAATCCAGCACCCTCAACCCCCTCCCCCCGTACAGCACGAAGTCGATCCGGTCCTGCGGCTCCGGCCGCCCACTGCCGTCCTCGTGCTCGACATGAACCGGCGACCACGTGTGACCGGGGTCATGGACCGGGTCCGGGTGGACCTCCCGGTACGAGTCGCACAGCCCCGCCTCCTCCGCCGCCTTCGTCACCGGCCACTCCACCCCCGGCCAGTCCAGATGCGAGGGCGTGTTGAAGTCCCCGACGAGCACGACGGGCGTGTCGTCGTCCGCGACGGAGTCGGAGTCGGCGATCCGGCGCAGGATCTCTCGCATCTGTTCCAGCCGCCCGCCTTCGTGGGCGATCAGCTCAGCCGCCGGCAGCCCGCCGAAGCGAGCCTCGTAGGGCCCGTACGGCGCACAGTCGAGGTGGACGCTCCAGACGTCCACCTCCAGCCCTCCGTCCAGCCGGATCCGCGCCCCCGTGGCCCCGTAGAAGCCGACGTCGGGGTCACCGAGACCGGCGGTGATCGGGTACCGGCTGATGACGCCGAGGTTGTCGCCCGCCCGATGGTGGTACCAGCCGAGGGCGTCGGCGAGTTCCGCCGCCGAGTTCCCGTACGTCTCCTGGAGGCCGACCACGTCGGCGCCCGTCTCGGCGATCACCTTGAGCTGCTTCTCGCGGTGGTCGTCGACCTTCGTGCCGCCGTACCAGAGGTTCCAGCTCATCACCCGGAGTTCACGGGTGACCAGGGCGCTCAGCTGCGCCACCGTGACCCCGGCCAGGCTGCTCAGTACCGTCCGGCCGGGCACCGCCTCGATCGGCGCGAGCGACGGCACGGCGAGCACGGCGCAGCCCGCCGCCTCGGCCGAGGTGACGCCGGTCTCGGTGTCCTCGACGGCCACGCAGGCGGCCGGGTCGACACCCAGGGCACGGCAGGCGGCGAGGTACGGATCGGGGGCGGGCTTGGTGTGCTCGGTGTCGTCGGCGGTCACGGAGACCGCGAAGCGGGCGGCTCCCAGCGCTTCGAGCACGGTGTCGGCGACGGCCCGGGGGGAGGCGGTCACCATCGCGGTGGGTACGCCGGCCCGGGCGAGCGCGTCGAGCAGGTCGAGCGCGCCGGGGCGGGGCACGATGCCGGTGCGGACACGGGCCGCGAACTCCCGGTGCAGTTCGGCGGCGAGTCGCCCGGCATCCGTGCCCGTGGCGGCGGCCAGCCAGTCGGCCGTGTGCTCGACGGGCCGGCCGAGCACCTCCGGCTGGTCCGCCACGGTCAGCGGTCTCCCGGCGACCTGCTCCACCGCCTCCCACCACAGCCGTTCGGTGTCGACGAGCGTGCCGTCCATGTCGAACAGAACGGCTTGGAGGGGAAGGTGGGGTGGGTGGGGGATGTGGGGGGTCACGTTTCTCTCTCTCGAAAACTCACAGACTCACGGGCTCACGAATCCACGGCCTCATGGGTTCACGGCCTCATGCGTTCACGGACGGGCGGTTCGCGCGCTCCGCCACCAGCACCGCCCGCTCCGGCAGCGACACGCGTACGGCGGCCCCCGCCCCCAGCGGGCCCGCCTCGTGCGCCGGCAGGTCCGCCTTCACCTCGGTGCCGTCCACGAGCCGTACGGTGATCCGGGTGACCGCGCCGAGGAACGCCGTGGCCACGACCCGCGCGTCGCCCTCGGCATCGGCCTCGACCCGAACAGCCTCGGGCCGGACCAGCACATCGACCTCGACGGCGTCCGGCGCCGCGCCGTCGACCGGGAGCCGCTGCCCGAGCACCTCGACCGAGCCGTCGGACAGACGCCCCGGAATCCGGCTCATCGTGCCGACGAACTCGGCGACGAAGGCGGTGGCGGGCCTGCCGTACAACTCGGCGGGAGCGGCGCACTGTTCGAGTCGCCCGGACCGCATCACGGCGACCCGGTCGGCCATGGACAGCGCCTCCTCCTGATCGTGCGTCACGAACAGGGTGGTGATGCCGAGTTCCTGCTGAAGTCGACGTATCTCCTCGCGCAGGTTCAGCCGTACCTTGGCGTCCAGCGCGGACAGCGGTTCGTCGAGGAGCAGTACGCGCGGGCGCAGGGCGAGCGCGCGGGCCAGGGCGACGCGCTGCTGCTGGCCGCCGGAGAGCTGGTGCGGGAACCGCTCGCCCTTGTCGCCGAGCCCGACCAGGTAGAGCAACTCGTTCGCGCGGAACCGCCGTTCGGCCTTGTTCACCTTACTCATCCGCAGCCCGAAGGCCACGTTGTCAAGGGCGCTGAGGTGCGGGAAGAGGCTGTACGACTGGAAGACCATGCCGGCGTCACGGCGATGGGCCGGGACATGCGTGATGTCCTCGCCGTCGATCAACACCTCGCCGGAGTCGGGGTGTTCGAACCCGGCGAGCATGCGCAGCGCGGTGGTCTTGCCGCAGCCGGACGGGCCGAGCAGGGCGAGGAGTTCACCCGGCTGCACGGTCAGGTCGAGTCCGTCGAGGGCTACGGTCGGGCCGAACTCCCTTCTCAGACCCCGGAATTCGACGGTCGCGGCGTTGTCCGACGTGCTGGCCTTCTCAAGTGTGGTGGCAGTCATGGTTCAACCCCGGGGAGCGGTTCGGGAACGCCCGCCGAGCCCGGCGAGCGCGAGGAGGAGGGCCCAGGTGACGAGCAGGCTGAGCACGGAGACGGCGACGGACAGCTGGGCCTGCGAGCCGCCGACGCTGTAGATCCACACGGCGAACGGCTGGTAGCCGAGGATCTGGGCCACCGTGAACTCGCCCAGCACCAGGGCCAGCGTGAGGAAGGAGGCGTTGAGCAGCGCCCCGCGCAGGTTGGGCAGCACGGCCGTCACCAGTGCCTGCACCGGGCTCGCACCGCAGCTGCGGGCGGCCTCGACCAGGGTGCGGACGTCGATCGCGCGCAGCCCGGCGTCCAGCGCCCGATGGACGAAGGGCAACGCCATCACGACGTACGCGAGGACGAGGACGACCGGGAAGTCGGGGTTCTGGATGGCGACGAAGGTCTGGAACAGGGGCGTACGGGAAAGGTGTTCGGGGCCCCACTTGAGGACGGTCGAGATCCCGGCGACGAACGCGATCGGCGGGACGACCAGCGGCAGCGAGCAGATCACCTCGACGATCGGCCGCAGCCGGGGTGCGCCGAGCCGCAGGGCGACCATCGCGGGCACCATCAGCAGCAGGACCACGGCGATGGTGGCGGCGCCCAGTTCGAGGGAGAGCACCAGGCCGGGGAGGAAGCCGTCGGCGCCGACGATCTCGCCGTACGCGTCGAAGGTGATGCCCTCGCCCGGTACGTCGACCGTGAAGATCACGGACGCGGCGAGCGGGACGAGGAAGTAGACCCCGGCGAAGGCCAGGACCGCCCAGCGCCACAGGTTCAGGCGAGCCATCGCGCGCTCCTCCGTTGCAGGGGCAGGTACACGGCCATGACCAGGCCCGCGATCAGGACCATGTCGAGGCTGAGGGCGAGGGCCACGTTCTCCTGGCCGACCAGCACGTTGCCCGAAATGGCGTCGGCGATCTGGAGGGTGACCAGCGGGACCGAACTGCCCACCATGGCCGCGGCGGTGGCGTACGCGGCGAAGGCGCTGCCGAAGAGCAGCACGAACCCGCCGAGCAGCGAGGGCAACAGCACGGGCAGGCCTACGTGCTGCCAGTACTGGACGTTGGTGGCCCCGTTGTTGCGCGCGGCCTCGCGCCACTGGGAGCGGAGTCCGTCGAGCGCGGGCGTGATCGTGAGGACCATCAGCGGGATGAGGAAGTACAGGTAGACGATCACCAGTCCCCAGAAGCTGTAGAGGCTCCAGCCCTTGTCCGTCAGGCCCAAGTGCCGGGTCAGCACACCGGAGTTGCCGAGGGTGGCGACGAAGGCGAAGGCCAGCGGCACCCCGCCGAAGTTGGCGAGGACCCCGGACGCGGTGAGCACGGCCTCGCGCAACGCCCGGAACCGGGAGGTCACCACGGCCTGGGCGAGCAGCAGTCCGAGGACGGTCGCGAGGAGCGCCGACACCGCGGACAGCTTGACGCTGCCGATCAGCGCGGTGAAATAGGCGCCCTGGAGGGAGTCGGTCAGATTGGCCGTGGTGTACGAAGTGGCGCCGGTGGCCTGGTTCTTGACGGTGAAGGCGCCGTTCAGCATGGCCAGGGCGGGTACCCCGAAGGCGACCGCGACGAAGGCGAGCAGCGGGAGTACGGCGAGCCAGCCGGGGGCGCGGCGCCGCCGCTTCACTGAAGCGGCGGGCGCCACGTCGACCCGCGTGAGGGTGGCGGTCATCCGGAGACGGCCTTGCCCCAGCCCTCGGCCAGTACGGTCTTGGCCTTGGCCTGCTGGGCCTCGGTCGGGAAGGCGGGCGTTCCGGAGACCTCCGGGAGCGCGGCGGCGGCGGTCTTGTCGATCGTGCCGGCCTTCTCCATGGCGGTCATCAGGGCCGGGCGGGCGAAGCCCTTGAGCCACAGGTTCTGGCCCTCGGCGCTGTAGAGGTACTCCTGCCACAGGCGGGCAGCCGCCGGATGCGGGGCGTCCTTGTTGATGGCCTGGGAGTAGTACTGGGAGAACTTGCCGTCCTCCGGGACCGAGACCTGCCAGTCGAGGCCCTTGGACTTGAACTCCTCGGCGTACCCGGCGTTGAGGTAGTCCCAGTCGATGCTGATCGGCGTCTCGCCCTTCTCGACGGTGGCCGGGGTCGACTCGACGGGCGTGTAGTTGCCGTTCTTCTTCAGCTTGGCGAAGAAGTCGAGGCCGGGCTGGATGTCGTCGAAGGAGCCGCCGCTGGCGAGTGCCGCCGCGTACACCCCGCCGAACGCCGAACCGGACTTGGTGGGGTTGCCGTTGAGGGCGACCTGGCCCTTGTACTGCGGCTTGAGCAGATCCGCGAAGGTCTTCGGACAGCTCGTCACGCGCTTGGCGTCGCAGCCGATGGATATGTAGCCGCCGTAGTCGTTGAACCACTGCCCCTCCGGGTCCTTCTGACCCTCGGGAATGTCGGCGAAGGAGGCGACCTTGTAGGGCGCGAGCAGCCCCTGCTGAGCGGCGCTCAACGCGAACGAACTACCCAGGTCGAGAACGTCGGGAGCCCGGTCCTGCCCCTTCCGCGAGGTGACGGCGTTGATCTCGTCCTGGCTCGACCCGTCGGGGCTCTCCACCTCGATCTTGATGCCGTACTTCTTCTGGAAACCGTCGATCAGGGCTCCGTAGTTGGCCCAGTCGCGGGGCAGGGCGATCGCATGCAGCGTGCCCTCCTTCTTGGCGGCGGTGACCAGTTCGGCCATGCCACCGAAGTCGGCGGCGGAGGTCGCGGTGGCGGCGCTCCTGCCGTCCGCGGTGGTCGACGTGTCGTCGGGGGCCGCGCCGCAGGCGCTCAGGGCGAGCGCGGCGACGACGGCGAGGGCGCCGCCGCGGACGGCTGTTCTCGGCAGGGACACGATCACGGTCTCTCCAGGGGTGCGCACGAGGGGTGAGGAAGTGCGGAGAACTTGTCTGAACAAGTTGGCTTCAGTAGGACTTCCGCTGGTGTCACGCCCGTAAACACTGGCGAAACACTGACCACCGACTCCCTGCACGTTTCCGGCGCGCCCGGACCGGTCGTGGATGTCGATTAGGCTGGTCACGCTGTGCACAGCGACGAACCCAGAGGGGAAGCATGACGGCGCGACACGAGGAGATCGCCGATGAGCTGCGCCGGGCGATCGACCGCGAGCAGTACACGGTCGGCAGCCGCCTGCCCCCGGAGACGGAACTCGCCGCCCACTACGGCGTGGCCCGCGGCACGATCCGCCAGGCGGTCGCGGCCCTGACGTCCGAGGGGCTGATCGGTTCCCGTCAGGGCGCCCGCCGGGTGGTCCTGGCCAGCCGCCGCAGCCAGACCTTCGAGGAACTGCGCAGCTTCGCCCAGTGGGCCCGCGCGATGGGCCGGGAGGCAACGGGCCGGGTGGTGCACCAGGAGTACCGCCCGGCGACGACGGAGGACGCGATCCGCCTCCAACTACGCGAGAAGGAGCGGGTGTTGTACGTCCTGCGTGTACGCGGCCTGGACGGCGAACCGGTCCTCCTGGAACGCACGGTCTACGCCGACTGGATCGCCCCGTCCGTGGAGTCCATCGAACCGGACTGCCCCTCGGTCACCCAACGCCTCTTCGAGGACACGGGGTTGGTCTTCGCATACGGCGAACACGTCATCGACGCGGTGGCGGCCGGCGCCCAGGACGCCGAACTCCTGGACATCCGCCGCACGAGCCCCCTCCTACGCGTCCGCCGAGTGACAACAACGCGAGAAGGCCGCCCAGTCGAATGGTCCGACGACCGCTACAGAGGCGACGCGGTCAGCTTCAGCGTCCACAACTCGATAGCGAACAACGCCCTGGCGAGGAGCGCCCCAAAGGGGCGCGGGGAACTGCGCGACAAGCCACAACGAACCCGCACCCGCCACCAAACCCCCGAGGCACCTAAGTAGGCGACCCAGAAGAAAACCTCCGCAGCAAGGGCGACAGCACCAACACAGACTTCGTCCGCTCAACAAACGGCTCCCCCGCAATACGCTCAAGCACCCGCTCGAAGTGCCGCATATCAGAGGCAAAAACCTGCACCACCGCATCCGCCTCCCCCGTCACGGTAGAAGCAGCCACCACCTCCTGATACCGCTCCAGCCCCCGCTGAATCGTCTCCGGCGAGGTGTTCCGCCGGCAGTAGATCTCGACGAACCCCTCCGTCTTCCACCCCAGCGCCGCCGGATCCACCCGCACGGTGAACCCGGTGATCGCCCCGCTCTCCCGCAACCGGTCCACGCGCCGTTTCACCGCGGGCGCGGACAGCCCGACCAGCTGCCCGATGTCCGCGTAGGAGCGACGCGCGTCCTCGGCGAGGGCGTGCACGATGCGTTCGTCGAGATCGTTCAGCACAGCGGGTTCATCACTTTTCAGATGGTGCGGGCACTTCGAATCGGGGGCGGCGGTAGCCGTAAAGGAAGTAGAACACGAGCCCGGCCTGGAGCCACTCGGTCGAGTGAAGACACCGAGAGCGGCGAACCCCCCGCCGACGGCCACGCGTGTTGGCGTACGGATACGGCCGGACGGCTTCGGCCGGGGAGGAGCAGGAACTTGCCGCGGCAGACACCCGAGTCGTTGTTCATGGGCAGAGCGGAAGAACTGAGGAAGATACGAAACCGGCTGGACGCGGCGGCCGAAGGCGCACCCCAGTTCGTCCTCGTCGACGGTCCCGCCGGGATCGGCAAGACCTCATTGGCCCGGCGCTTCCTGTCCGGTGCCGCCACGGACTGCCATGTCGTACAGGCCGGCGGCGACGAACTCGAGACGGAACTCGCGTACGGACTCGTCGCGCAGCTGGTGCCACAACTGCCCGCTGCCGCCGAGGCGTTGCGGGAGCCGGCCCTCGGCACACCCCACAGCCCCGCCGCACAGGACCCGATCGCTGTCGGCGCCCTGTTGCTCGACGCCCTGGGGCAGCTCCAGGGGCGAGCGCCGGTGGTGCTGCTGCTCGACGATCTCCACTGGGCGGACACGCCCTCGCTGCACGCACTCACCTTCGTGCTGCGGCGGCTGCGCAAGGACCGGGTCCTGGCGCTGCTGGTGACGCGCGACGTGAACGATCCTCGGCTCCCGCAGGGCCTGCACCGCATCCTCCACGACGAGGCCACGCTCCAGCTGACGCTGGAGGGCCTCGGCCTCTCGGACATCGTCGCGCTCCATGCGGCCCTGGGCTCGTCGGCCCTTTCCCGCCGGGCGGTCGCCCGGCTGCGGGAGCACACGCACGGAAACCCGCTGCACACGAAGGCACTCCTCCAGCAGTTTCCCGCGGCCGTCCTCGACGGCAACACCGTCCTGCCCGCCCCTCGCAGATACGAGCGGCTGGTCGCGGCGCAGCTGGCGCGGTGCAGTGCTCCGGCGCGCCACCTGGTCGAAGCCGCCAGTGTCCTCGGCATGTCCGGTCCTCTGCATCAGGCCGCCGAGGTGGGCGCCGTACCGGACGCGCTGGGCGCGCTGGTGGAGGCGATGAGACACGAACTGCTGGAAGAGGATCCCGCCGGCGCCATGCCCAGGGTCGGCTTCCCGCATCCGCTGCTGCGGGCGGCCGTGTACCGGGGGCTGGATCCGGCCGAGCGCTCCCGCCTGCACCAGCTGGCCGCCGCCTGCTCGGACGATCCGTACGCCGCGCTCCAGCACCGGGTGCACGCCGCCGTCGCGCCGGACGGGGACCTCGCCGAGGAACTCGTGCGGCTCGCGGCACAGCAGGCGGAGAAGGGAACCTGGGCGGCTGCCGCGTCCGCGTCGACGACCGCTGCCCGGCTGTCCACGCGGGCCGGCCTGCGCGAGCGCTGCCTGATCCAGGCCGTCGAGTACCGTCTGCTCGCCGGTGATGTCAGCCAGGCCGCCGAACTCGAACCGACGCTCCATGACATGCCACCCGGCGCCGAACAGCAGTACGTCCTGGGCCATCTCGCCCTCACCACGGGGCGACTGGACGAAGCGCGCCGCAGGCTCGCCGCCTGCTGGGAGAGCGGCGACGCGACCACGGGAGCCGAGACCCTGCGCAAGGCCGCCGAGCAGATGGCCTGGCTGTGCCTGATCCAGGGCGACGCGGCCGGCATTGTCGGCTGGGCGCGTCGCGGGCTCGATCTCCCACCCGCGAGACGGTCGTCCTTCCTGCGCGACTCCCTCGCCATCGGGCTGGCGATCTCCGGCGACTACGACGAAGGCATGCGGTCCCTCGCCCATCTCCCGCTCTCGGGGCCTCGTACCACCCCGGAGCAACTGGACGGTCTGCTCGCGCGGGGCATGCTCCAGCTGTGGAACGGAGAGCTGAGTGAGGCCCGCCGGGATCTGGAGCAGACGTTCTCCTCGCACCGGCGCGGCGGACTGCCGTACGCGGCTCTCGTGGCACTGGGCTTCCTCACCGACACCGAATACCGGGCCGGGCTCTGGGACGAAGCCATCGCGCACGGCACTCAGGCCGTCTCGCTGGCCGAGGACACCGACCAGATATCCATCCTGGCGGTGGTCCACGCCTGTACGGCGTTCCCCCTGGCCGGCCGGGGCGACTTCGAGGCCGCCGAAGCACACGCCAGGACGGCGATGCGACACGCCCAGGTACTCGGTGACGTCAATGACGCCGCCTTCGCCGCGACGGCACTCGCCCTCGTACACACCGGCCGCGGGGACGACGAGCGCGCGGTCGCCGAACTGACTCCGTTCCTGAGTCCGGAGATCGTCCACCGCAGTGGCCTCGACGAGGTCGGGATCGTCGCCTGGCGGCCTGTTCTGGCCGAGTCCCTGACCCGCCTGGGGCGCACGGACGAGGCTCTCGACGTGCTCGTCCCGTACGAGATCCGCGCTGCCGAGCGGCGCCGCCGGCTGGAACAGGCGTCAGCCTCGCGTTGCCGGGGCCTGCTGGAGGAGGCGTACGGCAACCAGGAGGCGGCGGACCAGGCATTCCGGGCGGGGTTGCGCCACTGCGCGGAGGGAGAGCAGGGCAGGCAGGGAGAACAGTGCTGGGAGGAAGCGCTGCTCCACCTCTCCTACGGAACGTTTCTGCGCCGCGTCGGCCAGCGTGGGAAGGCGGTGGCCGAGCTTCAGGCCGCGCACCGGACCTTCCTTCGGCTGCAGGCCGCATCGCATCTCGAACGGTGCGCCCGGGAGCTGGCGGGCTGTGGCCGCCCGGCAGCGCGCCCCGGCGCCCGTCGGGCCGGGCTCACCGCGCAGGAG
The DNA here is from genome assembly GCF_053599695.1 of Streptomyces sp. NPDC000878. Lineage (NCBI taxonomy): Bacteria > Bacillati > Actinomycetota > Actinomycetes > Kitasatosporales > Streptomycetaceae > Streptomyces > Streptomyces sp. NPDC000878. Next base: position 33,958 of record NZ_JBSFMT010000082.1, on the reverse strand, counting down.
CTGACCGTCGCCAGGCTCGCCATGCGGGGCCTGTCGAACCGCGGGATCGCAAGGGAGCTGGTCCTCAGCGTCAAGACGATCGAGTACCACCTCGCCAACGCCTACGCGAAACTCGGCATCACCTCGCGGACGGGGCTGTTCGGCAAGCTGGGCGGTGAGAGCTGACGCCGGGTCCCGCCGCACACCCCAGGGGTGAATCCCCGGGTTTTCACCAGGGTGCCCGCAGCCGTTCCTCCGTAGCGTGCAGAGCAGATGAAACCCGCGCCGAACAGGGCGTTTCTGATCTGTAGGGGGGGATCGTGCGACTTTCCGTGCCGGTCTCGGCATCCAGGTTCTTCGGCGCCTTGATGCTGGGCCTGACCCTAGCGGCGACCAGTGGTTGCTCCTCACCGGAGCCTCCGGAACCGCCCGACCCTCCGGAAACCAGGCAAGCCGAGCCCCTGACGGAGTGGTCCGTTCCCGACAGCGTGGTGGGCGTCTGGTGCGGCGGTGCGAACGACACCCCGGACGGTCACTGGACGTACGCCTTCACCTCGGGGGGCGAAGTCGGGGCGAGGAACGCGACCAACAGCTTCTACGGGCATGTCGTCACCCAGGGAGACGTCATGACCTTCTACGTGGAGGGCAGCGACCCCTTCCAGTCCTCATGGGCCGTGGGCTACGAGGAGGCGCTCGGCGTCAATCTTCTCTACCTCGACGAGTACAGCTACTACCCGGGATCCTGCGACTCCTAGGTCGACGGCAGCAGAACGCCGCCGCGAACGGCCCTTGTTGTCCCGACGGGGGGGACAACAGGGGCCGTGGGCAGGTGAGTCGGCTCAGTTCCAGCTGGCGTGGAGCGGCTTGCCCTCCGCGTAGCCGGCCGCGCTCTGGATGCCGACGATGGCCTTCTCGGCGAACTCCTCCAGGGAGTTGGCGCCGGCATAGGTGCAGGAGGAGCGGACGCCCGCGATGATCGAGTCGATCAGGTCCTCGACGCCCGGGCGGGCCGGGTCGAGGAACATCCGGGACGTCGAGATGCCCTCCTCGAACAGCGCCTTGCGGGCCCGGTCGTACGCGGACTCCTCCGACGTACGGTTGCGCACCGCACGCGCGGACGCCATGCCGAACGACTCCTTGTAGAGGTGCCCGGCGGCGTCCTGCTGGAGGTCGCCCGGGGACTCGTACGTCCCCGCGAACCAGGAGCCGACCATGACGTTGGACGCACCGGCGGCCAGCGCCATCGCGACGTCACGGGGGTGGCGTACACCGCCGTCCGCCCAGACGTGCTTGCCGTACTTCTTCGCCTCGGCCGCGCACTCCAGGACTGCCGAGAACTGCGGCCGGCCCACGCCCGTCATCATGCGGGTGGTACACATGGCGCCCGGTCCGACGCCGACCTTGATGATGTCGGCGCCCGCCTCGATCAGGTCCTTGACGCCCTCGGCGGCGACGATGTTGCCGGCCGCGATCGGGACGTGCGGGTCGAGGTCGCGGACCAGCTTGATGGCGCTGAGCATCGACTCCTGGTGACCGTGCGCGGTGTCGATGACGAGCGTGTCGACGCCCGCGTCGAGCAGTTGCTGCGCCTTGCCGGCCACATCGCCGTTGATGCCGACGGCCGCGGCGATCCGCAGCCTGCCGTTCACATCCGTGGCCGGCGTGTAGAGGGTGGCACGCAGAGCGCCCTTGCGGGTGAGGATGCCGGCGAGCCTGCCGTCGGCGTCGACAGCGGGCGCGTACCGGCGGTTGGCGGCGTCGAGGCGGTTGAAGGCCTCGCGCGGGTCGATGCCGGCGTCGAGGAGGAGCAGGTCCTTCGACATGACCTCGGAGAGCTGGGTGAAGCGGTCCACACCGGACAGGTCGGTGTCGGTGACCACACCGACCGGCCGCTGCTCGGCGTCGACGACCACACCCGCGTTGTGCGCCCGCTTGGGGAGCAGGGCGAGGGCGTCGGCGACGGTCTGGTGGGGGGCCAGCACGATCGGCGTGTCCAGCACGAGGTGACGGCTCTTCACCCAGGAGACGACGTCAGTGACGACCTCGATCGGGATGTCCTGCGGGATGACGACGAGCCCGCCGCGCCGTGCGACCGTCTCGGCCATCCGGCGGCCCGCGATGGCGGTCATGTTGGCGACGACCAGCGGGATCGTCGTGCCCGTGCCGTCCGGGGAGCTGAGGTCCACGGCCTGCCGGGAGCCGACGGAGGAGCGGCTCGGGACCATGAAGACGTCGTCGTACGTCAGGTCGTACGGGGGCTGGATGTCGTTGAGGAAACGCACGTGCTGCACATCCCGGTCGATCAGAGGTGGCCCCCGGACAGGACAGCCAGGGGGAAGAGCACGTACCTCATTGTCCCATGCCGGTGACCTGAAACCGCCTGGTCGGATCGTCCAGACGGTTCGTGGGACCGCTCGTGCCATCCTCCGACGGCCCGTGCCACAGGTGGGTTCACGCGAGCACCATCACCACCGCAAGACCCGTCTCCGTCTCCCGCCAGGTCGCGGCGGCGTCGGCGAAGATCTCCTGGAGCGTCTTCCACTCCTCGGGCCGGGCCGCCGCGTACGCCTGCCAGTTCCGGACGAGGAGGAGCCGGCCGCGGGTCGCCGGCCACCACTCCAGGTCGCCGAGGCAGTCCGCGAGGGCGTCCCAGTTCGCGCCGAAGTGGTCCGGGAACCGCAGCGCGGTGGCGCAGGCCGTCATCAGCCCGGCCTTGTCCGTGACGTCGGCGAGGTCGAGGTCGGCGGTCTCCCAGCCGGCCTCGCGGGCGGCTTCGAGCGCGCCCTCGGCCGGCAGGGCGGCGGGCCAGGACAGGACACCGGCGGGCGTGCTGCCGGCGAGTACCGGAACCAGCGGGTGGTCGGTCATCTCAGCACCGCCATGAGGAGTCGCGAAGGATCGGAGTGATCATCGCTGTAGTAGATCCCACCGCCCCGCCCCATGACAACGAGAACGCCGCCGACACCCGCCCAACAGGACACGTTGATCGCCGGGTCGTTCAATGAAGGTGACCGGCCAGTCTCCGGCGGGAGCCGCGCATGTCAGCACCGACAGCAACGCCAGCAGCAGCATCGGGTGGACGCAAGGACACGCGTGGGAGACTGCGCCGGCTGGGCGAGTGGTGTGCCCGCCACTTCGTGATCGTCATCGTGGCGTGGCTGGTCGTGCTCGCCGCGCTCCAGGTGCTCAACCGTTCCTTCGGCGGCGACTACTCCGACAACTTCTCCCTGTCCGGGGTCCAGTCGCAGGAGGGCCTGGACGTACTGAAGAAGCACGATCCGGCGGCCGGCGGCTACAGCAGCCAGATCGTCCTGCGGGACACGTCCAAACCGCTGACCTCCTACTCCTCACAGATGTCCCAGACGGTCACCGACCTGCAGAAACTCCCGCACGTCCTGTCCGTCCAGAACCCGCTGCCGCCGCCGGGCTCACAACCCCAGTCCACCGGCAAGCAGAACGTCGGCCCGCTCTCCAGCGACGCGAAGACCGGTTACGTCACCATCCGCTTCGACGTCCAGCCGTCCACCCTCCAGGACGACTACCTCGACGGCGTCGACAAATCGGTTCAGCCGCTGCGGTCGGCCGGAGTCGAGGTCGAGTACGGCGGTCCGCTGGGCGAGCTGGCCCGGCCCGCCGCCGACGACCGGGTCAGCGAGCTGATCGGGTTCGCGGTGGCCATCGTCGTCCTGCTGGTCGGCTTCGGCAGCGTGCTCGCCGCCGGCCTCCCCCTGCTGACCGCGCTGATCAGCGTGATCGGGGGCCTCGCCTGCCTCGGGCTGCTCGCCTCGGCGTTCACCTTCGCCACGGTCTCCCCCACGCTGGCCACGATGATCGGCCTCGGCGTGGGCATCGACTACGCGCTGTTCCTGATCACCCGGCACCGGCAGAACCTGATGGACGGCGACGATCCGGTCCGGGCGGCAGGGCGGGCCAACGCCACCAGCGGGCGGGCCGTCCTGGTCTCCGGGTGCACGGTGATCGTCGCGCTGGCCGGGCTGTCCGTCTCCGGTGTCAGTTTCATCGCCAAGCTGGGCGTGGCCGCCGCCGTGACGGTGGTCTCCGCGGTCGCGGGCGCCCTCACGCTGGTCCCGGCACTGCTGGGGCTCATCGGCCGCCGTCTCGACCGCTACCGGGTGCGCCGCCCGGTAGCCGAGGCCTCGGCCGGCGCTGCCGAGGGACAGGGTGTCTGGCACCGCTACGCCCAGCGCGTCGAGCGGCGCCCCTGGTGGTTCCTGGCCGGCGGAGTCGTGACAGTCCTCGTGCTGGCGATCCCGGTGCTGTCCATCCAGCTCGGCCACATCGGGGACGGCGCCGATCCGAAGTCGTTCACGGACCGGCGGGCGTACGACATCATGGCCCAGTCGTTCGGGCCCGGCTCCAACGGCCCGCTGGCCGTCGTCATCGACCAGACGAAGGTCCCCTCCGACCAGCGCTCCGACCTCGCCTCGAAGGCGGGCAAGGCGCTGACGGACGTACAGGGCGCCGCGACCGCCACCCCGCTCACCGCGACCAAGGACGGCGACGTCCTGGTCAGCACGGTCTACTCCAAGTCGTCGCCGCAGAGCGAGACCACCACCGACCTGACCAACCGCCTGGTCGACGAGACCCTCCCGCAGGCCGTCTCCGGAACGGCGGCGCACGGCTACGTCACCGGCACGACCGCCGCCCAGGTCGACTTCCGTGACATCGTCGCGAGCCGTCTCCCACTGATCATCGGCGTGGTCGTCGCCCTCGCCTTCCTGATCATCCTGGTCGTCTTCCGGGGCCTGCTGGTGGCGTTGAAGGCGGCGGCGCTCAACGTCCTGTCGATCGCGGCCTCGTACGGCGTCGTCGTGGCCGTCTTCCAGTGGGGCTGGGGCGGGCCCGCGCTGGGGGTGAACGGCAAGGTGCCCATCGAGAGCTATGTGCCGATGATGATGTTCGCGATCATCTTCGGGCTCAGCATGGACTACGAGATCTTCCTGCTCTCCCGCGTCCACGAGGCCTGGCTGCGCACCGGCGACGCCCGGGCATCGGTGGCCCACGCCCTGGAGATCACCGCCCGGGTGATCACCTGCGCGGCCCTGATCATGGTGAGCGTCTTCGCCGCGTTCGTCGTGAGCGACAACGTCGTGGTGAAGATGCTCGGCCTGGGGCTCGCCGTGAGTGTGCTCATCGACGCGACGGTCGTACGTCTGCTGCTGGTGCCGGCGGTCATGACGCTGCTGGGCAGACACGCCTGGTGGACACCCCGCCGGCTCGACCGGATGCTGCCGCACGTGGACCCGGAGGGCGAGGAACGCGACTGAGGGCGCCCCCTCGGACGGAACAGAGCGGTGCCCGGGCTCCGAAAGGAACCCGGGCACCGCCCACACCTTCACATCCCGTCAGATTCCGTCCGGGTCCGCCCTGTTGAGCGACGGCTTCGGTGTCGGACCCGCCGTCAGCAAGTAGTCCGCAGCCGAGGTGTCCGTCACCAGGCTGGTGACCAGCCCGGAACGCAGCACCGCGTCGATCGCCGGCGCCTTGCGCTGCCCGCCCGCGATGGCGACGACCTCGGGGACCCGGCGGAGCTGGTCGGTCTTGACCGTGATGCACCGCTCCCCCAGATCCCGGCCGACCCGGCGCCCGTCGGCGTCGAAGAGGTGCGCGGACATCTCGGCGGCGACACCGAGGGAGGCGTAGTGGCCGCGTTCCTCGTCGCTGAGCATGTCGTGCACCGTCGAGATACCGGCCTCCCAGGAGCCGATGGAGACACAGGCGACCGTGACCTTGTCGAAGTACTCGAAGGCGCGGGCGATCCCGGTCTGGCTGCGCAGCGCGGCGGCGGTGGCCGCGTCGGGCAGCAGCATCGGGGCGTAGATGGGGTGGGCGTCGCCGCCGGACACCTGGGCGGCGCGCCGGACCGCCTCGACCGAGCCGCGCTCGGCGGTTCCGGCGTCGTACACACCCGTCAACTGGACCACCGTGCAGGGCGGCAGCCGGTCGAGGGCCGCCGCCATGTGAATGGTGGACCGGCCCCAGGCGAGGCCGAGCACATCGCCTTCGTTCACCAGTTCGCCCAGCAGATCGGCGGCCACTTCACCGAGGTTCTCGGGATCGGGCGACTCCTCGGCATCGGCCGGGGACTCGACGACGACCGCGTGCCTGAGGCCGTACCGGGCACGCAACGCGTCCGAGCGCTCCGCGTCCAGTTCGGCGGGGACACGGATCTCGATCCGCACCAGATCCCGTTCGAGAGCGGTCTCCAGGACCCGGGCCACCTTGAAGCGGCTGACGCCGAACTCCTCGGCGATCTGGATCTTGGACTTGCCCTCTAGGTAGAAGCGGCGGGCCATGGCCGCCGCCTGCACCAGCTCAGCGGGTCCCATCCGCATGGCTGACCGGCCCGCCGACATACCCGACACGGCGATCTCCTCACTGCTCTTCACATCGCTGCTGTTCACATTCTCGATTCGCCGTTCATCCTGTCAGATCCCGCGTGCTTGATCTGCCCAGAAGTACGTCGTTCACGTTCCCGTGGCTCAGTGGTCGCACGCCCAGCTCGCACCGGCGGTGGCCGTCTGCGCCTGGGTGCGTAGTGCACGTACCGCCTCGGCCGGGTCCGTGGCGCCGTAGACGGCCGATCCGGCGACGAAGACGTCCGCGCCGGCCTCGGCGCAGCGCTCGATGGTGGAAGCGGAGACTCCGCCGTCGACCTGAAGCCACAGCTCAAGACCGTGCTTGCTGATCAACTCGCGGGTGCGGCGAATCTTGGGGAGCATGATGTCGAGGAACGCCTGGCCGCCGAAACCCGGCTCGACCGTCATGATCAGCAGCATGTCGAGTTCGGGGAGCAGGTCCTCGTACGGCTCGATCGGGGTCGCGGGCTTGAGGGCCATGGAGGCCCGGGCACCCTTGGCCCGGATCTCACGGGCGAGCCGTACCGGAGCGGCGGCGGCCTCGACATGGAAGGTGACGGAACCGGCCCCCGCTTCCACGTACTGCGGCGCCCATCGATCGGGGTCCTCGATCATCAGGTGGCAGTCCAGCGGAGTGTCCGTCGCCCGCGCCAGGGACTCTACGACCGGCACACCGAGCGTGAGGTTCGGTACGAAATGGTTGTCCATCACATCGACATGAAGCCAGTCGGCGCCTTCCACCGCCCTCGCCTCGTCGGCGAGTCGGGCGAAGTCGGCGGACAGGATACTTGGGTTGATCTGCGCGGCCATACCCCAAGCCTGCCATGCCCTCCGGGGGTTGTGCGGTTGGGTCCGTCGTGGGATGGGTTGAGTGGAGTCTGCGGGTGGTCTGTGGCTGGTCGCGCCCACGCGGCGGAGCCGCAAATGTCACAGCCCCGCGCCCCTAGGCAAATCCAGCTGAGGTTGCGATGAATCGGAACCGTGGGATCGCTTATCTCGTTTGTGGGCGGCGGGCCAAGTGGCTCGTGTTGGTGTTGTGGCTCGTGGTGCTGTTTTTGACCGCGCCGTTTGCGCAGAAGCTCACCGATGCCCAGGACAATGACGCTGCCTCCTGGCTGCCGGGGTCGGCGGAGTCGACCCAGGTTCTGCATCTGTCCGAGGATTTCAGGCCGGAACAGATTCCCGCGGTGGTTGTGTATGCGCGGGAGAGTGGCCTTACGGCGGCGGACCGGGTCCGGATCGTCGAGGCCAAGGCGGAGATCGAGCAGCTGCGGGACCACGGGATCCGGGGTGCGGAGACGCGGGGGCCGATGTACGACCGGGCCGTCGATCCGCGGGCCGCGCAGATCTTCGTCCCCATCACGATGGACGAGAAGGGCTGGGAGCGGATCGCGCCCGCCGTCGACTCCATCCGGGACGCCGCCGGTACCGGTGCGGCGGGGCTGGCCGTGCACATCACGGGTCCCGGCGGTACGTCGGCGGACTTCTCGGAGGCCTTCGAGGGCATCGACTCGACGTTGCTGCTCGCGGCGATGGGCGTGGTCGTCGTCATGCTCCTGCTCACCTACCGCAGCCCCACCCTGTTGCTGGTGCCGCTGCTCAGCGTGGTCGTCGCCCTGTTCACCGCGCAGGCACTGATCTACTTCCTCGCCGAACACGCGGGCCTGACGGTGAACGGCCAGAGCGCCGGCATTCTCACCGTGCTGGTGTTCGGCGCGGGGACGGACTACGCCCTGCTCCTGGTCGCCCGTTACCGGGAGGAGCTGCGTCGGCACGAAGACCGCCACGAGGCGATGGCGCTTGCCCTGCACCGCGCGGGCCCCGCCGTCATCGCGTCCGGTGCGACGGTCGTCCTCAGCATGCTGGTGCTGCTGGCCGCCGAGATGAACTCGACGCGCGGCCTCGGCCCGGTGGCGGCGATCGGGGTGGCGGTGGCCCTGCTGGTCATGATCACGCTCTTCCCCGCCCTGCTGGTGATCTGCGGGCGCTGGATCTTCTGGCCGGTGATCCCGCACAACGGCTCGCCCGACCCGACCGAACGCGGTCTGTGGGCCCGGATGGGCCGGGGCATCGCCGTTCGCCCGCGCATGATCTGGGGCATCACGGCGGCGGCGCTGATCGCCTGCTCGTTCGGCCTGATGCAGCTGCGCGCCGAGGGCCTGAGCAACGCCGACGCGTTCACCGACAAGCCGGACTCGATCGTCGGCCAGGAGGTGTCCGCACGCTACTTCCCGGCGGGCAGCGGCGATCCGCTCGTCATCATCAGCAACCAGGACCAGGCCCGTCAGGTGGGCCAGGCGGTCGCCGAGACACGCGGGGTCGTGCCCACCTCTCTCGGCCTGCCCGAGGGCACGAAACCCGCCTTCGAGGGCAAGGTGCTGTTCGAGGCCACGATGACCGCCCCCGCGGACAGCGAGGCCGCGAAACAGACCGTCGAGCGGGTCCGGGACGCCGTGCACGCGGTGCCGGACGCGGACGCCCAGGTGGGCGGCGGTACGGCGGCCCTGCTGGACATGGACAAGGCGACCACGCACGACAACATCCTGATCATCCCGCTGGTCCTGCTGGTGGTCCTGCTGATCCTGTGCGCGCTGCTCCGCGCCCTGGTCGCACCCCTCCTGCTCATCGGCACGGTGGTGCTGTCCTTCGCGGCGGCGCTGGGCATCAGCGCGCTCGCCTTCCGCCACCTGTTCGACTACGCGGGCGAGTCGACGGACTTCCCGCTCTTCGTCTTCGTGTTCCTGGTGGCGCTGGGCATCGACTACAACATCTTCCTGACCACCCGGATCCGCGAGGAGGCGGCCCGCCAGGGCACCCGCAAGGGCGTGGTGACGGGCCTGTCGACGACGGGCGCGGTCATCACCTCGGCGGGCCTGGTCCTGGCCGGCACCTTCGCGGCCCTGGGCACGCTGCCCATGGTGGCGTTCGCGGAGATCGGCTTCGCGGTGGCCCTGGGCGTGGTCCTGGACACGTTCGTGGTCCGGTCGGTGCTGGTCCCGGCCCTGTTCCTGGACGTGGGCCCGAAGGTGTGGTGGCCGCACCGGCTGGCCCGGGAGGACAGCACACCGACGGCACCGGATTCCGCTGTGGATTCATGACTTGATGTCTCAAGTTATGGTGCGTGGATGAGTGACGACGAGCCCCGCTGGCTGAACACGGAGGAAAGCGAGGCGTGGATGGCCCTCGCCCGTGCCCTGGTGCGGCTCCCGACGGCGTTGGACACGCAGCTCCAGCAGGACGCGGGGATCAGTCACTTCGAGTACCAGGTGCTGGCCGGGCTCTCCATGGCGCCGGAGGACAACCTGCGGATGAGCGAACTGGCTCTCTTCGCGGACGGGTCGCTCTCCCGTCTGTCCCATGTGGTCAAGCGGCTGGAGCAGCGGGAGTGGGTCTACCGCGTCCCGGATCCCGACGACGGCCGCTACACCCGCGCGATCCTCACCGACAAGGGCCGACAGAAGGTCGTCGAGGCCGCCCCCGGTCATGTCGCCGAGGTGCGCCGCCTGGTCTTCGAACCGCTGACCAAGGCCCAGCAGCGGCAGCTGCGGGAGATCGGCCGCCGTATCAACAACGCCATCGGCCCCGAGGACACCTGCCCCGACCAGGGCTGAGGGCTGGGGACTGAGAGCTGGGGGGCGAGGCCCGAGACCCGAGGCCCGAGAAGCGATCAGCCGATCTGGACGGATCGTTTCGCCATGCCGAGCCAGAAGCCCTCGATGACGCTGCGCTGGGTCTCCAGTTCGTCGAGTCCGGCTCCGAGGGTGACGAACAGAGGCGCCAGATGGTCGCTGCGCGGGTGGGCGAGCCGGCTCGACGGTGCCTTGCGCTCGAAGTCCAGCAAGCCGTCGATGTCGTGGGCGCCCAGGACCTCGCGGCCCCAGTCGTCGAACTCGGCCATCGCCGAGTGGACCCGGTTCTCCATGCTCATGGCACGCAGATTGTGGGTGAAGAATCCGCTGCCCATGATGAGCACGCCCTCGTCGCGCAGCGGGGCGAGCCTGCGGCCCATGTCCAGCAGCCGGCGCGGGTCGAGAGTGGGCAGGGAGATCTGCAGGACCGGGACGTCGGCGTCGGGGTACATCTCCCTCAGCGGCACATACGCCCCGTGGTCGAGTCCGCGATCGGGAAAGTCCTGCGTCGGCGCGCCCGTGGTGCGCAGCAACTTGCGCACCCTCTCCGCCAGTTCCGGGGCGCCGGGCGAGGGATAGGTGACCTGGTAGTACTGCTCGGGGAAGCCGTAGAAGTCGTAGATCAACGGGACCGTGACGGTGGCGCCGATCGCGAGCGGCGCGTCCTCCCAGTGCGCCGAGATCATCAGAACGGCCTTCGGCTTCGGCAGCTCGTCCGACCACGCGGCCAGCTGGGCGGGCCAGACGGGGTCGTCCGCCAGCAGCGGGGCGCCGTGCGACACATAGATCGCGGGCATTCGTTCGTCGGTCGTGCCGGTCATGAGCTGAAACGTAGAACCAATTACTTGAAGCGTCAAGTGATCCGACTTGACGCTTCAAGTGATCGAGCAGGAGGAGGAAACGTCCATGCATCGGCGGTCCTCGTCCATGGCGGACTGCACCCGACCGGCTGAAGCTGGGGCCCAGACGAGGACCGAGGGGCGGTTCCTCGTCCTTCGACACACATGCGACACCCAGGAGAAAGCCATGGCACACATCACCCGCAGGGGACTCATCGGCGCCGCGGCGGTCGGCGTTCCCGCACTCGCCGTCCCCGCACTCGCCACTCCGGCGGTCGCCGCGTCACCCAGGTCGTCGAGTCGCCGGAGCAGGTTCCAGCTGGAGTTGGCGAACACGAAGGACTTCCACATCGCGGACTTCGTCGCCTGGAACAACAAGGACATGGACATGCAGCGGCACTACCACGCCGCCGATGTCGTCGTGGAGTGGGGCGGGGTACGCACCGAGGGCGTCGAGCCGCACATCGAGGCCATGCACCAGTTCCAGGTGGAGGCCCCCGACGCCCTCGTCGTCACCCACCGGCCCAATGTGGCGCGGGGCGACTGGACTGCCACCATCGGCGGCATTCCCGCCATGGGGGTCCGTATGGCCACCGTCGCCCAGTGGCGGGGCGGCCAGATCGTCCGCGAGATCCTCTTCATGCGGGAGCTGTCCGCCGAGGAGACACCCCGGCCGGCCGCGCGCCCCTCGCTCACTCTCACCAACCCCGACGACGAGGGTCTCCGCCGCGCCGCCGGCGTGTATCCGGGCTGGAGCTGTGTCGTCCACGGCACCGCCCTCGGCGGGCGGACGGTCACCTTCGCCAGGCGGGACAGGGGTCTGGTCGTCGAACAGTACGTCTTCGCGGAGTGAGCCTCGTCGGCACCGACGCGTGGCGCCGTACCGTGGTCGTACCGTCGGCCGCCGCGGCCGACGGCCGATCGCAGGAGCACCCCGTCTTGACCGCCGAGCCGCAGTCCGCCGTACCCTCCTCCGCGCCCTCCATACCCTCCACGCCTTCGCACAGCCGTTCCATCCGTTCCAGCCGTCACGGCCGCCAACTGCCGGTCGACCACATGCCGGTGACCCACCCGACGCTCCACGTGACGCTGTTCGAGAACGCCAGCTTCGTCTGCACGGCGTGTCCCGTCCCCAGCCCGCACCGGCACGCGTTCCACGAGCTGATCTGGACGGAGAGCGGCACCGGCCATCACCTCCTGGACGGCGAGCGCTCGGTCGTCGGCCCGAACACGGTGATGCTCGTCGAGCGCGGCCAGGTCCACCACTTCGAGCAGGGGCAGAACCTGTCCGGCGCGATCGTCTGCTTCGGCGACGAGCTGCTGCACGACGGCCCGGCCTCCTCCGCGAACCTCAAGTGGCTGTTCACAGGGAGCGCCGTCCCGGCCATCGAGGTACCCACGGAGGACGTGGCACGCGTCGGCTCCGTGATCCACGCACTCGCCGAGGAGACCCGACGGCCGACGGACATCCGCAGCGCCGACGTGCACCGCCATCTGCTGTTGTCCCTGCTCCTGTGGGTCGAGCGCTGGCACGAGCACCACCGGCCGCACGAACACGGGCAGGACGAGTCCGACGTCGTGTTCCACCGGCGCTTCCGGAAAGTACTCGAGCGCGACTTCACCCGGCATCACGAAGTCGGCCACTACGCCGACGAGTTGGGGGTCACTCCCGGAGCCCTGTGGCGCACGCTGTCACGCGCCACGGGCAGCCCGCCGCGGGTACTGATCACCGAGCGGGTGATGCTGGAGGCCGCGCGCCTCCTGCGTTTCACCGAGCTGACCGTCGGCGAGATCGCCGCCCGGATCGGCGTCAACGACCCGCTCTATCTGTCCCGCGCCTTCAAACGCCACTACGGCGAATCACCACTCGCCTACCGCGACCGGCTCCCCCGGTAACCCCGCCCTGCCGGGTCACCCGGTCCGGCGGATGAGCGCCAGATACATGGCGTCGGTCCCGTGCAGATGCGGCCACAGCTGTACGTCGGGTCCGTCGCCGAGGTCGGTCACGCCCTCCAACAGGGGCCGGGCGTCGAGGAGTTCGGCGTGCGGGTGCTGCTTGAGCACGTCGTCGACGACGGCCCGGGTCTCGGCGAGGTGCGGCGAGCAGGTGGCGTAGCCGACGACCCCGCCGACGCGGACCGACTCCAGCGCGGTGGTGAGCAGCGCGCGCTGCAGCGGCGCGAAGCCCTCCAGGTCCTCGGGCCGTCGCCGCCAGCGCGCCTCGGGCCGCCTGCGCAGCGCCCCGAGTCCCGTGCACGGCACGTCCATCAGCACCCGGTCGAAACTGCCGGCCCGCCACGGCGGCCGGGTCCCGTCGCCAACAACGACCTGGTACGGCCCGGGATTGCCGGCCAGCGCCTTCGCGACCAGCCCGGCCCGGTGCGGCTGCTTCTCGGAGGCGAGCAGCAGCGCGCCCCGCTCGGCGGCGAGGGCGGCGAGCAGCGCGGCCTTGCCGCCGGGCCCCGCACACCCGTCGAGCCAGGCCTTGTCGGGCCCGTCGAGCGGAGCGTTGGCCAAGGCAAGTGCGACAAGCTGACTGCCCTCGTCCTGCACGCCCGCACGCCCGTCCCGTACGGCGTCGATGGCCCCGGGTTCCCCGCCTTCGGCGAGCCGCACGGCGTACGGCGACCAGGTCCCCGGCACCGCGGCCTCCTCGCGGAGCAGCTCCTCGGTAGTGGACCGTCCGGGCCGGGCGACGAGGGTGACCTCGGGCCGCTCGTTGTCGGCGGCGAGCAGCTCCTCGATCCCGGCGCGGCCACCGCCCAGGGAGTCCCACAGGGCGGAGACGACCCACCGGGGGTGCGAGTGCACGACGGCCAGGTGATCCTCGGGATCCTCGTCGTAGGGCGGCGCGACCCGCTCGATCCAGCTGTCGAGATCGTGCTGGGCGACCTTGCGCAGCACGGCGTTCACGAACTTGGCCCGCCCGTCGCCGAGCACGACCCGGGCCAGTTCGACGGAGGCGGACACGGCGGCGTGCGTGGGAATCCGCGTCCCGAGCAGCTGATGCACCCCGAGGCTCAGTACGTCGAGCACCGGCGGATCAACCTCACGCAGGGGCCGGTCGACGCACTCACTGATGACGGCGTCGTAGGTCCCCTGCCGACGCAGCGTCCCGTACACCAGCTCGGTCGCGAGAGCCGCGTCCCGCCCGTCGAAGTCCCCCTTCGCCCGGGCCGCCCGCAACAGCGGCGGCAGCACCAGGTTGGCGTACGCGTCCCGCTCGTCCACGGCCCTGAGCGCCTCGAAGGCGAGGATGCGGACGGGGTCCTTCTGGGGCCGACGGTAGGGCTTGCCGGGCTTGCCGGACTTCTGAGGCCGACGGGGCTGCTCGCTCACGAAAAAGGTGCTCCGGATATGGGAAAAGGGTGCGGTTTCCAGCGTACGTCGTGCGGGATGGGCCCGGATCTCGCACGCGATGCGTGGGAACGGGCCGCGGGGGCCGGCTCAGGCGCCGCCGAGCACCTCGCCGTCGGCGATCCGCACGCCGCGTGCCCAGTCGGCGGCGCGCATCGGCTTCTTCCCCTGGGCCTGCACCCACAGCAGCTCGACGGCGTACGACCCGGTACCGACGTACACGTTGTTCTTGCCGACGGAGAGCACGCCGGGCGCGAGATCGGTGCGCTCGGGGACGGGCGTGACGTGGATGAGCTTGAGCCGCTCGCCCCGGAACACCGTCCAGGCGCCGGGCGCGGGAGTGCATCCGCGCACGATCCGGTCGGCCCGGAGGGCGGGCACGGACCAGTCGACATGGGCGTCCTCGACGGTGATCTTCGGCGCGAGGGTGATGCCGTCGGCGGGCTGCGGTACGGCCTTCAGGGTGCCGTCCTCGATGCCGTCCATGGTCGCGGCCAGCAGCCCGGAGCCGGCGAAGGCGAGCCGGGTCAGCAGGTCGCCGCTGGTGTCGGTGGGCCGGATCGTCTCGGTCACCGTGCCGTAGACGGGCCCGGAGTCGAGGCCCTCCTCGATGAGGAAGGTGGAGGCACCGGTGATCTCGTCCCCGGCCATGATCGAGTGCTGCACGGGCGCGGCGCCACGCCAGGCGGGCAGCAGCGAGAAGTGCAGGTTGACCCAGCCGTGGGCGGGGATGTCGAGGGCGACGCGGGGCAGCAGGGCTCCGTAGGCGACGACGGGACAGCAGTCGGGCTCGATCTCCCGGAGCCTCGCGAGGAACGCCTCGTCCCTGGGCCTGGCGGGCTTCAGCACCTCGATCCCGGCCTCCTCGGCCCGCTGGGCCACGGGACTGGCGACCAGCCTCCGCCCCCGTCCGGCAGGAGCGTCGGGCCGGGTGACGACGGCGACCACTTCATGCCGTTCCGACCCGATCAGGGCATCCAGAGCGGGAACGGCGACCTCGGGGGTACCAGCGAAGACAAGCTTCATGGGTGGGCGTGGGCCTCTCGGACGGGTTTCTGCGGCAGCGCACCAGTCTATGACCGCACTCCCCAGGGGGCGTACGCATATGCCCCTACGCCCCCGCAGCGTGACCACTCACGCAAAATCGCGTTGGTCAAGAAAGAGTTGACCACAGGGGCCGCGCTTCGGACGGCCCGATCCTTTTCAACGCCGGTTCGAGAGGCTTGTTCATGGCCGACCACGCAACCCACGACGCCCAGGCTCGGGCCAGCCTGCACTTGCTGGTGCGGGACATCGAGCGGGTCCGCCGGCAGGTGGACGCACTGCGCACCCTCACCGCCCAGTTGGGCAATGTCTACCGCCCGCGCCGCTCCGGCCCCTCCACGGGCTTCGTCGTCTACGGACGCGCCCCCGCCCCGACCGTCCGCCTCGCCCAGGAACTGCGGGACAGCGTCGAAACCCTGGTCACGGCCGCCGTGGACTTCGACCGCTCACTCGGTTTCTCGTGGGACGCGGTGGGCTCCGCGCTCGGGGTCACCAAGCAGGCCGTCCACCGCCGTTACGGCGCCCGCCGCGCCGCCGCCCAGGCAGCGGCCGACGCCGAGCGCGCCACGGAGACCTCAGGCACCCGCGCGGTAGGCGTAGCCACGGTCACCGGCGTAGGCACCGCCCTCCCCACGGTCCCGACGGTCCCCGCGGCCCGCTCGATGCCGACCCAGCCGACGGCAGGCAGCCCAACCCTGCGCGACGAGGTACGCCCGACGGCCTTCCCGGGCCCCCGAAACGGCTGACCCGAACCACCACCCCACCCCACACCTCTGCCCTCCCGACCGCACCCGGGAGGGCAGAGGCATGCGAGCGCCACGACGCCCTGATCCGACCCACACCTCATATGACGCCGAGCAACCGCAAGCTTTTCAGGGACGCGGCGAACTGCACGCCCTTCGAGACCCCGGGACCGCGGGCCTTTCAGGGGCACGACGAACCGCACGCCCTTGAAGACCCCGGGACCGCAGGTCTTTCAGGGCCGCGGGGAGCCGCATTTCCTTGAAGACACCGGGACCGCAGATCTTTTAGGGGCGCGGGGAACTGCGCGACAAGCCCCACCGGCCCGCAGCCGAAGGACCCACCCCTCACCCAATATCAGGCGGATCAATCCGCACCCACACACTCTCCTCCCCACCCCGCCCCGCCCGAGCCATCCGTGCAGCCTGTGCCGCCTTCAGGGCAGCTGCCAGGGCAGCCCCGCTACCCGGCGGGACCCGGACCAGCGCCCGCTCCCACTGCTCCCCGGGGGGCGGCGCCCCCGCCCGTCGTGGCCGCCCCACCGCAGTCACAGGCAGCGGCACCGGCCCCAGCACCTCGGCGTCGCCCGGCAGTTCGGCCGCGCCAAGGAAGCCGGCGACAGCCTCCGCAGTCCCGGAAACGGACGCCATCCGGGACACCGGCGGAAACCCCAACTCGGCACGCTCCGCCAGCTCCCGCACCGCATGCCCCACGGGATCCCACCGCACCAGCGCCTGCACCGGCCGCAGGGTGGGCTCGGCGACCACGACGACCGTGCCCCCCGGCGCCCCCTCCCCCCGCAGCCCCTGCCCCCGTACGAGCGCCGCGGCGGCCATCCACCGCCGCAACGCGTCCTCCCCGGCGCGCAGATCGGGCCGCCCGAGCATCGCCCAGCCGTCCAGCAGCAGAGCCGCCGCATACCCGCCCTCGGCGACGGGCTCGGCGCCGGGTGTGCTGACGACCAGCGCGGGCGCCCCCGGCACCGTGTCCAGCACATGTTCACGCCCCGACGTCCGCACCGGCACGGCCGGAAACGCCCGCCCCAGTTCCTCGGCGGTCCGCCGGGCGCCCACGATCTGCGCCCGCAGCCGGAACCCGCCGCACTCCGGACAGTGCCAGCCGGTCTCCTCCCGCCCGCACCACACACACCACGGCGCCCCGGCGTCCCGCGCCTCCAACGGCCCGGCACAGTGCCGGCACCGAGCGGGTTCCCGGCAGCGGGCGCAGGCCAGCCGCGGTACGTATCCCCGCCGTGGCACCTGTACCAGCACCGGCCCGTGCTTCAGCCCGTCCCGCACCACCTGCCAGGCGAGGCTCGGCAGCCGTGCGGCCCGGGCGGCCTCGTCCCGGGCGAGATCCCCGTCCCCCACGGTCCGTACGAGCGGAGCGGCCCCCCGCACCTGCTCCCGCCCGGCGACCAGCGGCCGGGCCCAGCCGCTCTCGACAAGCTGCGCGGCCTCCACCGTGCAGCTCCAACTCCCGAGCAGAAAGGCGCACTTGTCCTGCGCGGCCCGCAGCAACAGCACCTCGCGCGCATGCGGCTGCGGGGCGTGCGGCTCGCTGTGGCTGTCGTCCCCGTCGTCCCAGAGCGCGACGAGCCCCAGATCCCGGACGGGCGCGAACATGGCCGCCCGGGTCCCGACCACGGCCCGTACGGCCCCCCGCCGCACGGCGAGCCACTCCCGGTACCGCTTCTCCGGCCCGGCGTCGGCGGTGAGCACGGCGTGCCGCCCCTCCCCCAGCAGGGCGGTCAGCGCAGCGTCGACCCGCGCGACGGCCCGCCCGTCCGGCAGGACGACGAGCGCCCCGCGCCCGGATGCGAGGGTCGCGCCGACGGCCCGCGCCAACTCCCCGCTCCACTCCGGCCCGGGCAGCGCGTTCCACACCGCACGCGGCGCACCCCCGGAGGCGAGCGCCTCAAGAAACGCACCCCCTCGCTCGTACCGCCCCCAGGACCCGGCATCCGGCGCCCCGCCCACGGGCAGAGCCGCCGGAGAGGCCGCCTTCTCGGCCCTGGCGTTCCTCGGGGGCACAGCCAGTTGCAGCACATCGGCGAGGCTCCCGGCGTACCGGTCGGCAACGGCCCGAGCCAGCGAAAGCAATTCCTCACTCAGCACCACCTCGGGGGACACGACCTGTGCCAGCGCGGCCAGCGGCCCCGAGTAGTCGGACTCGGCAAGCCTCTCGACGAGAAACCCGTCGATGAGCCCCCCGCCCTCGCGCCGCCCGTCCCGCACCCGATGCCGCCCGGCCCCGAACCGGACCCGCACCCGCACCCCGGGCTGTGCCTCGGCGTCCAGCTCCTCGGGCACGGCATAGTCGAAGTACCGGTCGAGATGCAGCACACCCTTGTCGACCAGCACCCGCGCGACGGGCAGCTCCTTGGCCAGAGCGGCCCCCCGCCAGGTCCGCGGCTTGGCCCGCGGCGCCTTGGCCTGCCGCACACTCTCCCGAATCAACGCAAGCTGCTCGGGCGGCGCACCGTCGGCACCCCGGGCCTCGTCGGCCCCGCCACTCCCCTGCCCGTTCTCGCTGCTCACGCTTGCATTTTTACCAAACACCACTGACAACGGGCGGCGCCCGAACTCCCGGTACGAGCCCCACGAACCCGCACCCGGAGACAAACACGCCGAAGCCCGGCGCCCCTACGGGACACCGGGCCTCAACAACCAAGCAGTTACCGGCCCTACAGGCCCACGGCCTTCCGCAGCGCCTCCACCCGGTCCGTCCGCTCCCACGTGAAGTCGGGCAGCTCACGGCCGAAGTGACCGTACGCCGCCGTCTGGGCGTAGATCGGGCGGAGCAGGTCGAGGTCGCGGATGATCGCGGCCGGGCGAAGGTCGAAGACCGTCGTGATCGCGGCCTCGATCTTCTCGGCGTCGACCTTGGCCGTGCCGAAGGTCTCCACGAACAGGCCGACCGGCTCGGCCTTGCCGATCGCGTACGCGACCTGGACCTCGCAGCGCGAGGCGAGGCCCGCGGCGACGACGTTCTTCGCGACCCAGCGCATCGCGTAGGCCGCGGAGCGGTCGACCTTGGACGGGTCCTTGCCGGAGAAGGCACCGCCACCGTGGCGGGCCATGCCGCCGTAGGTGTCGATGATGATCTTGCGGCCGGTGAGGCCCGCGTCGCCCATCGGGCCGCCGATCTCGAAGCGGCCGGTGGGGTTGACCAGCAGGCGGTAGCCCTCGGTCTCCAGCTTGATGCCGTCGTCGAGGAGCGCCTTCAGCTCGACCTCGACCACGAACTCGCGGATGTCGGGGGCGAGCAGGGAGTCCAGGTCGATGTCGCTCGCGTGCTGCGAGGAGACGACGACGGTGTCCAGACGGACCGCCTTGTCGCCGTCGTACTCGATGGTGACCTGGGTCTTGCCGTCGGGGCGCAGGTACGGGATCGTCCCGTTCTTGCGGACCTCGGACAGGCGGCGCGAGAGACGGTGCGCGAGGTGGATCGGGAGCGGCATCAACTCCGGGGTCTCGTCCGTCGCGTAGCCGAACATCAGGCCCTGGTCGCCGGCGCCCTGCTTGTCGAGCTCGTCCTCATCGCCTTCGACGCGGTTCTCGTACGCCGTGTCCACGCCCTGCGCGATGTCCGGCGACTGCGAGCCGATCGACACCGACACACCGCAGGAGGCGCCGTCGAAGCCCTTCTTCGAGGAGTCGTAACCGATCTCCAGGATCTTGTCGCGCACCAGTTGCGGGATGGGCGCGTAGGCCTTGGTGGTGACCTCGCCGGCCACATGTACCAGGCCGGTGGTGATCAGCGTCTCGACGGCGACGCGGGACGTGGGGTCTTCGCGCAGAAGCGCGTCGAGAATGGTGTCGCTGATCTGGTCAGCGATCTTGTCGGGGTGACCTTCGGTCACGGACTCCGAGGTGAAAAGGCGACGGGACACAACGCTCCCTGTGGTTGCAGCGGCTGCTGGCTGATCATTGGCGGACGGCTCGGGAGCTGCGCCCGGTGCCGTCCAAGAACAGTTTATCGGTCGCACTCGGCCAACGGCCCCTCCGTCTCGCCTCTCGGAAGCGCTGTGACCTGCGGCACGGGCATTCTGCCCAATCATGAGGGCTGTACGCCAGGGTCGCCACGTCCCGAAGTGCGAGGTGGGAGGGGCAGTCGAGGGGATACAGGCGGATACGGAGGGACACGAGGGATCTGTGCGATCCGCGCCGCCCGAATGAACCAGTCCCTTGAAGCCAGTCACTTGAACCAGTCACTTCAGGCGACCGGCGACCAGATCCCACACTATGTCGGCCAACGCCTCCTTCGGCCCGTGCGGCACCGGGGTCTCGCTGCCGTCGGCACCCAGCACGACGGCCTCGTTCTCCTCGGAACCGAAGGTTCGGCGCTCCCCCACCTCGTTCACGACCAGCAGGTCGCATCCCTTGCGCCGCAGCTTCGTACGGCCGTTGGCGAGGACGTCGTCCGTCTCGGCCGCGAAGCCGACGACCACCTGGCCGGCTCTGGCGCGGTCGGCCGAGATCTCCGCGAGAATGTCCGGATTCCGGACCAGGACGACGGGCTCCGGGTCCGCACCGTCCTTTTTCTTGATCTTTCCGGCCGCGTAGACCGCCGGGCGGAAGTCGGCGACCGCTGCGGCCATCACCACGGCGTCGGCGTCCCCGACCGCCTTCAGCACGGCCTCGCGCAGTTGGACGGCGGTCCCCACGGGTACGACGTCCACCCCCGCCGGGTCCGGCAGGCCGGTGTTCGCGGCGATCAGGGTGACCCTGGCGCCCCGCGCGGCGGCCGTCCGGGCGAGGGCGTATCCCTGTTTGCCGGAGGAGCGGTTGCCGAGGAAGCGGACGGGGTCGAGGGGTTCGCGGGTGCCGCCGGCGCTGACGACGACGTGTCGGCCGACCAGGTCGGGTTCCGTCACCCCCCGGGCCAGCACACGGCGGCACACCTCGAAGATCTCGGCCGGTTCGGGCAGCCGCCCCTTGCCCGTGTCGACGCCGGTCAGGCGCCCTACGGCCGGTTCGATGACGAGGGCGCCACGGCGGCGCAGTGTCGCCACGTTCTCCTGGGTGGCCGGGTTTTCCCACATCTCCGTGTGCATGGCGGGGGCGAAGACGACGGGACACCGGGCGGTGAGGAGGGTGTTGGTCAGCAGGTCGTCGGCGAGGCCGTGGGCCGCCTTCGCGAGCATGTCGGCCGTCGCCGGGGCCACGATCACCAGGTCGGCCTGCTGGCCGATGCGGACGTGCGGGACCTCCTGGACGTCGTCCCAGACCTCCGTCGAGACGGGGTGGCCGGAGAGCGCGGACCAGGTGGCGGCGCCGACGAAGTGCAGGGCCGAGGCGGTGGGCACGACCCGGACGTCGTGCCCCGACTCCGTCAGTCTCCGCAGCAGCTCACAGGCCTTGTACGCGGCGATACCCCCGCTGACCCCCAGTACGACCTTCGGCTTGCCCACCGGGCCTCCCCTGACTCGATACGCGACTCGACGCACAACTCGGCACCCGTACACCGCGGCTCCCCGGCGTACGCGTCTATGACACACCACAGGCCCGACAGTCGCGCTGTCGGGCCTGTGGATAAGTGAACCGAAAGTTGAAAATACTACTGCGCGGGGCCCTCAACGGCCTCGGACGTCAGCAGACCCGCGTTGATCTCACGCAGGGCGATCGAGAGCGGCTTCTCGTGGACGTGGGTGTCGACCAGCGGACCGACGTACTCAAGGAGGCCCTCGCCGAGCTGCGAGTAGTACGCGTTGATCTGGCGGGCACGCTTGGCCGCGTAGATCACCAGGCTGTACTTCGAGTCGGTGGCTTCGAGGAGCTCGTCGATCGGAGGGTTGATGATGCCCTCGGGCGTGGAGATGGAAGAGGACACGCTCTGCCTTCCGAAAGGTGGGATGGGATCGAAAACGATCACACAACTTCCATCAAGGCTAGCAGCTCGCGCGCTACATCCTCGACGGAGGTGTTGACCAGGGTCTCGTCGAACTCCGGCTCGGCAGCCAGTTCGATCTTGGCCGCGTCCAGGCGGCGTTCGATCACCTCGGGCGGTTCGGTGCCCCGCCCGGTCAGTCGGCGCACCAGCTCCTCCCAGGAGGGAGGAGCCAGGAACACCAGCAGGGCGTCAGCCATGGACTCACGGACCTGCCGGGCGCCCTGGAGGTCGATCTCCAGGAGGACCGACTCGCCGGACTCCAGTCGCTCCAGCACGGCCGCACGCGGCGTGCCGTAACGGTTGCCGGCGAATTCGGCCCACTCGAGAAGCTCGCCATTGGCGATCAGCTTGTCCATCTCCTCGTCGGTGACGAAGAAGTAGTGGACGCCGTGCTTCTCGCCGGGGCGTGGCCTGCGGGTCGTCGCCGACACCGAGAGCCAGACCTCGGGGTGTGCCTTGCGCATATGGGCGACGACCGTGCTCTTGCCGACCCCCGAAGGGCCGGAGAGCACGGTCAGCCGCGGACGTACGTCCGGGGGCTCGGGGGTCGTCCCCCGGAATGTTGCAGCCATGCGGCGATTATTCCAGGAATCCCGGGGTGCCAGGACTCAGGAGCCGGTGCTGCCGAACTCGCGCTCCAGGGAGGCGATCTGGTTGGACCCGAGGCCTCGCACTCGGCGGCTCTCGGAGATACCGAGTCGCTCCATGATCTGCTTGGCGCGGACCTTGCCCACGCCCGGAAGCGATTCGAGCAGGGCGGAGACCTTCATCTTGCCGATGACGTCGTTCTCCTGGCCCGACTTGATGACCTCGTGAAGGGAGGCGCCGGAGTGCTTGAGTCGATTCTTGACCTCGGCCCGCTCCCGGCGAGCCGCGGCGGCCTTTTCGAGCGCGGCTGCGCGCTGTTCAGGGGTAAGGGGCGGAAGAGCCACGCCTACGTCACCTCGGATGTCGAACTGTCGGATACGGACCGGTGAGGAAGCTGGTTGCCCCTCACCTGGTGAGCTACGAACAACACACTCGCTCGTTGGCTCTGGTCGGAGACTAGCGGCCAAGGCCGCCAGAGTCAGCGAGAACAGCGGAAAAGTCCTGGTCAGCCTTCGGCAGGTCGGATATTTCAGGCATACTGCCCCTGATTTGAGAAAGTATTCAGTCTCAAGGCGGCCCGGAGCCACTCATCGGAGGACTCCGCCGAACTGTGCGAATGCTCAGGTCGCGGCCACTGCGGCCCGGATCTCGTCGGCGAACCGGTCCGACGCGTCCCGCAGCGCGACGAGTTCGGGACCGTGACGCAGAACACCTCGGCTGATGTTCGGAACCACGTTGCACAGGGCAGCCCCGAACACCCCGGGAAGGTCGGCCGGGCTCGCCCCCTGGGCACCGACTCCGGGTGCCAGGAGAGGTCCGTTGATGTCGAGGTCGTAGGACGAGAGGTCACCGAGCGTGGCCCCGACGACCGCGCCGAAGGAACCCATGGGCCGCTCCCCCGCGTTCTCCGCGGCGAGGTACGCCAGCATGGTCGCGCCGACGTTCAGCCCGTCCTCGCGGACCGCGTGCTGCACCTGGCCGCCCTCGGGGTTTGAGGTCAGCGCCAGCACGAACAGGCCGGCGCCGCTCTCCCGTGCCAGATCGACGGCCGGCTTCAGCGAGCCGTAGCCGAGATACGGCGAGACGGTGAGCGCGTCCGAGAACAGCGGGGCGCCCTTCTCCAGGAAGGCGGCGGCGTACGCGGCCATGGTGGAGCCGATGTCACCGCGCTTGGCGTCCATCACGACCAGGGCACCGGCCTCCCGCGCCTCCTGGACCGTCTTCTCCAGTACGGCGACCCCGCGCGACCCGAACCGCTCGAAGAACGCGCTCTGCGGCTTGAGCACCGCGACCCGCCCGGCCAGCGCCTCGACGACGGTACGGCTGAACCGCTCCAGGCCGACGACGTCGTCGTTCAGCCCCCAGTCGAGGAGCAGCGAGGAGTGCGGGTCGATGCCGACGCAGAGCGGCCCACGCTCGTCCATGGCGCGCCGCAGCCGGGCGCCGAAGGGTTCCAGAACCGTCATGCCGTCTTCTTCCTGACGTCGGCGCCGACCGCGTCGGCGAGCGTGGCGTACGGGCTCGTACGGAGGCGGGCGGCGAGCCCCTTGTGGATGGCCCGGCCCCAGAAGGGGCCCTCGTAGACGAAGGCGCTGTAGCCCTGTACGAGGGTGGCACCGGCGAGGATGCGCTGCCAGGCGTCCTCGGCGTTCTCGACGCCGCCGACGCCCACCAGGGTGATCCGGTCGCCCACGCGCGCGTAGAGGCGGCGCAGCACCTCCAGGGAGCGCGCCTTCAGGGGTGCGCCGGAGAGGCCGCCGGTCTCCTTCACCAGGGTGGGGTCGGAGGCCAGGCCGAGTCCCTCGCGCGCGATGGTGGTGTTCGTGGCGATGATCCCGTCCAGGCCCAGCTCGACGGCGAGGTCGGCGACTGCGTCCACGTCCTCGTCGGCGAGGTCGGGCGCGATCTTCACCAGCAGCGGGACACGGCGCGAGGTCACCGTACGGTCGGCGGCCTCGCGGACGGCGCTGAGCAGCGGGCGCAGCGCCTCGGTGGCCTGGAGGTTGCGCAGGCCGGGCGTGTTGGGCGAGCTGACGTTGACGACGAGGTAGTCGGCGTACGCGGCGAGCCGCTCGGTCGACTTCACGTAGTCGGCGACGGCCTCGTCCTCGGGGACGACCTTGGTCTTGCCGATGTTGACGCCGACGACGGTCCGGAAGACCGCCTCACGGCTCTCCAGACGGGCCGCCACGGCCAGCGAACCCTCGTTGTTGAACCCCATGCGGTTGATGAGCGCGCGGTCCAGCACAAGGCGGAACAGCCGCTTCTTGGGGTTGCCGGGCTGCGGCTCGCCCGTGACGGTGCCGATCTCGACGTGGTCGAAGCCGAGCATCGACATCCCGTCGATCGCGACCGCGTTCTTGTCGAAGCCGGCCGCGAGCCCGAAGGGCCCGTGCATCCGCAGCCCGAAGGCCTCGGTACGCAGTTCCTCGTACCGGGGCGCGAGGGCGGCGGCGACGAAGGTCCGCAGGACGGGGACGCGCACGGCGAGGCGGATCCAGCGGAAGGCCAGGTAATGGGCCTTTTCGGGGTCCATCCGTGTGAAGACCAGACGGAAGAAAAGCTTGTACATGGGCATGTCCTCGAAACAGCCTCTCTAGGAGGCCTCATGAAGAGGGGGACACCGTTTCCGGTGTCCCCCTCAGGGCTGCTAGTCGCGGGCCGCGGTCAGATGTTCGGCGTGTTCCTGGAGTGAACGCACGCCCACGTCACCGTGGTTGAGGGCGTCGATGCCCTGGACGGCCGCGGCGAGCGCCTGGACGGTCGTCAGGCACGGCACCGAGCGCGCCACGGCCGCCGTACGGATCTCGTAGCCGTCGAGGCGGCCTCCGGTGCCGTACGGGGTGTTGACGATGAGGTCGACCTCGCCGTCGTGGATGAGCTGGACGATGGTCTTCTCACCGTTCGGACCGGTGCCCTCGTTCTGCTTGCGGACGACCTTCGCGTTGAGGCCGTTGCGCCTCAGGACCTCGGCCGTGCCGGAGGTGGCGAGCAGCTCGAAGCCGTGGGCGACCAGTTCACGCGCCGGGAAGATCATCGAACGCTTGTCCCGGTTGGCGACCGAGATGAAGGCGCGCCCCTTGGTCGGCAGCGGGCCGTAGGCCCCCGCCTGCGACTTGGCGTACGCCGTGCCGAAGACGGAGTCGATGCCCATGACCTCGCCGGTGGACCGCATCTCGGGGCCGAGCACGGTGTCGACGCCCCGCCCGGACGTGTCCCGGAAGCGGTTCCAGGGCATGACGGCCTCCTTGACGGAGATCGGCGCGTCCAGCGGCAGTTCGCCGCCGTCACCGGTCGCCGGCAGCAGTCCCTCGGCCCGCAGTTCGGCGACGGTCGCGCCGAGCGAGATCCGGGCGGCAGCCTTCGCGAGCGGCACCGCGGTCGCCTTCGAGGTGAAGGGGACGGTACGGGACGCGCGCGGGTTGGCCTCCAGGACGTAGAGGATGTCGCCGGCCAGCGCGAACTGGATGTTGATCAGACCGCGGACGCCCACCCCGCGCGCGATGGCCTCGGTCGAGGCCCGCAGCCGCTTGATGTCGAAGCCGCCGAGTGTGATCGGGGGCAGGGCGCACGCCGAGTCGCCGGAGTGGATGCCGGCCTCCTCGATGTGCTCCATGACGCCGCCGAGGTACAGCTCCTCGCCGTCGTACAGCGCGTCGACGTCGATCTCGATCGCGTCGTCGAGGAAGCGGTCGACCAGGACCGGCCGGGAGGGGCTGATCTCGGTCGACTCGGCGATGTAGGACGACAGCCGGGTCTCGTCGTACACGATCTCCATGCCGCGTCCGCCGAGGACGTACGACGGGCGTACGAGGACCGGGTAGCCGATCTCGTCGGCGATGGCCTTGGCCTCGGCGAAAGTGGTCGCCGTGCCGTGCTTGGGGGCCGGGAGGCCCGCCTCCGCGAGGACGCGGCCGAAGGCGCCCCGGTCCTCGGCGGCGTGGATGGCCTCGGGCGGGGTGCCCACGACCGGTACGCCGTTGTCCTTGAGGGCCTGCGCGAGGCCCAGCGGGGTCTGGCCGCCGAGCTGGACGATCACGCCCGCGATCGGGCCGGCCAGGGACTCCGCGTGGACGATCTCCAGCACGTCTTCGAGCGTCAGCGGCTCGAAGTACAGGCGGTCGGAGGTGTCGTAGTCCGTGGAGACGGTCTCGGGGTTGCAGTTGACCATCACGGTCTCGTAGCCGGCGTCGCTCAGCGCGAAGGAGGCGTGGACGCAGGAGTAGTCGAACTCGATGCCCTGGCCGATGCGGTTGGGGCCGGAGCCGAGGATGATGACGGCCGGCTTCTCCCGGCTCGCCACCTCGGTCTCCTCGTCGTACGAGGAGTAGAAGTACGGCGTCTTGGCCGCGAACTCGGCGGCGCAGGTGTCGACCGTCTTGTACACGGGGCGCACGCCCAGCGCGTGCCGCACCTCGCGCACGACGTCCTCGCGCAGGCCCCGGATCTCGCCGATCTGCTGGTCGGAGAAGCCGTGCCGCTTGGCCTCGGCCAGGAGTTCGGGGTTCAGCCGCTCCGCCTCGGCCAGCTCGTCCGCGATCTCCTTGATCAGGAACAGCTGGTCGACGAACCACGGGTCGATCTTCGTGGCGTCGAAGACCTCCTCGGGCGTGGCGCCCGCGCGGATGGCCTGCATGACGGTGTTGATGCGCCCGTCGGTCGGCCGGACGGCCTCGGCCAGCAGCTCGGCCTTGTCGCCGGGCTCGCCGACGAAGGTGAACTGGCTGCCCTTCTTCTCCAGCGACCGCAGCGCCTTCTGGAGGGCCTCGGTGAAGTTGCGGCCGATGGCCATGGCCTCGCCGACCGACTTCATGGTGGTCGTCAGCGTGGAGTCGGCGCTCGGGAACTTCTCGAAGGCGAACCGCGGGGCCTTCACGACGACGTAGTCGAGCGTCGGTTCGAAGGAGGCCGGGGTCTTCTCCGTGATGTCGTTCGGGATCTCGTCGAGGGTGTAGCCGACGGCCAGCTTGGCGGCGATCTTGGCGATCGGGAAGCCGGTCGCCTTCGACGCGAGGGCCGAGGAACGCGACACACGCGGGTTCATCTCGATGACGATGATGCGGCCGTCGTCCGGGTTGACCGCGAACTGGATGTTGCAGCCACCGGTGTCGACGCCGACCTCGCGGATGATCGCGATGCCGATGTCGCGCAGGCGCTGGTACTCGCGGTCGGTCAGCGTCATCGAGGGCGCCACGGTGATCGAGTCACCGGTGTGCACGCCCATGGGGTCGAAGTTCTCGATGGAACAGACGACGACGACGTTGTCGTTCTTGTCGCGCATCAGCTCCAGCTCGTACTCCTTCCAGCCGAGGATGGACTCCTCCAGGAGCACCTCGGTGGTGGGAGACAGGGTCAGGCCCTGGCCGGCGATGCGGCGCAGCTCCTCCTCGTCGTGCGCGAAGCCGGAGCCGGCGCCGCCCATGGTGAAGGAGGGCCGGACGACGACGGGGTAGCCGCCGAGCGTCTCGACGCCCGCGATGACGTCGTCCATGGTGTGGCAGATGACCGAGCGGGCGGACTCGCCGTGCCCGATCTTCGCGCGGACGGCCTCGACGACGCCCTTGAAGAGGTCGCGGTCCTCGCCCTTGTTGATCGCCTCGACGTTGGCGCCGATCAGCTCGACGCCGTACTTCTCCAGCACACCCTGCTCGTGCATGGAGATCGCGGTGTTCAGGGCCGTCTGGCCGCCCAGGGTGGGCAGGAGGGCGTCCGGGCGCTCCTTGGCGATGATCTTCTCGACGAACTCCGGGGTGATCGGCTCGACGTAGGTGGCGTCGGCGATCTCCGGGTCGGTCATGATCGTCGCCGGGTTGGAGTTGACCAGGATGACCCTGAGCCCCTCGGCGCGCAGGATGCGGCACGCCTGGGTGCCGGAGTAGTCGAACTCGGCGGCCTGCCCGATGACGATCGGGCCGGAGCCGATGACCAGGACGGACTGGATATCGGTGCGCTTAGGCACGCTGGCCCTCCATCAGGACTGTGTCCATCAAGGACGTGAAGCGGTCGAACAGGTAGGCGGCGTCATGCGGACCCGCTGCCGCTTCGGGGTGGTACTGGACACTGAACGCGGGCCGGTCGAGCAGTTGGAGCCCTTCCACGACCTGGTCGTTCAGACAGACGTGCGAGACCTCGGCGCGCCCGAACGGCGTCTCGGAGACCTTGTCGAGCGGCGCGTCCACGGCGAAGCCGTGGTTGTGTGCGGTGACCTCGACCTTGCCGGTCGTACGGTCCTGCACGGGCTGGTTGATGCCCCGGTGGCCGTACTTCAGCTTGTACGTGCCGAAGCCGAGCGCCCGTCCCAGGATCTGGTTGCCGAAGCAGATGCCGAAGAGCGGCGTACCGCGCTCCAGGACGGCTTGCATGACGGAGACAGGGTGGTCGGCGGTCGCGGGGTCACCGGGTCCGTTGGAGAAGAAGACTCCGTCGGGATTGACGGCGTACACGTCCTCCACGGTCGCCGTGGCGGGCAGCACGTGCACCTCGATGCCGCGCTCGGCCATCCGGTGCGGGGTCATGCCCTTGATGCCGAGGTCGACGGCGGCGACGGTGTACTTCTTGGTGCCGATCGCGGGGACGACGTACGCCTCCTTGGTGGCGACTTCGGCGGAGAGGTCGGCACCCGTCATCTCGGGGGCCTGGCGCACCTCGGCGAGCATGGTGCCCTCGTCGGGCAGCGCGTTGCCGGAGAAGATGCCGACGCGCATGGCACCGCGCTCGCGCAGATGACGCGTCAACGCGCGCGTGTCGATGCCGGAGATGCCGACGACGCCCTGCGCCCGGAGCTCGTCGTCCAGGGAGCGCCGGGAGCGCCAGTTGGAGGGCACGCGCGCGGGGTCCCGTACGACATAGCCCGCGACCCAGATGCGCTGCGACTCGGGGTCCTCGTCGTTGACGCCGGTGTTGCCGATGTGCGGAGCGGTCATCACGACCACCTGACGGTGGTACGACGGGTCGGTGAGGGTCTCCTGGTAGCCGGTCATACCGGTCGAGAAGACGGCCTCTCCGAAGGTCACCCCCACGGCCCCGTAGGCACGGCCGCGGAAGATCCGGCCGTCCTCCAGGACGAGTACGGCGGGAGCCGCCTTGTGCCTCTGTGAGGCGGCTCCCTTGATGGAGGTCGTCATCGTGCGCCTTCCGTTTCCGTCTTGTTGATCATCTGGTTCAGGGTGCGGACCCATTCGTTGTGCTCGGCCGCGGTGTCGGAGCGGAACCCGGAGTCGATCAGCCGTTGGCCGTGCGCCCAGGTGACGACCAGCAGGCCGCCCTCGGTGAGGACCTTGCCCGCGATGCCCTTGTCGAGCCGGGCCTCGCGCAGGGCCTCCAGGGGGACGAAGAAGTCGGCCGCCCCGGGGCGTACGACGTCCAGTCCCGCGTCCGTCAGCGTCAGCTCGACCCGGCTGCGGCTGCCGAGGCCGTGCGCCACGATGCGGTCCAGCCACTGCCCCGCGGTGGTGGAGCCGTGGTAGCGCCCGCTCATCGTCAGTCTCGCCTCGCCGGGCTCATCGGGCGCGGCGGGCAGCTCGGGCAGGTCGCCCTGGAGCGTGCCGCGCCACTTCCAGCCCTCGCGCATCAGCCAGTAGATGAGCGCGACGAAGAGCGCGAGCCCGACCAGCCAGCCCACGCGGGCGGCCCAGTCGGTCACCTCGGCCGACTTCTGTTCGGCGGCGATGTAGGTCAAATCCGGCAGTGATGTCACGCGAGCTTCCCGTCGACGAGCGTGGCCTTGCCCCGGAGCCACGTGTGCGTGACACGGCCCGGCAGCTCACGGCCCTCGTACGGGGTGTTGCGGCTGCGGGAGGCGAAGCCCGCGGGGTCCACGGACCCACGGTATGCCGTGTCGACGAGCGTGAGGTTGGCGGGCTCACCTGCCGAGACGGGGCGGCCGTGGCCCGTCGCCCGCCCGATGCGCGCGGGGGCGAAGGACATACGGTCGGCGACGGTCGCCCAGTCCAGCAGTCCGGTGTCCACCATCGTCTCCTGGACCACTGACAACGCGGTCTCCAGACCGACCATGCCCATGGCGGCGGCGGCCCACTCGCAGTCCTTGTCCTCGTGCGGGTGCGGGGCGTGGTCGGTGGCGACGATGTCGATCGTGCCGTCGGCGAGCGCCTCGCGCAGGGCCAGCACATCGCGCTCGGTGCGCAGCGGCGGGTTGACCTTGTAGACCGGGTTGTACGTCCGGGCCAGCTCGTCGGTGAGGAGGAGGTGGTGCGGGGTGACCTCGGCGGTGACGTCAATGCCGCGGGACTTGGCCCAGCGGACGATCTCGACGGACCCGGCGGTCGAGAGGTGGCAGATGTGGACGCGGGAGCCGACGTGCTCGGCGAGCAGGACGTCCCGGGCGATGATCGACTCCTCGGCGACGGCGGGCCAGCCCCCGAGCCCCAGCTCGGCCGAGACGACACCCTCGTTCATCTGGGCGCCCTCGGTCAGCCGCGGCTCCTGCGCGTGCTGGGCGACGACCCCGCCGAAGGCCTTCACGTACTCCAGCGCCCGGCGCATGATCACGGCGTCGTCGACGCACTTGCCGTCGTCGGAGAAGACGGTGACACCGGCGGCCGACTCGTGCATGGCGCCCAGTTCGGCGAGCTTCTTGCCCTCCAGGCCGACGGTGACGGCCCCGATGGGCTGGACGTCGCAGTAGCCGTGCTCCTGCCCGAGCCGGTAGACCTGCTC
Organism: Streptomyces sp. NPDC000878; assembly: GCF_053599695.1. Lineage (NCBI taxonomy): Bacteria > Bacillati > Actinomycetota > Actinomycetes > Kitasatosporales > Streptomycetaceae > Streptomyces > Streptomyces sp. NPDC000878. The sequence continues at coordinate 2,830 of NZ_JBSFMT010000082.1, read as the reverse complement.
GACCACACCGGCGGTGTCGGCGACCGGGAAGGTGTTGGCCATGGCGAACACGGCCGTGAAACCGCCGCTCGCCGCCGCCCGGGTCCCGGTCAGCACGGTCTCGGAGTCCTCGCGCCCCGGCTCCCGCAGATGCGTGTGCAGGTCGACGAGCCCCGGCAGCAGCACCTTGCCCTCGGCCTCGACGACCTCGGCGCCCTCCTCGGACAGCCCGGCACCGACCGCGGCGATGGTCTCGCCGTCGATCAGCACGTCCTGCGGCTCGCCGCCGAGCACCCGCGCACCACGAATAAGGATCTTGCCCATGTGTCTTACTTCTCCTCGGTACGGGTGTGGGTGACGGCGGGTTCGTTGCCGCCGAGCAGCAGATAGAGCACGGCCATCCGGATGGAGACACCATTGGCGACCTGCTCGATCGCCGTGCAGCGCTCGGAGTCGGCGACCTCGGCGGTGATCTCCATACCGCGGACCATCGGCCCGGGGTGCATCACGATGGCGTGCTCGGGCATCTTGGCCATGCGGTCGCCGTCTAGGCCGTAGCGCCGCGAGTACTCGCGCTCGGTCGGGAAGAACGCGGCGTTCATACGCTCGCGCTGCACGCGCAGCAGCATCACCGCGTCGGACTTCGGAAGGGTGCTGTCCAGGTCGTACGAGACCTCGCAGGGCCAGTTCTCGACGCCGACCGGCACCAGGGTCGGCGGGGCGACCAGGGTGACCTCGGCGCCGAGGGTGTGCAGCAGGTCGACGTTGGAGCGGGCGACACGGCTGTGCAGGATGTCGCCGACCAGGGTGATCCGCTTGCCGGCGAGGTCCTGGCCGATGCCCGCGTCCCGGCCGACGAGCCGGCGGCGCATGGTGAAGGCGTCGAGCAGGGCCTGCGTGGGGTGCTGGTGGGTGCCGTCACCGGCGTTGATGACGACCGCGTCGATCCAGCCGGAGGTGGCGAGCCGGTACGGGGCCCCGGAGGCGCCGTGCCGGATGACGACCGCGTCGACGCCCATGGCTTCGAGGGTCTGGGCGGTGTCCTTCAGGGACTCTCCCTTGGAGACGCTCGACCCCTTGGCGGTGAAGTTGATGACGTCCGCGGAGAGGCGCTTCTCGGCGGCCTCGAAGGAGATCCGGGTCCGCGTCGAGTCCTCGAAGAAGAGGTTGACGACGGTACGGCCGCGCAGGGTCGGCAGTTTCTTGATCGGCCGGTCGGCGACCCGGGCCATCTCCTCGGCGGTGTCGAGGATCAGGACGGCGTCGTCGCGGGTGAGGTCGGCGGCCGAGATGAGATGACGCTGCATCTTTCAGGCTCCGTAAGGAAGTTCAGGAGATTCCGGGCAGGCAGGGGCATCGCGAAGGTGCGTACGGCGCGGGGCCGCACGCGCGCGTGCTACTGCTGGGCGGTCCGCTTCACACCGAGCAGCACGGTGTCCCGACCGTCCTCCTCGGCGAGCTGGACCTTGACCGTCTCCCGCAACGACGTGGGGAGGTTCTTGCCGACGTAGTCGGCGCGGATGGGCAGTTCGCGGTGGCCTCGGTCGACGAGGACCGCGAGCTGCACCGCGCGCGGGCGCCCGATGTCGTTCAGGGCGTCGAGGGCGGCGCGGATGGTGCGGCCGGAGAAGAGCACGTCGTCGACGAGGACGACCAGTCTGCCGTCGAGGCCGTCGCCGGGGATGTCGGTGCGGGCCAGCGCGCGCGGCGGGTGCATGCGCAGGTCGTCGCGGTACATGGTGATGTCGAGGGAGCCGACCGGGATCTTGCGGTCGGTGATCTCCGCGAGCTTGGCGGCGAGCCGCTGGGCGAGGAAGACGCCCCGGGTCGGGATGCCGAGGAGCACCACGTCGTCGGCGCCCTTGGCGCGTTCGACGATCTCGTGGGCGATGCGGGTCAGCACCCGCGCGATGTCGGGGGCTTCCAGAACGGGCCGTGCGTCGGCCTCGTACTGCTGCTTGTCCTGCTCAGAGTCCATAGGAAACGGACCTCCTTCTCCGCCTCACAGGACGGATCATTAAAGGACGTCGGAATTGCGCCAACCACGGTACCAGTCCGCGCAACATCCCTGTTCACCCCACTGGCGCCATACGTCACCCGTCTGCCGTAACCGCATGTCGCCCACCGTGGAAGACCCGGGCCGGACCGTTCGGCTTGACGGGGAAGAGTAACGCTGCGTAACCTCACAGTGAGTCACCAGCCGCGCGGCTCGTCCGCACGTCGACACTGTGTCCGGGAGCTATATGTCCAGCGAATACGCCAAACAGCTCGGGGCCAAGCTCCGGGCGATCCGCACCCAGCAGGGCCTTTCCCTCCACGGTGTCGAGGAGAAGTCCCAGGGACGCTGGAAGGCGGTCGTGGTCGGTTCGTACGAGCGCGGCGATCGTGCCGTGACCGTACAGCGCCTCGCCGAGCTGGCGGATTTCTACGGGGTTCCGGTGCAGGAGCTGCTGCCGGGCACCACGCCGGGCGGGGCCGCCGAGCCGCCGCCGAAGCTCGTCCTCGACCTTGAGCGGCTGGCCCATGTGCCGGCCGAGAAGGCGGGGCCCCTGCAGCGCTACGCCGCGACGATCCAGTCCCAGCGCGGCGACTACAACGGCAAGGTGCTGTCGATCCGCCAGGACGACCTGCGCACCCTCGCCGTCATCTACGACCAGTCGCCCTCGGTCCTGACCGAGCAGTTGATCAGCTGGGGCGTCCTGGACGCGGACGCGCGCCGCGCCGTCTCCCACGAGGAGAGCTGACCCGACGGCTTTCAGCCGTTGAGCAGAAACGTGCCGCCGGGGTGGCCGGAACCTATGGGTTCGAGATCAGCGAGGTCACCAACACCCCGAGCGCGGTGGTCAACAAC
>NZ_JBSFMT010000081.1:0-44037 GCF_053599695.1 Streptomyces sp. NPDC000878 | reverse complement strand
GGGCTGAGATACCCAGGCCGTCCGGCGTTTGAGGACGAGGCCGTTCAGGCCGATAGCGGGGGTCTGGGGGCGCAGCCCCCAGAAGGATGGGACGGGTAGGGGCGGCGGGGGCGAGGAAAAAACGCGCGACACCCCGCCACGCTCCCCCTAGCCTGGCCCCATGACCCCCCGTGACGCCATCGACGTCCGCCCCGTCAGCGAAGACGGACTCCGGGAGTGGACCCGGGCCCTGAGTACCGGGTTTCTTCGGTCGCCCGAGGTCAGCGACGTGGAGCTGGAGGCCCGCCGCGGGGGCTTCCAGCAGGGGCGGACGCTCGGCGCCTTCGACGGCGGGCGATGTGTCGCGACCTTCCGTTCGTTTCCGCAGGAGCTGAGCGTCGGCGGCGGCGCCACCGTCCCCGCCGACGCGATCTCGAACGTCACCGTCTCCCCCACCCACCGCCGCCGAGGCATCCTCACCCGCATGATGGCCCAGGACCTCACCGCCGCGAAGGAACGCGGAGACGTCGTCGCGACCCTGATCGCCGCCGAGTACCCGATCTACGGACGGTACGGCTTCGGGCCCGCCACCTGGACCTCCGAGTGGATCATCGACGTACCGCGCACCGGCCTCGACCCCCGCTGGGCGGGCCCGACGGACGGCGGCCGTATCGACCTCGTGGACGGCGAGGACGTACGCAAGCTGGGACCCGAACTGCACGCGCGGCTCGCGCGGCAGCAGCCGGGTGCCGTCAACCGTGACGAGCGCTGGTGGCAGGTCAACACGGGCGTGGTGCGGTTCGGGGGCTCCTGGGACGAGCCCTTCTACGCCGTCTATCGTTCGGCGGAGGGTGAGGTCGAGGGGCTCGTCTCCTACGAGGCCGACGACAAGTGGGACGCCAAGCAGCCGCAGGACACCGCCGACGTGAACTGGCTGATCGCCGCGACCCCGGCCGCCGAGCGCGCCCTGTGGCAGTACCTCTGCTCGATCGACTGGATCACCAAGGTCAAGACCGGCTGGCGCGCCCCGGACGACCTGCTCCCCTTCTTCCTGCCGGACCCGCGCGCCGCCAAGCTCACCGCACACGCGGACTGGCTGTGGGTGCGGCTCCTGGATGTCGTACGGGCTCTGGAAGCTCGTCCCTACGACAGCGGTAGCAGTACAGGTGGTCGCGGTCTCGTCCTCGAAGTCGTCGACGCGGACGGGTTCGCCGGCGGGCGGTACCGGCTGGACGTGTCCGCCGAGGGGGTCGGGTCCTGTACGCCCGGAACGCGCGACGCCGCCGAACTCACCCTCGACGTGCGGGAGTTGGCGGCGCTCTGGCTCGGTGACGAGTCGGCGGTGCGGCTCGCGACGCTGGGGCGGGTGCGGGAAGAACGAGCGGGCGCCGCCCGAGTGGCCGACGCCCTGCTGCGTACGTCCAGGCGCCCTTGGTGCCCGGACATCTTCTGAGCTGATTGAACCGATTGATCCGATTGAGCTGGTTGAGCTGATTCTGATGCGGCCCCCTTTCCGGGTTTCCCGGTCGTGGTGGCTGCCGAGCTCCAGGCTCCCCTCCGGAGAAGAGTTCGGCAGCCAACCTGTGGAAGGTCTGGCCATGTTGCCGAAGTTGGTAGTCATTGGTAGCCAACTTCACAGTACTTATCTCCACTTGGAGGCGTCTCATAACCACCTTCACTTGAACTGCCCAAAGATGGCGGGAAGTTGTAGTGTTTGGTTGTGGAGCCCCAGAGGTCACACCGCGAGGTGGCAGACGCCCTGCGCACCCGGATCAGGACCGGTGCGCTGCGGCCCGGCCAGCGCATGCCCACCCAGGCGAGGCTGGCCGAGGAGTTCGGCGTCGAGCGGGGTGCCGTACGCGAGGCGTTGCGCATCCTGCATTCCGAGCGGCTGCTGACCGACGTCACCAAGGGCAGCCCGGCGAGGGTCGCCCCCGCTCCCGGACCGGCGCTGACCGGCCCCGCCGCCCCGCCGCTGCCCACCACCGTCGCTCTCGCGCCCCGTATCGAGGCGGCCTTCGCGGCGCCGCACGTCGCCGTCGACGCCCTGTGTCTGACGGCCGTGTCGCTCACCCTCGCCATCGGTGAGCCGCTGCGGCAGATCCACACCGGGCGACTGAATCCGGCCAGAATCGACGTCCGGGTGCTGCTGCCGAGCCGGGACATCGACCTCGCGTGGCCGGCGCCCGTGGCCCTGGCGGACGGCTCCCCGGCCGGGTCCGAGGCCACCGGCCTGCTACAGCGCCGCTGGCTGGCGCAGCGCAACGCCCAGGGGCAGGTGCTCCGGCACAATCTGCTGGCCCTGCGTGCCACGCACGGTATCGACGTGCGGGTCTCCTTCCGGGCCCTCCCGTTCACGCCACCGGTGAAGCTGTATCTGCTCAACGAGTCGGAGGCGCTCTTCGCGTACTACACGCTGAAGAGGCGCGCGACGGAGATCGACCACGAGCAGGTGGAGATGTACGACGCCGAGGGCGTCCGGTCGATGCTGTTCGCCTTCGAGCAGGGCGCCGGACTCCGGGACACGACGTTCGTGGAGCAGTCGCACCTGTGGTTCAACGCGCTGTGGGAGACGATCAGTTCGGAGCTGACGCTCACCGGCTGACCTTCGCCGACCGACGCGTCACAGGGTGGGGCCCGTGACCAACAGGGCGAGTATGACGGCTCCGATGGAGCTGATGGTCGCGTTCCGGGCCTTGATGCCTATGGTGAGCAGGAGCAGACCGACGACACCGGAGGTGCCGTACTGCCAGCTGACGAACTGCTGGAAGCCGCTGATGAAGACGGCGGCGAGGAGGGCGATGGCGGGCATGGTGGTTCCTCCTTCAGGGCGGTGTCGCGGGGATGGCAGGAAGGAGGCAAAACTTCCGCCAACTTGGGTAAGTTGGTGACCAACTCTGAGTATGTTGTCCCCACTTGGCCACTACTCATAAACAACTTTCAAACAACTCCCCATAGATGGATCGAAGTTGTAGCGTTTTGGTCGTGACCCAGGAGAACGTGGCAGTGAACGGCAGCAGAAGACAGTCGCCCCAGGAGATCGCCGCCGCCCTGCGTGACCGCATCCGCAGCGGCGACCTGCGGCCGGGCGACCGGCTGCCCACCCAGGCCGAGCTGGCCGAGGAGTTCGGCGTCGAGCGGGGTGCCGTACGCGAGGCGCTGCGCATCCTGCACTCCGAGCAGCTGCTCACCAACGTCAGCAAGGGCAGCCCGCCGCGCGTCGCCGAGATGACCCTGCCCCGGGAAGGGCCCCAGCCGACGATGGTGGGGCTCGCGCCCCGGCTGACGGAGGCGTTCTCGGCGCCGCACGTGCGCATCGACGCGGCCTGTCTCACCGCGGAGACCCTGATGCTGGCCGTCGGTGAACCGGTCCGGCTGATCCACGAGGGCCGCCTGCGCCCCGAGTCGATCGACGTACGCATCCTGCTGCCGTCCCGGGACATCACGCTGGCCTTCCCGGTCCCCGTCGAGGACACCGGCGACGCCGCCGAGGCCCCGGTCCACCAGCGCTGGCTGGCCCAGCGCAACGCCCAGGGACATGTGCTCCGGCACAACCTGCTGGCCCTGCGCTCCTCGCACGGCATCGACGTACGGGTGACGTTCCGGGCGCTGCCGTTCACCCCGCCGGTGAAGCTGTACCTGCTCAACGACGCCGAGGCGCTGATCGCGTACTACATGATCGCCCGCCGGGAGGAGGCGGTGGAGAGCGGGACGCTCGACATGTACGACACCCTGGGCACCGAGTCGCTGCTCTTCTCGTTCGGCAAGGGTGCCGGTGAACGGGACACGGCGTTCGTCGAGCAATCCCAGAAGTGGTTCGACGCCCTCTGGGAAACCATCACTTCGGACCTGACACTCTCCTAGTGACCTCTGATACGACACAGACCGAAGGGGCGACCTCCGCGCCCGCGTCCGAGCCCGTGACCGCGCCCATGCCCGAGGACCTGAGGAAGCTGATCGCCAGTGCGCGCGTCGTGCTCTGGGACTTCGACGGGCCGATCTGCCGGCTGTTCGCGGGGCATGCGGCGGACAAGGTGGCGGTCGAGCTGGTGCACTGGCTCGAAGGGCGGGGACTGCACGGCCTGTTGACGGATCGGGAACTGGAATCCCTGGACCCGCAGGTGCTGCTACGAGCCGTCGACCGCCGGCACCCGGGCAGCGATCTGGTGGCGGAGCTGGAGGAACGCCTCACCCAGGAGGAGCTTCGGGCGGTGGTCAAGGCAATGCCCACTCCCTACGCCGACATCCTGATACAGACCTGGCACGCGGTCGGCGCCCGCCTTGCCATCACCACGAACAACTCCCCCAGAACAGTGCGCACTTACGTCGAGGCTCGCAACCTGATGAGGTGCTTCACACCGCACATCTACGGCCGCACGCAGGACCTCCATCTCCTCAAGCCGCATCCGCACTGCCTCAACCGCGCCCTCAGCGCGGTGGGCGCGGCCCCGTCCGCGGCCCTGATGATCGGCGACAGCCCTGCGGACTACTACGCCGCACATGAGGCCGGGGTGCCGTTCCTGGGCTACGCGCGTAACGAGGAGAAGGAGAAGACGCTCAAGGAAGCCGGTGCAGAAATGGTTGTGGATTCGTTGGCGCCGGTACTGCGGGCGGTCCGCAGCCGGACCGGCGCGGGTCAGGCCTGAGTCATCATCAGCACGAACGCCACGGCCGCTCCGACGGCCAGGGCGGTACGGCGTGTTCGTACACCCGCGACGACCATGCCCAGGAGCAGCGCGCCCAGGACGCCGAGCCTGTGACCGGGGAGCGGACGGCTGACGGCCGGGGCAGGGAGTTCCGGCGCCTCGCGGGGGCGCTGCGCGCCCGCCTGGCCGACGGGACCTACCCGCTGGGGTCGCGGTTGCCGACACAGCGTGATCTCGCGACGGAGTTCCAGGTCTCCCGGGACACCGTGCAGCGGGTCCTCAGGGAGCTGAACAGCGAGGGCTGGATCGAATCCAGACAGGGCAGCGGCTCCAGGGTCGTCAAGGTGCCGGGAATCCAGCCGGCGACGAGATCCCGCCAGGGCGTGGGCGTGACGCTGGGGGCGCTGATCGGTGAGGCGTTCGAACGGCCTGAGGTCACTCTGGACGTCTATACGCTCACTTCGGAGTCGCTGGCGACGCACCTCCAGATACAGATGGAACGGATTCGCGCCGAGGCGATCGCTCCTCAGCGCATCTCGTTGCGTGTGATCCTCCCCGCCGAGGAGGTGGTCCTGCCCTATCTGCGCGCGGTGAACCCCGCGGACACCCCGCGGCTGCGGGAGCGTCTGCGCGCCATCACGAGACGGTTCACGGATTCGTCCCTGAGGATCGTGCGAGAAGTGCGCGCCGAGCAGTTGGTGCCGACGGTCGAGTTCGAGGTCCGGCATGTGGACATCGCTCCGACCTGGAAGCTGTACCTCGTCAACCGGGTCGAGGCACTGCACGGCCTGTACGTGCCGATAGAGCGGCCGGTCGTCCTGGACAACGGTGATGAAGTGCCGGCGATCGACGTCCTGGGACTCGGAGCCCCGCTGACGCACTTCGTCAAGGATGGTGACCCTGCGTCACAAGGGTCGCGCTTCGTCCGGGAGGCGCAGGACTGGTTCGACGCCATGTGGGAACGCCTGGCGGAGGAACGGGGACAGGACACAGCGCCGTAGCAACCGTGCTGTAGCATCTGCGCACCGCGTGAGTAAACCGCGTTCGTTGCCGCGTAAGAGAAGGCGAACAAGCCTGCCTCGGACGGACCTGAACCGGATGAGTGGCAGACCACTCGTTGTGGCTAACAAGCCTGGGCTCTGGTCGTGCAGGACGCATCTCGACCATAGCGTTTGCCTACCCTTCGTCACCTCGCGCGAGCCACCAGGAGCGGTCAGTGGGCACACCCCCTGTTCCCCGGCCCCCGCTCCGGGAACGACCAACCCGTGAGCGGCCCGACGTCGTGTCCGCGTTCGTGCGGCGGGCGCCGGAGGTGGGAGTGGCGAGCGGTGGCCACCACAACCGCAACCATGTGCTCCCGCTGCCGGAGAACGTGGCGCGAGTCGTGGCCGGCGAGGCAGGTGCGCCGGTGCTCGTACGGGTCCGGCGGCCCGACGTGCTGCCCGTGGTGATCCGGACCTGGGAGCGCGAGGCGGCGATTCTGCACGCGGTCCAGGAGGTCGTGCCCCGGGCGCCGAAGTGCCTTGTCTCGCGCCCCGGCTTCGCTGTCCACAGCTATGTGGACGGCGTACCGCTCTCCCGTGTGTGCGAGAACGGCAAGCCGGTCGGCGGTCCGGTGATCAAGGCGCTCGCGGAGCTGATGTCCCAGGTGTCGCAGGTGCGCAGGGAGTCGCTGCCGAGCAGTCTGCCGCGCAACGCGAAGGACGGCCAGAGTTTCCTGCGCATGCTGGCGCACCGCGCGGACCGTGACATCCGTCAGTCCAATTGGGCTGTTTACGGTGGGCTGTTCGTCGCTCTGGGGGTCCCGGAGGACGCGCTGATCCGGTGGGCCCAGCGGGTGCCGGTGATGGCCCGTCGTCCCTACAGCCTGCTCCACGGGGACCTGCACCGGGACAACGTGATCGTCACCTGCCACAACGACCCCTCCTCGCTGGCCTCCGTCGACTGGGAACTGGCCACCTACGGGGACCCTCTGCACGACCTCGCGATCCACCTCGTACGCATGAAGTACCCGGACTTCCAGTGGGGCGAGGTGGTGGACGCCTGGGCCGAGGCCATGCAGGTGACCAGGCCCGCCGCCGTCAACGGCCTGCACCGGGACCTGCCGCACTACGTCGCCTTCGAGCGGGCGCAGTCCGTGTTCCCGGACGTCATGCGGGCGGCGAGGTCGCTGGAGGAATCGTTCGACCAGGGGCGCCTGGACGGGGCGACGGCCGCCGTGAGCGAGGCGCTGGCGGGGGCGGCCGAGCCGCTGCGGCTGGCCGATGTGCCGAGCGACGCGGTGATCGAGCAGATCCTGTACCGCTGGCAGATGTCGTCGTCCCGCCGGGACGCGGCCTCCCGTACCCCGATCGGCTGGGAACCGGACCGACGGGTCCCGGAGCACGCCGATTTCCCGCACGCCGCCGTGCAGCGCGCCCTGCACGCCGAGGGCGCGGCGCCGGCCAACCGGGTGTTCAAGGGGACCGCGCACCTCAACTCGGTGGTCCGGGTCGAGGGCGTCGACTTTCCCGTGGTGGTCAGACGGCAGGTGCCGAGGGTCCACCGGCGTGAGCCCAGTTTCCTCAGCGAGCACGCCGTGCTCCGGGCCATCGAGCGGTCGGGCGTCGACGTGGCGGTGCCGCGGGTCCTCGCCCTGGGCACCAGCTACCGCAAGGAACGCTTCGCGATCCACACGTACGCCGGGCCGCGGGACCTCGACCGGGCCCCCGGCCATCCGGTGCACGGCCTGCTCCCGCACGAGGCGGACGCGCTCGTCGACCAGCTCCGCGCGCTGACGGGCGTGGACTACAAGGTGCTCGATCCGATGGCGGGCGGGGGGCGCTTCTACAGCTGGCTGAGCGAGCAACTCGTCTCCCTGGTGGAGGACTTGCCGCGCGAGTCCAGGCAACTGGCCGGGGCGCTCGGCCTGCCCCACGCCGCCCGGCTGCGGGAGATCCTGGGCCGGCACGAGGTGAGCGACCGAGAACCGGCCCTGCTGCACGGCGACTTGAACCCGTGGAACCTCGTACGCCGGGACGACCCGATGGCGTTGACCATCATCGACTGGGAGATGGCGCTGGTCGGCGACCCGCTCTACGACCTGGTCCGGCACATGCACCTCACGCCGACCCGCTCGGAGATCCGCGACCGCATGTTCCGCAGATGGGCGCGCGTACTGCCCGCCGAGTACACCGACAACTGGCAACGGGACTGGCGCGTCTACCGGGACATCGAGATCGTACGATCCGCCTACATCGACCTGGACCGCCTGGTCACCGGCGCCGCTCTGGACGCCCCGAACGTCCGCCGGGCGGTCGACTCGTACGCGATGACGCTGGCGTCGGCGACGGCCGCGCTGGGCCTGCCGGCCCGTTCCGCTTCCACGGAGAATCCGCTCCTGGCACGGGCGCGGGCCTAGGGTCGCTGCTCTGCGGCGGGAGGGCGTCCCGGGGGCTGGACGCGTGGGTCCCCGGAGTGCGTACTCTCCCTTCCATGGCAGAGATCGGGCTGCGTGAGCGCAAGAAGCGGCAGACGTACCAGAACGTGTCCGACATCGCGATCGGGCTCTTCCTCGCGAAGGGGTTCGACGCGGTGTCCGTCGCGGAGGTCGCCGCCGCGGCCGGGATCTCGAAACCGACGCTGTTCCGGTACTTCCCGGCCAAGGAGGACCTCGTCCTGCACCGCTTCGCGGACCACGAGGACGAGGCGGCGCGGGTGGTCCGGGCGGCCCGTGCGGGGGTGGGCGCGGGCACGGGCGTCTCGCCGGTCGACGCGCTGCGCCGGCAGTTCCTCGACGGGCTGAGCCGCGAGGACCCGGTCACCGGCCTCAACGGCGCCCCCGGGGTGCTCGCCTTCCACGGCCTGCTCTACGGCACCCCGTCACTGGTCGCCAGGGCGTACGAGTACCAGCAGCGGTCGGAGGCCGCACTCGCCGGCGCCCTGGGCGGCACCCTGGCGGCCCGGCTCGCCGCCGGGCAGATCATCGCCGTACAGCGGATCCTCGCGCAGGAGAACTGGCGGCGGATAGCGGCGGGGGAGACGGTGGACGCGGTGCGGGGGGACGCGGTCGTGGCGGCGGAGGAGGCGTTCGGGCAGCTGGAGGCGGGGCTGCCGTGGCTGCGGGACATGGGCCTGACCAAGCTGACTGAGTAAAATGTTTAACCCGGTTACGTTATTTCGGTAGGCTTGCTGGAATGACGTCACCCGACTCCCCGCTCCGCGACTCCCTGCGCCGCGAACGTGCCCATCACGACAGCTGTCGTGCCGCCCTCGCCGCGATGATCGACGGCGCCCGGGAGCATGTCGTCACCGGCGAGGACGTCTCCGCCTCCGGGGCGGACGCGGAAGTGCTCGGGTACCAACTGCGCAGCAAGGCGAAGGAGTTGGGTGAACTGCCCGAAGGGCCGTTGTTCTTCGGCCGGTTGGACTTCGGTGACGGGGACGGCGGGGGTGATCACCGTGGCGCGAGCTATCACATCGGGCGGCTGCGGATCTCCGAGCATCCGACCCGCCCGCCCCTCGTCGTGGACTGGCGGGCCCCCGTCTCCCGGGCCTTCTACCAGGCGAGCGCCCGCGATCCGCAGGGCGTGGCCGTGCGGCGGCGGTTCGGCTGGGCGCCCGGCAGTACGGGGGACTCCGCCGACCTGACCGGACTGGAGGACGAGCACCTCACGGACGCGGAAGTGGGGGACGGCCAAGGGGAGTTGGCGGGCGGCGCGGACGGTTTGGGTGGTGCGGATGGTGTGGGTGGTCTGGTCGCGCGGGAGATCGCTCGGCCCCGTGTCGGGCCCATGCGGGATATCGCCGCGACGATCCAGCCCGAGCAGGACGACCTCGTACGGGCCGGTCTCGGCGTCTCCGTGTGTGTGCAGGGTGCGCCCGGCACCGGCAAGACGGCCGTCGGGCTGCACCGGGCCGCGTACCTCCTCTACACCCACCCCCAACGCGTCCAGCGCGGCGGCCTGTTGATCCTCGGGCCCAACCGCACGTTCCTGTCGTACATCTCGGAGGTGCTGCCCGCCCTCGGCGAGACGGGCGTACGGCAGTCCACGGTCACGGACGAGATCGCGGGCCCGGGCCGGCCGGTGCGCGCGGAGGACGACGAGCGGGCGGCCGTCGTGAAGCACGACGCGCGGATGGCCGAGGTGCTGCGCCGGGCGCTGTACGCACGCGTGGCGACCGATGGGTACGCCAACTCCCTTGATCCCCTTGAGGTGCCGGACGATTCCTACCGCTGGCGGGTCCCGGCGGCGGAGCTGGCGCGGATCGTGGCGGGCGTACGGGCCGAGGAACCGCCGTACGGCGTGGGGCGCGAGCGGGTACGGACGCGGGTGGTGGCCCGTATCCAGCGGGAGGCGGAGCGGCGGGCGGGGGCGCAGTCGAACGGCTGGGTGCGGCGGATCGAGCGGGCGCGGCCGGTCGGGGCGTATGTGGAGGCGGTGTGGCCGAGGGTGCGTCCGGAGGAGGTGGTGGCCGAACTCCTGGGCGACGAGCGGGCGTTGGCGCGGGCCGCCGAGGGGCTGCTGGGGGCGGAGGAGCAGCGGGCGGTGCGGTGGGCGCGTCCGCCGAGGTCGTGGAAGTCGGCGCGCTGGTCGGCCGCCGATCTGGTCCTCCTCGACGAGGTCGCCGGTCTGATCGAACACCCCGAGGGGTACGGCCATGTCGTGATCGACGAGGCGCAGGACCTCTCCCCGATGGAGTGCCGGGTGATCGCGCGCCGCGCGCCCTACGGCTCCCTCACTGTCCTGGGCGACCTGGCCCAGGGCACCACACCGTGGGCCGCGCGGGACTGGGGGCCCTTGCTGGCCCACCTGGGCAAACCGGACGCCACGGTGATCCCGCTGACGACCGGGTTCCGGGTGCCGAGGACGGTGGTCGACTTCGCCAACCGGCTGCTGGAGAGGTTGGAGGTGGCGGTGCCGCCGGCCCGATCCCTGCGCGGGGACGGGGAGTTGAGGGTGGTGGAGGTGCCCGAGGCCGAGGTGCTCGGGGAGGTGGTGGCCGCGGTGGGGCGGGCGCTGGAGGGGGAGGGGTCGGTGGGGGTTGTGGCGGCGGAGGGCGAAGTGGCCGCCGTACGGGAGGTGTTGGGGGCGTTGGACGGGGGCGGCCGGGTCGCGGTGCTGGCGGCGACGGCCGTGAAGGGGCTGGAGTGGGACCACGTGGTCGTCGTGGAGCCCGCTGCGATCGTGGAGGGGGAGGGGGCGACCGGGCGGGGGCTGCATCGGCTGTACGTGGTGCTGACGCGGGCGGTGTCACGGCTGGAGGTGGTGCATGGGCGGGCGTTGCCGTTCTGAACGGGTGGCGAGGTGGCGGTGGGGTGCCTTGTCTGCGGCACCCCACCGCCGTTACTTCAGAACCTCAGAACTTTCAGAGCAGCGGGATCAACTGCTCCTCCTCGTAGGTGAGATGGGCTTCGAGTTCGAGGGTGAGGCGCTCGACTTCTGCCCGGACGACGGCGGGGTCGACATCCTCACTGGCGAGTGCCCTGCGCAACTGCTCGACGAGGTCGGCGATCTGCTCGTGCTCGGTGCGTAGGCGCTCCAGGGCGGGGGCCGACTGCGGGTGGCGGTCGGCGAGGAAGGGGAACAGGCCGAGGTCCTCGCCGGTGTGGTGATTGTGCAGCCCCGCGCAGAAGGTGAGGCAGTTCGCGCGCAACTGGGCGCCGAGGGGTGCGGTGTTGCCGCTGGCGGCGTGCATTTCGTGCCGTATGAGGGCGAGTTCACGCCGGAAGGCGTCGTGGACGACCTGGATGGCCTCGCCCATGCCGGACGCGTTGATGCGGGGCGGTCCGCCCTGCGCGATCTCGTACAGGGCGACCACGGGGATGATCCGGTCGGTCTTCTCCTGGTACGTGGCCCACCCCGGCTCGGCCTCGACGGCCCGCGCGAACACGCGGTCGCGCTCGTCGCGGTCGAGGACGACTGCGCGGGCCTCGTAGGTGAACACGCCTGTTTCGACGGTGACTTGGGGGTGGGTGAGGATGTTGCGGTACCAGTCGGGATGCCTGGGGGAGCCGCCGGCCGAGGCGATGACGAAGACTCGCTCGCCGTCGTCGGGGAGGTAGCCGACGGGGGTGGTGTGCGGGGTTCCGGTGCGGGCGCCGGTGGTGGTGAGGAGAAGGAGCCGGGCGCCTTCGAAGTAGCCGCCTACCTGGCCGTGGTTGGCCCGGAACTCTTCGATGACCTGCTGGTTGAAGTCGTTGGGCATGCTCTGCTTTCTCTGCGAGTGGTTTCTCTGTCGGTCACGGACCCAACACAGAAACCGGCGGGCCCCTGGCCCACCCCGACCTCACTCAGAGGCCGGGCACCCAACTCGCTCACGGCACAAGGCCGACCCGGCAGTCATGGGAATCACGGTATCAAGGGGGGACGATGACGAGCCTTTCCTTTTCCGCCGCCCTGCCCGGTCCCGTCCCCCTCCTCTTCCTGGATGTCGACGGACCGCTGATCCCGTTCGGCGGGACGCCGGAGCAGTATCCGGACGGCTATCCGACGTACAGGCCCGCCCGGCGACCCCGACTCCCGGCGGCCGAGGCGAATCCCCTGCTGCCCAGGATCGACCCCGCGCTCGGGCCCCGACTGGCGGCGCTGGGCTGCGAGTTGGTGTGGGCCACGACCTGGATGGAGGAGGCGAACGAGTGCGTTGCGCCTTGGCTGGGGCTGCCTGACCTCCCGGTGGTGACCTGGCCGGACCCTGCCTCCGATGCCCCGCACGGAGGGCTCGGAGGGTCCGGAGTTGGAGCGGCTGGCGTGCACTGGAAGACCCGCCCTCTTGTCGAGTGGGCGGCCGGACGTGACTTCGTCTGGCTCGATGACGAGATCGGCGGCGCCGACCGGAGCTGGGTGGCGGCACATCACCCGGGGCGGGCTCTGTTGCACCGGGTCGATCCTCGGCATGGGCTGGGGGACGCGGACTTCATGGTCGTGGAGGAGTGGTTGCGCTGAGCGCGCAGTTCCTCGCGCCCCTGAAAACCCCGTCCGTCCCGATTCGTTCGTCTGCGGGTCGGTGGGGGCTGGGCGCGCAGTTCCCCGCGCCCCTAAAAGCAGGCCCGCCTCGCTGCGGGCATGCGTGCCGCTAGGGGCGGCTCCCGTCCCGCCGAGAGCGGCCCCCTGTTGGCGCCGGGCTGCGCGACCCACCCCCGTTGTCCCGCCCGGCGCCGCCCTCACGCGCCCACGTACCCCGCCAAGTGCTCCCCCGTCAGCGTCGACCGTCCCGCCACCAGGTCCGCCGGGGTGCCCTCGAAGACGATTCGGCCGCCGTCGTGGCCCGCGCCCGGGCCGAGGTCGATGATCCAGTCGGCGTGGGCCATGACCGCCTGGTGGTGTTCGACGACGATGACCGACTTGCCCGCGTCGACGAGTCGGTCGAGGAGGCCGAGGAGGTGTTCGACGTCGGCGAGGTGGAGGCCGGTCGTCGGTTCGTCGAGGACGTACACGCCGCCCTTGTCGCCCATGTGCGTGGCCAGCTTCAGGCGCTGGCGTTCGCCGCCGGACAGGGTGGTGAGCGGCTGGCCGAGGCTGAGGTAGCCGAGGCCCACGTCGGCCAGGCGGTCCAGGACGCGGTGTGCGGCCGGCGTACGCGCGTCGCCCGCGCCGAAGAACTCCTCCGCCTCCGTCACCGACATCGCGAGCACCTCGCTGATGTCACGCCCACCGAGGTGGTACTCCAACACCGCCGGCTGGAAACGCTTGCCCTCGCAGTCCTCGCAGGTCGTCGCCACCCCGGCCATCATCGCCAGGTCCGTGTAGATGACACCGGCGCCGTTGCAGGTGGGGCACGCGCCCTCCGAGTTGGCGCTGAAGAGGGCCGGCTTCACCCCGTTGGCCTTGGCGAACGCCGTACGGATCGGGTCCAGGAGTCCCGTGTACGTCGCCGGGTTGCTGCGGCGGGAGCCGCGGATCGGGGTCTGGTCGACCGACACCACGCCCTCGCTGACGGCGCCCTTGGCGTCCACCAGTGAGCCGTGGATGAGGGAGCTTTTGCCGGACCCGGCTACGCCCGTCACCACACACAGCACCCCGAGCGGGATGTCCACGTCGACGCCCTGGAGGTTGTGCTTCGTCGCGCCCCGGATCGGCAGCGTGCCCGTGGGCTTCCGTACCGACTCCTTCAGCGCGGACCTGTCGTCGAAGTGGCGGCCGGTGACCGTGCCGCCGGTCCGCAGGCCCTCCACCGTGCCCTCGAAACAGACCGTGCCGCCCGCCGTACCCGCCCCCGGGCCGAGGTCGACGACATGGTCGGCGATCGCGATCACCTCGGGCTTGTGCTCCACGACGAGCACGGTGTTGCCCTTGTCGCGCAGCCGCAGCAGCAGGTCGTTCATGCGCTGGATGTCGTGCGGGTGCAGCCCGATCGTCGGCTCGTCGAACACGTACGTGATGTCGGTGAGGGAGGAGCCGAGATGGCGGATCATCTTGACGCGCTGCGCCTCACCGCCTGAGAGGGTGCCCGAGGCGCGGTCGAGCGAGAGATAGCCGAGGCCGATCTCCACGAACGAGTCGAGCGTGTGCTGGAGCGCGGTGAGCAGCGGGGCGACCGAGGCGTCCTTGAGGCCGCGTACCCATTCCGTCAGGTCCCGGATCTCCATCGCGCAGGCGTCGCCGATGCTGATTTTGCCGATCTTCGACGACCGGGCGCCCTCGCTCAGCCGGGTGCCCTCGCAGTCGGGGCAGGTGGTGAAGGTGACCGCCCGCTCCACGAACGCACGGATGTGCGGCTGCATCGCCTCCTTGTCCTTGGACAGGAACGACTTCTGGATCTTGGGGATCAGGCCCTCGTAGGTGAGGTTGACGCCGTTGACCTTGACCTTCGTCGGCTCGCGGTAGAGGAAGTCCTGCATCTCCTTCTTGGTGTAGCGGCGGATCGGCTTGTTCGGGTCGAGGAAGCCGGACTCGGCGTAGATACCGACGGTCCAGACGTTGTCCGACTTCCACCCCGGGATGGTGAACGCGCCCTCGGCGATCGACTTGGAGTCGTCGTACAGCTCGGTGAGGTCGATGTCGGAGACCGCGCCCCGGCCCTCGCAGCGCGTGCACATCCCGCCGGTGCGGTTGAAGGTCGCCTTCACGGTTTTCGTTTTGGCCGCGCCGCGGTCGACGGTGATCCCGCCGCTCGCCCGGACCGACGCCGTGTTGAAGGAGTACGCGCTCGGCGGGCCGATGTGCGGCTGCCCGAGCCGGCTGAAGAGGATGCGCAGCATCGCGTTGGCGTCGGTGGCCGTACCGACCGTGGAGCGCGGGTCGGAGCCCAGCCGCTGCTGGTCGACGATGATCGCCGTCGTCAGCCCTTCGAGCACGTCGACCTCGGGCCGCGCCAGCGTCGGCATGAACCCTTGCAGGAACGCGCTGTACGTCTCGTTGATCAGCCGCTGCGACTCCGCGGCGATCGTGTCGAACACCAGGGAACTCTTGCCGGAACCGGAGACACCGGTGAACACCGTCAGCCGACGCTTGGGCAGCTCGATGCTGACGTCCTTGAGGTTGTTCTCGCGCGCACCGAACACACGGATCAGGTCATGACTGTCGGCACTGTGCGGCGCGGCGGCCGACTGCTGGGCCGACTGCGGGGTCGGCTGCTGGGCCGACTTCGGGGGCCTGCTCATCGGGTCTCCGTATCGTCCGGTTTTCTTACATACTTACGGTCTCTTGCAGGTGTTTCCAGCTCTTCGGCTTCTGGCCTCTAGCCCTTCGGCTTCTGCGAGATCCGTACGAGATTGCCGGACGGGTCGCGGAACGCGCAGTCGCGCGGGCCCCACTGCTGGTCCATGGGCTCCTGGAGCACCTCGGCGCCGGACGCCCGTACCTTCTCGAACATGGCGTCGAGATCGTCGGTGCGGAAGACGAACATGGGCATGACGCCCTTGGTGAGCAGTTCCTGGAGGGCGTCGCCGTCGGCCGGGGAACGGCCCGCGTGCGGCTCGGAGAGGACCAGTTCGAGGTCCGGCTGTGCGGGGCTGCCCAGGGTGACCCAGCGGAAGCCGCCGGAGGCGACGTCGTTGCGGACCTCGAAGCCGAGCGCGTCGCGGTAGAAGGCGAGCGCCTCGTCGGGGTCGTTGACCGTGATGTGGCAGTACTGCAGTGCGATGTCCATGCCGACCACGCTAGGCGGCGGCCGTACGGCCCGCTTCTCGAATCCTGCTCGGCATGTTTTCGGCCACTGCTTCCGGGCTCGGAGCACTCGTACGAGGAGCGTCCGCGTCCGATACAGCATCCGCGCCCGGCACGGGGTTCCTGCTCGGCCGGGTGTACACCTTGGCCACGCACGCGGGCATCGCCGTCACCGCGTCGTGCGCCCGCCCGCGATACGCGCTCGGCGTCTCCCCCACGACCTCGGTGAACCGCGAGCTGAACGAACCGAGCGAGGTACAGCCGACGGTCATGCACGCGTCGGTCACGCTCATCCCGCCGCGCAGCAGCGTCATCGCCCGCTCGATCCGCCGGGTCATGAGATAGCTGTACGGAGTCTCGCCATAGGCCGCCCGGAACCGCCGCGAGAAGTGCGCCGGCGACATCAGCGCGTGCCTGGCCATCGTCGGCACGTCCAGCGGACGCGCGTACTCCCGGTCGATCAGATCCCGTGCCCGACGCAGATGCGCGAGGTTGGCGAGTTCCTGCGGGTCCATGCGGCGACCGTACCACCGGGGTACGGGGGCCGGTCCTGGTCTGCGAGGATCGAGCAGGCGGGCCGTAGTCGCCCCGGAACACGACTGGCTGCGGCCACGGCACGGCACCTGACCTGCGAAGGCGGAGGCATCGGCACCATGGACGACGAACGGCCGCTCACCGGCGACCAGCTGGAGCAGCCCGAGGAACTGGAGCAGCTGACGGGGCTGGACGCCGAGCTGGAGGCTGCCGCGGGCGTGTTCCAGGGGCTGCGGCCGAGGCTGTTCGGGATCGCCTATCGCGTCCTCGGCAGTGTGTCCGAGGCCGAGGACGTCGTGCAGGACGCGTGGGTGCGCTGGCAGGGTGCCGACCGGAGCGCGGTGCTGGATCCCGGGGCGTTCCTGGCGAAGACGACCACCCGGCTCGCGATCAACGTGGCCCAGTCGGCACGGGTCCGGCGGGAGGCGTACGTCGGGCCCTGGCTGCCCGAGTTCGTGGACACCCGGGTCGATCCACAGGTCGGCGCGGAGCGCGGCGAGGCGCTGGAGCTGGCCGTACTGCTGGTCCTGGAGAAGCTGAACCCCGTCGAGCGGGCGGCCTACGTCCTCCGGGAGGCGTTCGACTACCCGTACGACGAGATCGCGGGCATGCTCCAGCTGGGCCAGGCCAACACCCGGCAGATCGTCAGCCGGGCCCGCAAACGGCTGGCCGCCGAGCGCCGCGCCCCCGTCGACACGGCGGAGCACCGGCGCCTGCTCGAAGCCTTCGTCGCGGCGGCCCGGGACGGTGACGTCGCCGCGCTGGAGAACGTACTGTCGGCCGACGTCGTCGCCTACGCCGACGGCAACGGCATGCGCGGCGCGGCACGGCTGGCGGTCCTGGGCGCCGGACGCGTGGCCATGATCACCGCCTTCTCCAAGAAGTTCTTCCCCGGCGCCGACTACGGCATCGTCGAGGCCAACGGCGGCCCCGCCCTCCTGATCACCCAGGACGGGACCGCCGTCGCCCTGATGAGCGCCACCGTCGGACCGGACGGGATCGACGGGCTGTACTGGATCCTGACGCCCGAGAAACTGCGGGCGTACGAGCGGTCGGCGCACCGGATCGTCCAGTAGTCGTCACATGGGGATGTGGGGGTTTTCGTGATTGACGTTGATGTTGACGTGATCGTGGTCGGCGGCGGGCCCACCGGCCTCATGCTGGCCGCCGAACTGCGCCTGCACGATGTGCGCGTGGTCGTGCTGGAGCGGGACCTGGAGCCGACCCCGGTCGTCCGCTCGCTCGGTCTGCACGTACGCAGCATCGAGGTGATGGACCAGCGCGGCCTGCTCGAACGGTTCCTCGAACACGGCAAGCGGTACCCGGTCGGCGCCGGTTTCTTCGCCGGCATCACCAAGCCCGCACCCGCCCTCGACACCGCGCATCCCTACGTACTCGGCATCCCGCAGACCCTCACCGACCGCCTCCTGTACGAGCACGCCGTCGACGTCGGTGCCGAGATCCGGCGAGGCTGCGAGCTGGTTGGGCTGAGCCAGACCGAGGGGGACGACGGAGTCGACGGCGGGGCTGACGGAGGGGTCACGGCGGAACTCGCCGACGGTACGCGGCTGCGCTCGCGCTATCTCGTCGGCTGCGACGGCGGCCGGAGCACCGTGCGCAAACTGCTCGGCGTCGGCTTCCCCGGCGAGTCCGCCCGGGTGGAGACGCTGATCGGCGAGATGCAGGTGGATGTCGAGGCGGAGACAGTGGCTGCCGTGGTGGCCGAGGTGCGCGAGACCCACCGGGGATTCGGCCTCGGGCCCCTCGGGGACGGGGCGTACCGAGTCGTCGTACCGGCGGAGGGGGTGGCCGAGGACCGCACGGTGCCGCCGACCCTCGACGAGGTCAGGCAACAGCTGCGGACGTACGCCGGTACCGACTTCGGCGTGCACTCCCCGCGCTGGCTCTCCCGCTTCGGCGACGCCACCCGCCAGGCCGAGCGCTACCGCACCGGCCGGGTCCTGCTGGCCGGCGACGCGGCGCACATCCACCCGCCGGTCGGCGGGCAGGGCCTCAACCTCGGCATCCAGGACGCGTTCAACCTCGGCTGGAAACTGGCCGCCGAGGTGCGCGGCCGGGCCCCGGCCGACCTGCT
Source organism: Streptomyces sp. NPDC000878 (assembly GCF_053599695.1). Lineage (NCBI taxonomy): Bacteria > Bacillati > Actinomycetota > Actinomycetes > Kitasatosporales > Streptomycetaceae > Streptomyces > Streptomyces sp. NPDC000878. The sequence continues at coordinate 25,696 of NZ_JBSFMT010000081.1, read as the reverse complement.
GGACAGCTACCACGCCGAACGGCACCCGGTGGCCGCCGACGTACTGGACAACACCCGCGCACAGATGCTGCTCCTGTCCGCCGAGCCGGGCCCGCGCTCGGTGCGCCGGCTCCTGTCGGAACTGATGGACTTCGAGGACGTCAACCGCCACCTGATCGAGAAGATCACCGCGATCGGCGTCCACTACGACCTCGGCGAGGGCCACGAACTGCTCGGCCGCCGCCTGCGCGACGTACCACTGAAGCAGGGACGCCTGTACGAGCGGATGCGCACCGGCCGCGGCCTCCTCCTCGACCGGACGGGCGGCCTCTCGACGGCGGGCTGGGCGGACCGTGTCGACCACGTCGTCGACGACGGCCGGGAAGTGTCCCAACTGGCCGTGCCCGCCGTACTGTTGCGGCCGGACGGGTATGTGGCCTGGGCCGGTTCGGACCAGTGGGAACTGCTCGACCGGCTGGCGAAGTGGTTCGGCCCGGAGGTGCCATGACCCTGCAGACGAAGATGACGATGAAGATGAAGATGAAGTTGGCCGCGATCACGCTCGACTGCCCTGATCCGCTGGCCCTGGCTGCCTTCTACCAGCAGGCCACCGGCTTCCAACCCCACCCGAAGTCGGACGCCGAGTTCGCGGGCCTCACCCGCGAGGACGGACTCCTCCTCGGTTTCCAACGGGTCGACGGCTACCGGGCTCCGCAGTGGCCCGACCAGACCGTCCCCCAGCAGGCGCACATGTGCTTCGACGTACCGGACCTGGACGAGGCCGAGACCCGACTGCTGGAACTGGGCGCGGGCAGACCGGACCACCAGCCGCACGACCCCACCAGGGCACGGGTCCTCACCGACCCGGCCGGTCATCCCTTCTGCATCTGCCGCCGGGGCTAGCTGGGGAGGAGTGCACGTAACCTCTTCCCGTGCCCGCACCCCGCCCGCATCGCGTCGCCGTCCTTGTGCTCGAGGGTGCGAAGCCGCTCGATGTCGGAATTCCGGCGCAGGTCTTCACGACCCGCGCGAGCATGCCGTACGAGGTGCGGGTGTGCGGGGCGACGCCCGGTCTCGTGACCGGCGGCGACGGCCTCGCGTACTCAGTCACCCACGGCCTCGACGCGCTCGCGTGGGCCGACATCGTGTTCGTCCCCGGCTACCGGTTCCCGGACCGTGACGACCCGCCGCGAGCCGTCGTCGACGCGTTGATCGCCGCCCACGACCGGGGCGCGCGGCTCGCCGCCATCTCGACGGGCGCCTTCGCGCTCGCCGCCACGGGCCTGCTCGACGGCAGGCGCGCCACGACGCACTGGCACTACACGCGGGCACTCGCGGCCAGGCATCCGCTCGTCCGGGTCGACGAGAACGTGCTGTTCGTCGACGAGGGCAGCGTGCTCACCTCGGCCGGCGCCGCCTCCGGCATCGACCTGTGCCTGCACATCCTGCGCGGCGACCTCGGCGTGGCCGCGTCCAACCACGCGGCCCGGCGGCTGGTCGCGGCCCCCTACCGCAGCGGCGGCCAGGCCCAGTACGTACCGCGCAGCGTCCCCGAGCCGCTCGGGGAGCGGTTCGCCGCCACCCGCGAGTGGGCGCTGCACCGGCTCGGCGAGCCCCTCACCCTCGACATACTGGCGCGGCAGGCGGGGGTCTCGCCGCGTACGTTCTCCCGGCGCTTCGTCGAGGAGACCGGCTGCACGCCGATGCAGTGGGTGATGCGGGCCCGTATCGACCTGGCCCGCGAACTGCTGGAGCGCTCGGAGCGCGGCGTCGAACAGATCGCCGCCGACACCGGACTCGGCACCGGCGCGAACCTGCGTCTGCACTTCCAGCGCATCCTCGGCACGACTCCGAGCGAGTACCGGCGCACCTTCACCCGGGGCGAGTGACCGGCCCAGGTACGGCATGGCGGGCCTGGCGGGATCCTTTCGAACCGTGGCGATCCCGCCACTGTCAGGGGCGCGAGGCGCAGACGACCCTGGTGGGGAAGGGAAGGGACCTCACTCATGACTCGCATCGCCATCAACGGATTCGGCCGCATCGGACGCAATGTGCTGCGCGCCCTGCTGGAGCGCGACAGCGCCCTGGAGATCGTCGCCGTCAACGACCTCACCGAGCCCGCCACTCTCGCCCGGCTGCTCGCCTTCGACAGCACGGCCGGCCGCCTCGGGCGCCCGGTGACCGTCGACGGGGACACCCTCGTCGTCGACGGCCGCCGGATCAAGGTGCTGGCCGAGCGCGAGCCGGCACAGCTGCCGTGGGCCGAACTCGGCGTCGACATCGTCCTGGAGGCCACCGGCCGCTTCACCTCGGCCAAGGCCGCCCGCGCCCACCTTGACGCGGGCGCGCGCAAGGTGCTCGTCAGCGCGCCGTCGGACGGCGCCGACGTCACGCTCGCGTTCGGGGTCAACACGGACGCCTACGACCCGGCCGTGCACACGATCGTCTCGAACGCCTCCTGCACGACGAACGCGCTCGCGCCGCTGGCCAAGGTCCTCGACGACCTCGCCGGTATCGAGCACGCGTTCATGACGACGGTGCACGCCTACACGCAGGAGCAGAACCTCCAGGACGGTCCGCACCGCGACGCCCGTCGCGCCCGCGCCGCCGGCGTCAACATCGTGCCGACCACGACCGGCGCCGCCAAGGCGATCGGCCTGGTGCTGCCGAACCTCGACGGCAAGCTGTCGGGCGACTCGATCCGCGTACCCGTGCCGGTGGGCTCGATCGTCGAACTCAACACGACCGTCGCCCGCGACGTGACACGCGACGACGTGCTGGCGGCATACCGCACGGCGGCGGAGGGCCCGCTGGCCGGCGTCCTCGAATACTCGGAGGACCCCCTGGTCTCCTCCGACATCGTGGGCAACCCCGCCTCGTCGATCTTCGACTCGGCGCTCACCCGCGTAGAGGGCCGCCACATCAAGGTGGTCGCCTGGTACGACAACGAGTGGGGCTTCTCGAACCGAGTGATCGACACGCTCGAGCTCCTGGCCACCGGCTGACCGCAGGCGGGCTCTTGGCCCGGGCGGGGCCGGGGTTGTCCCGGGTGTCAGCCGATCATGTGGTCATGTGGTCATGACGTCATGTGGTGCGGAACCGCGAGGTCCGGGTGGGCGAACAGACCGGCCAGGGCGGCCGGATCCTCGCCGAGACACGCCTCGGCGACGGTGTCGACGAGCTGGTCGTAGTCGGGGCCGGTCCTGCCCTCGTAGGCCTCGGTCATCCGGCCCCACTCGTCCCAGGGCAGCATCTCCCGCTTGCAGAGGACCGCGAGATCACGGACGGCGTTGCCGCTGATCTCGGCGGCCCGGACGCCTACGCCGACGACGTGCGCGCCGACGAGCGCGCGGGGGCCGAACTGGGGGCGACCGGGGTGCCGTTCGTCGTGATCGACCGGACGTACGGCGTCTCCGGCGCCCAGCCCCCCGAGGTGTTCGGCCAGGCCCTCGCGCAGGCATGGGGGAACCGGTCGCCGCTGAAGGTCATCGGCAGCGAAGCCTCCGGCAGCGCCTGCGGGCCCGACGGATGTGCGGTCCCACAAGGCTGAGGCGCCGCGGATCAGCTTTCTCCCTACTCCGGGAACCTCTCCGACGACTGCTGGATCCGGTCGATCAGGTGGTGCTGTCGTACGGCGTCGGCGAACGTGGTGGCCTCGGTGGTGCCGTTGGCCCTGTCGCGGGCGAACGCGGCGTACAGGTGGGCCAGGTCCTGGACGCTCTCGTCGAGAGAGGTGTCCGGGAGGGACCGGTACTCCTCGGGGACGGGCAGCACCGTAAGGGCGGGCCCGTTGCCGCTGTCCGCGTTGACGCCGTGGACGGTGTTGTCCTCGGTGTTCTCAAAGGCGCGGTCGTTGGTGAGGCGCAGGACGCCCTCGGTGCCGGTGATGTCGATCCGCAGGCCCGTCGGGAACTTCTGGGCGCCCTCCAGCTGGACCGAGAACAGGCCGCCGTTCTCCAGGGTGCCGATGGCCATGACCTCGTCGGGCTTGGCCGAGGAAACAGTCCTGCCGGTCTCCTCGACGGTGAGCTCGGGGAACTGGGTCTCGACGAGTGCGGTGAGGTCCTTGGGGGGTCCGACGATCTGGAACAGCACGTCGAGGAAGTGGCCGCCGTAGATGGACAGCACGTGGGTGAAGGCGTCCACGTCGAAGGTCCAGGCGACCTTCTCCGGCATGACGGGCGGGAACGCGTCCACACCGACCGAGATCCGGGCGGCCCGCACGTCCCCCACGTACCCCCGCGCCACCAGGTCCCGTGCGTAGCGGGCGGCCGGCCCCTGACGGCGCTGGAGGCCGACAATGTGCCGTACGCCCTTCGCCTCGGCCAGCGAGAGCAGCTCCTCCGAGTCCGAGGTGCGGGTGGTGAGCGGCCACTCGCTGTAGACGTCCTTTCCGGCCTCGATGGCAGCCTTCACGAGCGGCACACGCTGCGAGGTCGGGGTCAGCACGGCCACGAGGTCGACGTCGGGGTCCTTGATCAGGTCGTGGGCGTCACCGTAGGCGTGCGGGATGCCGAACCTCTCGGCCGCCTGCTGCGCCGACTCCTTCCGGCGCGCCGACACGGCGACCACCTCGAACTCCGGAAGCGTCCGCAACGCCGGGATGTGCCCGTAGCCGGCCCAGCCGCCAGCCCCGATGATCCCGACCCGGATTACCTGCTCACCCATGCCCTGCTCCTTCACGTGTAGGGGCTTGGCTCTCAAGCCCTGTGCTACCTGATGGTCTGTGTGTTCCTGGGCGACGTTCCCGGCGTGGCCCGGCGGTGGCTCACCCGGCCGGCTCGCGGTCGCGGCGCCTGGAGCTGTTGGGAAAGCCGTGCCGGCGTGCGGCGACGGCCACGGCGAGGGCGATTCGGCGAGGACTGCCGGCCCCAGTGTCGCGAGGACGAACAAGAGGACGAACAAGAGGACGAACAAGGTGAAGCTGGTGAGGACGAGCGGGCGCAGGTGCCGGTCGATGAGGATGCCGGTGATCCAGATGCTGGCGAGAGAGGCTCATTCGGCATCCCGGCGGGGGTATCGGGGCCTCTCGGCAGCAGCAGACCAGCGAGATATTCACGGAGCCCACGGAGGTGAGCCGGCGTCGAGAAAGGGTCATCGAGCGTGGTCGTCACGGCGCCCGGGCAGTGGGCGAAGTACCCACTGTCCGGGGCTACTACCGCCCTGAGCCGCAGTCGACGAACGGTCGTCGGCAGGGCTGCCGCTCACCTTGCCCGGTCGCCCAGGCCCCGGTCATTCGGAGGGAAGACCGCCAAGACGCTCAGCCATGTTCAACTCGAAGTCCTTGTCCGTGCTGAAGCCGGCGGCGTTCAGCTTCGGCATCATCGCCTGCGCTTCGGGCCAGGCATCCACCCCGGCGAGCACATGGTTCGAGACCCAGAGATCCCCTTCCGAGGGGACGCCGGCGCGCGCGTTGACCAGCTTCTTGCCGACCTCCAGCGCGCGCTTCTCGAAGCGGCTCACGCGCTCGGCGAAGGCGTCGACGAAGGCATCGAGTTCACTGTCGGGAACGGATCGGTTGACCCAGCCGTAGCGTTCGGCGATGTCCGCGCCGAAGTCGTCCGCGCCGAGGACGACTTCGAGGGTTCGCGAGCGTCCGATCAGAGCGGCGAGCCATTCGACGCCGCCGCCGCCCGGAATGGAGGAGCCGGCGACCTCGATCAGTGAGAACACCGCCCGTTCCCTGGATGCGAAGCGGATGTCGCAGGCAAGGGCGAATTCGAACCCCTGCGCCCGGGCACGGCCGCGCACCTTTGCCACGCTGAGCACGGAAGACTGTGCGAGCCGGGTCACAAAGGTCGGCCAGTGGTCGAACGACGCGCCACCCGGCTGGTCCGCCGCCCCGTGACCGCGCGCAACATCGTGGTGGTTGACGAAGAAGTCCTCGTCTCCGCTCTCGAAAACAACGACCTTGAGATCGGTGTCGCGCTCGATCTCGTCCATCAGGACGTTCAGTTCCGCGAACATCTCCGGGTCGAAGAGGTTGAACGGGGGATTGTCGATGACGACGCGCCAGTAGGAAGGCGACTGCCGGATGACACTGAGTCGATTTGTGCCGGACATGAGGGGAGCTCCGTTCAGAGGACCATCGCGGACACGCCGCGAGGTCGTGTCGTACGTGCGTCACCCCAGGGTCAAACATTGACACCAGTGTCAAGGTCAAACGGGAGGCCGCGCATCCCGCAGAGAGGCAGGTCAGGTACTCCCCGGGGGAATGCCAGGGTCGACGCTGCAGGACTTCTTCACCGGCCGTCTTGATCCAGTAACCCGCCCCGCCCCGGCCCGGTCAATGGCACCGGCGCCGGTGAAAAGAAACGGGCAGATAGCCCGTACGCCGGTCCTGTGATGGCGCCGCACCAGCAGCTGCCGAGCAGCGGGGCGCTGAAGTCGATGGCAGTCCCAGCCGTGGAAGAGCCCTGAGCTCCGGATCCGACAGAGAACTCCTGCCGGATCCACGCAGGCATGAGCGAGACTTCCCGTGCCCGGGGCGTGTGGCGACTTGGATCTACGCGGCGCCGGTGGTGCTGCGTTACGTGGTCGCTTCGTCGACGGCATTCATGTAGCCGTCGATGGCGTCGCGGTTCTGGGTGAGGCAGTGGATGCGGGCCGTCATCCGGTCACGCTCGCGTGCGAGGACCACCAGCAGTTCCGGGTCGGCATCCTCGACAACGATCTCGCGGGGCTTGTCGAGGCACGGCAGGATCTGCTTGATGATCCGGGTGGGGATTCCGCTGTCGATCAGTCCGCGGATCTGAATCACCCGGTCGACCAGGTAGTCGTCGTAGTCGCGGTATCCGTTGGCCAGCCGCTGCGGAACGATCAGTCCCTGCGCCTCGTAGTACCGCAAAGACCGCGCCGGCGTGTCCGTCAGCTTCTCCAGCTCTCCGATGCGCATATGACCGTCCTCACTCCCGCTGTGCAGTCTCCGGGTTGACCTTGACACATATCTCGGATCGGTCCGGCGGGAAGTTCACAGGCGTTGTAGAGCCGTCCTTCGCTGCCAAGCAGCGTCTCGCTGAGTACGAGTTCGACGCAGGCCAGGGAGACCCGCTCCAGGAAGCGGACCCAACCATCCCGCGACCGGACGAACACCGGTGGATCGTCCTGACCGAGGTCCCGCAGTCGTACTCCCCAGAAAGCGCATCCCTGGTTCTCGCTGCGGAAGACGAGGACTCCACCGAACTCGTCGTGCACGAACAGCTCAGAGGGGTGCAGCAGCGGGTCCTGGTTGCCGGTGAGGTCGTGACGCGTCCCGAGAAGTGAGTACGCCTCGCGCAACGCGGTCGGTAGCGGGAGCCCCAGCGCCTCGTCGGCTCGCTCCAACTCCTCCGCCCGCGTACCAGCGCCATCGGCGAGCGGCTCCGCCCACACTGCGGCAAAGTCGCGAACGAAGGCCCATGCTCGCGCCCTGTCGGGTATCCCGCCGCGCAGAGCTTGAGCCACATCGAACTCGTCAACCATGCGGTGGACCGTACAAGCCGGCCGGCTTCGCCGGGACTCCGCCAGGTCGTTCGCCAGAACCACTGGGACTCGCCACATCTGCTGAGAACGGACAATGACCGGGGATCGTAGATCGCCCAGCCACAGTGGCGTAGCGCACTTTTGCAAGCGCCTGCTTGCAATAGTTAGCGCGGGTGCGGCAAGCTAGACGCATGGCATCGCTCAACGTCGGCAATCTTGGTGAGTATCTGCGTGAACAGCGGCGCACCGCGCAGCTGTCTCTCAGGCAGCTCGCTGATGCCGCCGGGGTGTCCAATCCGTATCTGAGTCAGATCGAGCGCGGGCTGCGCAAGCCGAGCGCGGAGGTGTTGCAGCAGGTCGCCAAGGCGCTGCGGATCTCCGCCGAGACGTTGTACGTGCGGGCCGGCATCCTTGACGCCGAGCGTGACCGGGTCGACGTGGAGACGCGTGCCGTCATCCTCGCCGATCCCACGCTCAACGAACGGCAGAAGCAGGTGCTGCTGCAGATCTACGAGTCCTTCCGCAAGGAGAACGGGTTCGAGATCGCCGATCCGGACAGCGCGCCGGCCTCGACGGACGTCCTTGTGCCGGACGTTCCGGGTGTCGACGCGGATACGGACGCGGGTACGGAGACGGGCGCGGGTACTGGTGCCGACGCAGATGCAGATGCAGGCGAACACATAGGCACCGGCAGCGATGCCGACCCGCAACAGACGGCCAGTTGATGCAGTTGACGCAGACGTAGTCGACGCACGCTGGACCGGCCCACGTTCGCCGCAGTCCAAAACCCTCAGCCCCAAGCAACCCGGGAGGACCATCACCATGGCCATCACCGACGACCTGCGCAAGACCTTCAGCGACCCCACCCCGTTCTACTTCGCCGCCGGCACCGCCGACCTCGCCCTTCAGCAGGCCAAGAAGGTGCCCGGACTGGTCGAGCAGCTGCGTGCCGAGGCGCCGGCCCGGATCGAGGCCGTACGCGGCACCGACCCGAAGGCGGTTCAGGAGAAGGCCGCCGCTCGCGCCAAGGAGGCGCAGGAGAAGGCCGCCCTCCGTGCCAAGGAGGCGCAGGAGAGCATCCAGTCCAAGGTCGGCGAGTTCATCGGCACGCTGGACGGCGATCTGAAGAAGCTCGGCTCGACCATCGACGCCGACCTGAAGAAGCTCGGCGAGAGCGCCTCGGACCTCGCCCTGCGCGGTGTCGGCGTCGCCGCCGAGTACGCCGTGAAGGCGCGCGAGACGTACGAGAAGGTCGCCGAGCACGGCGAGCAGGCCGTGAAGACCTGGCGTGGCGACGCCGCCGAGGAGATCGAGGAACTGGCCATCGCCGTCGAGCCGAAGGCCGAGTCGGTCGAGGTCAAGGTGGCGACCGAGGAGACGACGCCCGCCCCGGCCGCCGCCCCCGCTCCCGCCGAGGCCAAGACCACGCCCGCCCCGGCGAAGAAGCCCGCCGCGAAGAAGGCCCCGGCCCGCAAGCCGGCCGCCAAGAAGACGACTCCGCCCGCCAAGTAGGCAGAGCCCAAGTGGGCAGAGCCGAACGGGTGAAACCGTGTGTACGGGGACGGGTCGGGCACTCCATGCGTGCCCGGCCCGTTCTTCGGGTAGCGGGTTTGCGGAGACGGGTACGGTGACCGCAAATACGATAAGAACTGACCGAGCTTGGTGGTGGACGTTGTGCTGATGCAGGGGTTCGCAGGGTTCATGTGGCTGTTGAGCGTGGCCCTGATCGTTTTCAGCGGCTTCGCGCTGATCGACGCAGCCGTGCGCCGCGAGGACGCCTACCGGGCGGCGGACAAGAAGACCAAGCCCTTCTGGCTGATCATCCTCGCGCTCGCCTTCGTGGTGAACCTGATCTTCAACATCCTGTCGTTCCTGCCGATCATCGGCCTGGTCGCGACGATCGTGTACATGGTCGACGTACGACCGGCCCTGCGCGGTCTCCCGGGCGGTGGCCGCAGCCGCAAGGGCGGCGGCTCCAGCAGCGACGGTCCGTACGGGCCCTACAACGGCGGTCGCTGACCCCCCCCACCAGCACCCCCACCGGCCCGCTCACCCGCGTGACATGACCTACGCCACGCGGTCCAGCAGCAGTACCGCCAGGTCGTCCGTCAGCTCCCCGCCGTTCAGTCTGCGCACCTCGCTCACGGCCGCCCGCAGGAGCTTCTCGCCGCGTAGGCCCTGGGCCAGCTGGCGGCGGATCATCGCCACCATGCCGTCCTGGCCGAGCCGTTCCCGGCCCTCGCCGACATGGCCCTCGATCAGGCCGTCCGTGTAGAGCATCAGCGTCCACTCGGCCCCCAACCGCACCTGCGTACGGGGCCAGCGCGCCCCCGGCAGCAGCCCCAGCGCCGGGCCGTTGTTGTCGTACGGCAGCAGTTCCGCCACAGCGGATTCCGAAGGCCCCGAAGACCCCGAAGACCCCGAAGGTACGGGCGCCGGGCGTACCAGCAGCGGGGCCGGGTGGCCGGCCAGGCACAGGCCCGCGCTGCGGCCGTCCGGCGCGATGTCGACCGTGCACAGCGTCGCGAAGATCTCGTCGTTCTCGCGTTCGTGCTCCAGGACCTGCTGGAGCGTGCCCAGCAGCGCGTCCCCGCACAGGCCCGCCAACGTCAGCGCCCGCCACGCGATGCGCAGTTCCACGCCGAGCGCCGCCTCGTCCGGACCGTGCCCGCACACGTCGCCGATCATCACGTGGACCGTGCCGTCGGGCGTACGGACCGTGTCGTAGAAGTCGCCGCCGAGCAGCGCGCGGGAGCGGCCGGGGCGGTAGCGGGCGGCGAAGCGCAGCGAGGAGCCGTCGAGGAGCGGGGTGGGGAGCAGACCGCGTTCGAGGCGGGCGTTCTCCTGGGCCCGCAGCCGGGACTCGGTGAGCCGGCGCTCGGCCCTGTCGGAACGTTTCCTCTCCACCGCGTAGCGGATCGCGCGGCTCAGCAGCCGGCCGTCCAGCTCATCGCGGAAGAGATAGTCCTGGGCGCCGACGCGCACCGCCTCCGCGCCGCGCTCGGCGTCGCCGGAGGCGGTGAGCGCGAGGACGGCGTGCCGGGGCGCGAGCCGCAGGACGTGCTTGAGCACCGCCAGCTCGTCGTCGTTGCCGTCGTCAGTGTTCGGGGGAGTCGGGGGCGCGGGCAGCGCGAGGTCCAGCAGGATGCAGTGGACGTCGTCGGTGAGCAGCCGCTCGGCCTCGGTGAGGTTGCGGGCCGTACGGATCCGGATCGGCTTGCCCGAGGCGTCGAGCAGCTCGGGCACGACGGGCGAGCCGCCCGGGTCGTCCTGGATCAGCAGCAGGGTCAGATGCGTGCCGGGGGCGGTCCCGGCCGCGGTCCCGGTGCTGATCCCGGTGGCGCCTGCGGCGTCCGGGCCGGGCGTCGGCTGCTTGCGCGGGGTCGCTTCGCTGCCGGAAGGGACACCGGGGCCGGGAGTGCCGACGGCACCGGGGGCGCCTGCGGAGGGCGTACCTCCGGGCACGGCCGGAGCCTGCCCCTGACCGTTCTCCACGGCCGGGACAGCTCTCTGCCGCGGTACGGGTACGGGCATCGTCGTGGGTTCCTTCCCTCCCCCCGAGGGCACGATGGGCGAGGGGTCTCGATCCACCGACCGGGACCATAGCGGTTGACGGGGCCGGAACGGAATGGTGTGGCGGCGCGTCGGCGAGGTGGCGCCGGTGTCATATGCCGTGTTCCGTAACGCACTTGGGCACGGGGTTGCCCGTCTGGGGATGACGAATGTCACGTCCACCGGAGGGGTTGAGGGTGCCGACGGGTGCGGTGGGTCACGTGGGGCGGGTCACGCGCCGTACGGAATGTGACGTACGGCGGGAAAAGTGCCGTACGTGAGGGTTCGCGGGCTCAGTTGGGTCGCCCCCCGAGTTTCGCCGGCTCAGTTGGGCCGGACCACCCCGAGTATCGGCATGGACCCCGCCCCCGCGATCGTCACCGTCCGTCCAGGGCGCGGGGCGTGCACCATCGCGCCGTCGCCCACGTACATCGCGATGTGGCTCGCGTCGTCGAAGTAGACGATCAGGTCGCCGGGCCGCATGTCCTCGATGTCGACACGGGGAAGCTGCGCCCACTGCTGCTGCGAGGTGCGCGGGATGCTGATCCCGGCCGCCGCCCAGGCCGCCTGGGTCATGCCCGAGCAGTCGAACGAGTCCGGGCCCTCGGCGCCCCACACGTACGGCTTGCCTATCTGGGCCGTCGCGAACTCCACCGCCTTCTTGCCCTGCGCCGTCGCCGTGCCGTCGATGTCGTCGAGGATGCCGGAGCTGAGCCAGGACGTCTGCGCCTTGTAGGCGGCCTCGCGCTCCAGCTCCGCGAGGCGTTCCTTCTCCTCCTTCTCCAGCTCGGACTCCAGCTTCTCGGCCGCCGCGATCTGCTGCTTGACCGTCTTCTGGGCGGCGGCCTTGGCCTTCCGGCTCGCCTCCAGCTTCGTCCACTGGGCCGAGGCGTCCTGCGCGTACTGCTCCAGGTCCTGCTGGGTGCGGGTCATTTCGGCGAGCAGGCCCGTGGTCGCCTTCTGGCCCTGGCGGACCCGGCTGACACCCTCCAGCCAGGCCTGCGGATCGTCGCTGAGCCACAGCCGCGCCTCCGGCGGCAGGCCTCCGGAGCGGTATTGGGAGCGGGCCGCGGCACCCGCGCGGTCCTTCAGCTCGGCCAGCCGCTCCTGCCCCTTGACGATCTCCCGGGCCAGCTCGACGATCTCGGTGGACTGGCGCTCGGTCTCCTCCTCCGCCGCGTTGTACGCGTCCGTGGCGACCGCGGCGTCGTGGTAGAGCTTCTCCAGCCGCTTGCGTACGGCTTCCAGGTCCTTGTTCGGCGGCAGCGTCACACTCGGGGTCGGTGTGGGCGTCGGGGTCGGTGCCGGAGCCGCGAACGCGCTTCCCGCTCCGCCCAGGACGGTGACCGCGCAGACCAGTCCCACGGCTGCCGCGACCCAAATCCGCTTGCCGGCTCCCATTCCCCGTACCCCCGAACCTTTCGCCCACCTGATTAACCGTCAGTAACTTACGGACGCCCGGGGGATGGTGCCATGTCCCCGCGGAAAGAGACAGGCATCCTGCAAGGTGCCTGCCCTTCCCATGTCCCCCGCATGTGTGACGAACGAGGTGCGGAGATCGTTGCCCGTGATTCGTGAGCAATGTGAGGCGCCAGGAAAGTCAGAAAATCTGCCGAACCCTCTCTAAATAGGCCCCTGGAGCGGCGCCAACGCCCCCCACTCCACAGTCACTTCCCCCTGCCGCCACCGCGCCGGCCCGTCCGTCACCGGCCAGTCCGCCGTCAGGTCGCGCACCGCCCGGATCCAGCGCTGGCGTGCCCCGTACGAGGCGTAGGGCGCCGCGGCGGCCCAGGCGCGGTCGAAGTCGCGCAGGAAGGCGTGCACCGGTTCGCCGGGGACGTTGCGGTGGATGAGGGCCTTCGGGAGGCGCTCGGCGAGGTCGGAGGGGCGGTCCAGGGAGCCGAGCCGGGCCGCGAAGGTGACCGTGCGCGGCCCCTCGGGGCCGAGGGCGACCCACACATGCCGCCGCCCGATCTCGTCGCACGTCCCCTCGACGAGCAGCCCGCCCGGGAAGTCCTCCGTCACCGGCGCGAGCCGGGCGCACAGCCGCGTCCACACCCCGGCGACCTCGCCCTCTTCGTACTGCCGCAGCACGTTCGCCGCGCGGATCAGCGCCGGCCGCTCCGGGACCGGGATCTCGAAGCCGCCGTGCCGGAAGACGAGCCCCTCGCGCTCGTACGGTTTCGCCGCCGCGACCCGGGCAGGCTCGATCTCGACGCCCACCACGCGCGCGCGTGGCGCCACGGTACGCAGCCGGGCGAGCAGCTCCACGGCCGTCCAGGGCGCGGCGCCGTACCCGAGGTCGACCGCGACGGGGGAGGGGGCGCGGCGCAGCGCGGCGCCGTGCGTGGCCGCGATCCAGCGGTCCATCCGGCGCAGGCGGTTGGGGTTGGTCGTCCCGCGCGTGACTGTTCCCACGGGTCGGGTCGTCGATGCGCGGGCAGCCATGCGTACGAGGGTAAGGGGCGCTCCGGTGTCGAACGGTTGAGCGGTAAATGGCAATGATTCGGTAAAGAGGAAATGGGTTGCGTTCTCATGGCGTTGACCCTTCGGACCTCTTGCGACCTCTGCGAAGAGCGATCGAAGAGTGATCCACGAAGGACGGCAGGAAACGAGGCTGGAGGAGGAACGCCACGTGAGCCAGTACATCGGCCGGCTGGGGCGCCGTCGCAGGCCCCGGCGCGTAGCCATGCTCTCCGTGCACACCTCCCCCCTCCATCAGCCCGGTACGGGCGACGCCGGCGGTATGAACGTCTACATCGTCGAGCTGGCGCAGCGCCTCGCCGCGATCAACATCGAGGTCGAGATCTTCACCCGGGCCACCACGGGCGCCCTCCCCCCGGCCGTCGAGCTGGCCCCCGGCGTCCTCGTCCGGCACATCGACGCGGGCCCCTACGAGGGCCTCGCCAAGGAGGACCTCCCGGCCCAGCTGTGCGCCTTCACCCACGGCGTCATGCAGGCCTGGGCCGGCAACCGCCCCGGCTACTACGACCTGGTCCACTCGCACTACTGGCTCTCCGGCCACGTCGGCTGGCTCGCCGCCCAGCGCTGGGGCACCCCCCTGGTGCACGCCATGCACACCATGGCCAAGGTCAAGAACGCCGCCCTGGCCGACGGCGACAACCCCGAGCCCGCCGCCCGCGTCATCGGCGAGATGCAGGTCGTGGCCGCCGCCGACCGGCTCGTCGCCAACACCGCCGAAGAGGCCGACGAACTCGTACGCCACTACGACGCCGACCCCCGCAAGGTCGCCGTCGTCCACCCCGGCGTCAACCTCGACCGCTTCTCCCCGGCCGACGGCCGCGCCGCCGCCCGCGCCCGCCTCGGCCTCCCGCAGGACGCCCTGATCCCCCTCTTCGCGGGCCGCATACAGCCCCTCAAGGCCCCCGACGTGCTGCTCCGCGCGGTCGCCGTCCTCCTGGACGAGCGCCCCGAGCTGCGCTCCCGGATGGTCGTCCCCGTCGTGGGCGGCCCGAGCGGCAGCGGTCTGGCCAAACCGGAGGGCCTGCAGAAACTCGCCGCCCGGCTGGGCATCGCGGACGTCGTGCGCTTCCGCCCGCCGGTCGGCCAGGAGCAGCTCGCGGACTGGTTCCGGGCGGCCTCCGTCCTTGTCATGCCCTCCTACAGTGAATCGTTTGGCCTGGTCGCCATAGAGGCACAGGCGGCGGGCACCCCGGTCCTCGCGGCAGCGGTCGGCGGCCTCCCGGTGGCGGTCGCGGAAGGACGTACGGGATTCCTCGTACAAGGCCACGACCCCGCCGCCTACGCGCGCGTGCTGCGCGATTTCGCCGACGACGAGACCCTGTCCGCCCGGATGGGCGCGACGGCGGCCCGGCACGCGCAGCGCTTCGGCTGGGACGCCTCGGCGGCGGCCACAGCGGACGTCTACACGGCCGCGATGCAGGCCCACAGGCGTCGCGTACGCTCGCTGCATGGCTGATGCGGCGTCGATCATCGAGCAGGTCCTCACCGAGGCGGACCTGGACTGGGAGAGCCCGAAGCCAGGCAACTACGTAGTAAAACTCCCGGGCACCCGCAAACTCTCGACGACGGTGTCACTCCTGGTCGGCAAGCACTCGCTCTCCCTGAACGCGTTCGTGATCCGCCACCCCGACGAGAACGAACCGGGCGTCCACCGCTGGCTCCTGGAACGCAACCTCAAGCTGTACGGCGTGAGTTACGCGGTGGACCGCCTCGGCGACGTCTACGTCACCTCCAAGCTCCCTCTCTCCGCGATCACCCCGGAGGAGATCGACCGCCTCCTCGGCTCGGTCCTGGAGGCGGCCGACGGCGGCTTCAACACCCTGCTGGAGCTGGGTTTCGCGTCGGCGATCCGCAAGGAGTACGCCTGGCGGGTGTCCCGGGGCGAGTCGACCCGCAACCTGGACGCGTTCGCCCACCTGACCCAGCGCCCTACGGCCGACCGACCCCGGAACGGAGCCGATAACGCCCGGGCGGCACACCCACCAACCTCCTGAAGTGCCGCGTGAGATGCGCCTGGTCGTAGAACCCGGTGGCGGCGGCGACCTCGCCGGGAGCCTGCCCGCCGAGCAGCAGCCGCCGGGCGCGCTCGACCCGCCGGGCGGTCAGATACTGATGCGGCGGCATCCCGAAAGCGGCACTGAACGCCCGTACGAGATGCGCGGGATGCGCGTGCACGAGCCGCGCCGCCTCGTCGAGCGAGATCCCGTCGACGAGCCGCTCGTCGAGCAGCTCGCGCAACCGCCGGGCGAGCGGCGGATCGGCGGGCGGAGGCCGAAGGGATACGTCGGTCTCCCGCAACCGCGCCCGCAGCCGCTCGGAGACGAGCGCCAGCCGGCTCGCAGCCTCGAACTCCTCCCCGGCCCGTACAAGCGCGCCGTGCAACTGCCCGACGCGCAGCCGCAGCAGGGGATCGCGCAGATCGGGCCGGTCGACGGCGGCCCCGATGAACTCGTCGCCGAGGTGGGTGGAGTCGAGGTACAGCACCCGCTTGCGGAACCCGTCCGGAGTCGCGGCCGACCCGTTGTGCGGCACATGCGGCGGCAACAGGGTCACGGTGTCGTGCGGGGTCCCGTGCTCATGCCGGTCGAGGTCGTACCGTACGGCGCCGTCGTCGACGATGAGCAGCGTCCAGGTGTCGTGTACGTGCATGGGGTACGCGTGCTCGGTGAAGTGGGCGTGGAAGACCTCGACGACGCCCGACACGGCAGGGCGCCAGGCGGAGACTTCCTGCCGGGTGGCCACGCAAAGAACGTACAAGACGGGGTCGTACGACGGTCGGCAGTCTCGAAGCATGAGCACAGAGACCCCGACGGGCACGGCCCCCGCCCCCGCCCCCATCCGCTTCGACACGAAGATCGCCGTCCTGCTGCGCGAGGACCTGGAGCCCTGGCAGCGCCTGAACGTGACGTCGTTCCTGGTCAGCGGCCTGGGGGCGACGGTCCCCGAGGTGATCGGCGAGCCGTACGAGGACGGAGACGGCGTGCGCTACCTCCCGATGTTCCGCCAGCCGGTCCTGGTCTTCGAGGCGACGAAGGAGACGCTGACGGCCGCCCACGCGCGCGTGCTGTCCCGGTCCCTCCCGCGCGCGGTGTTCACCGGCGACCTCTTCACCACCGGCAACGACCGCGACAACCGGGCGGCGGTACGGGCCGTGCGGACGGGGGAGCTGGATCTGGTGGGGCTCGCGGTGTACGGGGCGAGGAACGCCGTGGACAAGGTGGTCAAGGGGTCGCGGATGCACCCGTGACGGGTTCGGCGGCGGGGACCGGGCCGACGGGCATGACGGTTTCGGCGGCGACGACGGGGGCGGCAGCGGCGGTGGTGGCGGGGACCGGGCCGGCGGGCGCGGGCTCCTCGCCCGCGTCTTCCACGACGTCCTCGACCAGTTCCTCCTCCGGAACCCGCGCCATGAGCACCCAGTACCCCAACCCCGCCACCGTCCCGACGGCCGCGCACAGCCCCCACAGCCACTCCGCGCCGAGGTGGTCGATGACGAAGCCGGACATCAGCGGGGCGACGAGGCCGGCGACCGACCAGGACATCGTGTACATGCCCTGGTAGCGACCGCGTCCGTGCAGCGGGGACAGCCGGACGACCAGTCCGGTCTGGGTGGGCGCGTTGACGATCTCGGCCAGGGTCCAGACGCACACCGTGAGGATGAAGACGCCGACCGACCCGGCGAAGGCGGTGAGCCCGAACCCGTACCCGGCGAGGAGGGACGAGGCCAGCAGCAGCCGACGGGCGTCCCGGTGTTCGATGAACCGGGTGACGGGGATCTGCAGCACGACGACCAGTACGCCGTTGACGGCGACGACCATCCCGAAGTCCGCCGGGGTGAACCCGGCCTCGCCCATCGCGATCGGCAGCCCGACCAGGCCCTGCTGGAAGATGAGCGCGACGAGGAATGCCAGCCCGACGACGCTCATGAAGCGCCCGTCGCGCAGCACGGTCCCGAGCCCGACGGAGTCCTCCTCCGCCTGCTCGGCCTTCGTGGTCCGCGTCGGCCGTGACTCGGGCAGCTTGAGGAAGATGACGACCGCGCAGGCCAGCGTCATACCGGCCTCGACGAGGAACCCGGCGACGTAACTGACCTCCACGATGAAGCCGGCGCCGGCGGAGGAGACGGCGAACCCGAGGTTGATGGCCCAGTAGTTCAGGGAAAAGGCGCGGACACGGTCCTCGGGCCGCACGATGTCGGCCATCATCGCCTGGACGGCGGGCCGCGAGGCGTTGCTGGCCATGCCCACCAGGAAGGCCACGGCCGCGATGGCGACCGGGTCGTGCACGAAGCCGAGCAGCGCGACGGAGAAGGCGGTGGACGACTGCGCGATGAGGAGAGTGGGGCGCCGCCCGAGCCGGTCGGTCATGACACCGCCCCCGATCGACGACACCACCCCACCGAGCCCGTGCAGGGCGACGACGAGACCGGCGTACGAGGCGGAGTACCCGCCGTCGAGGGTCAGGTAGATCGCCATGAACGTGGAGACGAAGGCCCCGAGCCGGTTGACGAGGGTGCTGGTCCACAGCCACCAGAACTCGCGGGGCAGCCCGGAGACGGACTCGCGGGCGGCACGTTTCAGGGCGGCGAGTGACACAGGGATCCCCCACGGACGTAAGCAGCACAGATAGTGATGACAACTTACGAGGGGGCCTCTCGGGGGAGCCACTCAATTAACAGATCCCGTCAACCGTCCGTGAATCGTCCGGTAGCCGGGCGGCCGAGCAGGGGATCAGGACGTTCTATTACGCTCGGGGCATGGCCGACGCACCGTACAAGCTGATCCTCCTCCGCCACGGCGAGAGCGAATGGAACGCGAAGAACCTGTTCACCGGTTGGGTGGACGTCAACCTCACCGACAAGGGCGAGAAGGAGGCGGTCCGCGGCGGTGAGCTGCTCAAGGACGCCGGCCTGCTCCCCGACGTGCTCCACACCTCCCTCCAGAGGCGCGCGATCCGCACGGCCCAGCTGGCCCTGGAGTCCGCGGACCGCCACTGGATCCCCGTACACCGCAGCTGGCGCCTGAACGAGCGCCACTACGGCGCCCTCCAGGGCAAGGACAAGGCCCAGACGCTCGCCGAGTTCGGCGAGGAGCAGTTCATGCTCTGGCGCCGCTCGTACGACACCCCGCCCCCGCCCATCGAGGACGGCACGGAGTTCTCCCAGTCCGCCGACCCGCGCTACGCGACGATCCCGCCGGAGCTGCGCCCGCGCACGGAGTGCCTGAAGGACGTCGTCGTCCGCATGCTCCCGTACTGGTACGACGGCATCGTCCCGGACCTCCTCTCCGGCCGTACGGTCCTGGTGGCGGCCCACGGCAACAGCCTCCGCGGCCTGGTGAAGCACCTGGACGGAATCTCCGACGAGGCGATCTCCGGCCTGAACATCCCGACGGGCATCCCGCTCGCGTACGAACTGGACGCGGACTTCAAGCCGGTGAAGCCGGGCGGTACTTACCTCGACCCGGACGCGGCTGCGGCGGCGATCGAGGCGGTAAAGAACCAGGGCAAGAAGAAGTAGGAATAGCGATCATGCCCCCGACCTGCGCACACGGCGCGGATCGGGGGCATTTTCGTGACCGGGGTCCGGTCGGTCGGCAAGAGTGCACAACCTCCCAGACGCCCCGTCAGTCTCACGCAGGTGAAGGCACCACCCAGGTCACCAAACAGGGGAACCCACGCCATGCGCATACGCGCCACTGTCGCCGCAGCTACCGCCGCTGCCCTCAGCGCCGCTCTGGCCGTCACCGCTCTCGCCGTCCCGGCAGCTGGGGCCGACCAGGACGACTCGGCCTCGAAGTTCTCGAACATCGACGTCAACCACGACTGGCAGGACTACACCGTCGGCGTCGAGGCCGCGAAGAGGAGACTGATCCCGATCTCCGCGACGGTCACCGACCCGTCCGGCATCAAGAGCGTGTCGTTCGAGCTGAGGCACGGAGACGACCCGGAGACGGCCGACGGGATCATCACCGCGCCCGCCACCTGCCACGCGATCAACGAGATCACCTCCTGGTGCGAGGCCCTCCTGTCCGCCGACCCGAAGGTCAACCTCCGCAGCAACGCCCTCGCCGGTCTCTGGCTCCTGTCCCCCACCGCCGTCGACGGAGACGGCAACGTCACCCGCTCGGACGGCCTCGACACCGCATCCTTCGCCCGCATCAAGCGCACGACCTACATGACCCAGACCGACGCCACCCCGGAGCCGGTGACGAAGGGCAAGAACCTCACGGTCAAGGCCCAGATGACCGTCGCGAGCTGGGAGAAGAACAAGAACGTGCCCCTCATCGGGCACCAGGTGCTGCTCCAGTACCGCAAGGGCACGAGCGGCGCCTTCGTCACCCTGAAGAAGCTCAAGACCGACCGCAACGGCTGGGCCAAGGCCACCGTGAAGGCGACGGCGGACGGCGCGTACCGCTACACCTTCGCGGGCACGAACCTCACCCTGCCCGCGGCCGGCTGGACCGACTACGTCGATGTGAAGTGAGGCCCGGACGGACCGGTGAGGTGACCGTCCGGAAGAAGTAGCACGGTGAAGGGCTCCGGCATGCGCGCCGGAGCCCTTCACCGTCGTACGGGATTCGCGTCAGCGCCCGGGGAGCCCCGGTCCGCTCCTGCCCGGCGACTCCGGCGGGTCGATCCGGGGCAGGGGCGGGGGCAGTTGCGGGGGGTCGGGGAAGAATCCCGGTGGGCTCGGGCAGTACCCGATCACGGGCACGTGGGACTCCACGGTGTCGCTCGGCTTGGGAGCTAGGGCATGACGAACTCGTAAGCCATGGACGGCGGTTGGACAGATCCTTCAGGGTCCTTCGACCGCGGCACGTCGCGGTGGCCACTGGACTCCGGTGCGGGCGGCGTGACGATCGGCACGAGAGGCAGCCCGCTCCTGCGACGCGACTGCGGCGGGCGCGGGTACGTCACCGACTGCCGGGGCCCATCGACGCCCGGTGCGGGTGAGGTGGGTGGCTGCACATGGTTCCCTGTGTCGGCCACGACAGCAAGGAAGCGCCGACGGCGCTGTGTGGACGGCGAGCGCGTCACCGACTGCCGGAGCGGACCGCGAGCCGAGCATCCGGTGCGCGGTCCGCCCGCGGAGTCACCGGGTTCTCATATCGTCAGCGGGACCGGATGGATCTCGTCGGCGAGGTGACCGGAGCGTTCGTGGATGCGCTGGACCGCTTCCGCGGAGGGGGCCTCCGAGAGGCAGTAGACCGTGCCGGAGGCGGGGTCCGCCCAGGCCTTCTCGAAGTGGACCGCCTCGTCCTTCTCGATGGCGAGGTCGGCGTTGTGGGCCTCACGCAACTGGTCGGCCGTGATGCCCTTCATGTTGTGGTGGACGTCCATGAACCGGGGCATGGCGTCGCACCTCCAATCCCTGATCGGATCTGCGATCTTCTGGCGTACGGGGTACCGCCTGCCTTCCATCCTCTGCCCGTACGCCCACCCTGGCGACCCCATCTGGTCCCTCGGGGAGACCCGCCCCCTACGTGAGGCCGATCTCCTCGCAGGCCGCCGCGTAGTCCGGGGTGCAGATGTCCTGGACGGTGTAGATGCCGTCCTGGATCACCGTGTCCTTGATGTTGTCCTTCGTGAGGGCCACCACCGGGACCAGCTGCGACGGGATCTGCTTCTGCGTCGGGCTGTCGACGAGGTCGCGGGTCAGCGCGTCGAACTCGATCGAGCGGCCCTGGACCTTGGCCACCGCCATGGACGCGGCGTTGTTGGCCTCCAGGATGAACGACTTGTAGACGCTCATGTACTGCTCGCCCGAGACGATCCGCTGCACCGCCTCCAGGCTCGCGTCCTGCCCGGTCACCGGCGGGATCGTGCTGGCGCCGGCCTCCTTCATCGCGTCGATGGCCGCGCCGGCCATGTCGTCGTTCGCCGAGTAGACCGCCTTGATGTTGCTCAGCCCGACGGCCCTGATCGCGGCCTCCATGTTGGCCTTGGCGACCTCGGGCAGCCAGTCCTTGGTCATGTACGACTCCGCGATCTGGACCTTGCCCTGCAGCTCGTTCATCGCGCCGGTCTGGAACCGTGCCGTGTTCGGGTCCGTGAGCGAGCCGTTGATCATGATGATCTTGCTGGTCGCGGCCTTGTCGCCGAGGGCCTCCACGATCGAGCGGCCCTGCACCTCGCCGACGAGCTCGTTGTCGTGGGAGACGTACGCGTCGATCGGGCCCTCCGCGAGCCGGTCGTACGCGATGACCGGTATGTCCGCGTCCTTGGCCTTCTCGATGGCCGGCGCGATGGTGTGGGCGTCGATCGCGTCCACCACGAGGACGTCGACCTTCTCGGCGATCATCTCTTCGAGCTGCTGGTTCTGCTTGGTCTTGTCCGCCTCGGCGTTGGCGTAGAGGACCTTGCCCTTGCCGTTGGTGAGGGCGGTGACCTGCTTCTTGAAGAGCGGGTAGTCGAACTTCTCGAAACGCGTCGTCTTCTTGTCGGGCAGAAGGAGCCCCACAGTGATGTCGTCGCCCTTCTTGGGCGCCGCGGAGCCACTGCTTCCACTGGCGCTGTCGATGACGCCGCACGCGGCGAGCGAGAGGGCCGAGGCGGCGGCCGTCACCGCGATCGCGGTACGGCGTGCGGCGATCCGACGGGGGGTACGAGCGTTCACGGGAGGTGCCTTCCAGGCGGGGAAGCATGACGAACCCAGATACAGATACGGAAGCCAACGCCGGGACAGCACGTAACGTCAAGAAGTACTGGTTAACGAGATGGCAACAGGGTGCCTGTTGTGCAAGTACAGAGCCAGAGCGTCAACTGCTGTGAAGTGTATGCCTGTTCGAGGGCGACCCGAGCCGCCTTCCTCCTCTCCCGAACAGGGCGAACGGCACCAGCACACACAAAAGAACCCCGCTCTCTCCACATTGGGGAGGGAGCGGGGTCCCTGCGACTCACGTCGAGGTGGCTGACGTCGAGGTGACTGACGCCGCGTCAACCGCACTGACAGGGAGCGCCCGACTGGCATCCGCACCCGCAGCCGGAGCCGCAGCCGCAGGCGCCGAACAGGGGCAGGTGCTTGATCTCGGCGGGATGCTGCGTCTCGCGCTCCTGCGTCGGGTCGGGCGTGCTGGGGGTCTCGGCCATGGGGCCCTCCTGGAGGGTGGTCCTGGAGATCCGGATCGCTGGATCCCGGGGATCTGGTGCCTTCTCCTCATTGCATGCCCGTTCCGCCGGGCGCATCAACGGCGCACAGGGGCTCGGCGGGTCAGGCCCGGAGGGGCAGGGCCCGGCGGGTCAGGTCCCCTCGACGCCCGTGGGCGGCTGCACGTCCTGCTGCAGCTCGTCCGCGTGCTCGCCCGTCACCAGGAACACCACACGCTTGGCGACCGACACCGCGTGGTCCGCGAAACGCTCGTAGTAACGGCCCAGCAGCGTCACGTCGACCGCCGTCTCGATGCCGTGCTTCCAGCGGTCGTCGATCAGGTGCTGGAAGAGGTGGCGGTGCAGCAGGTCCATCTCGTCGTCGTCGTTCTCCAGCTGCATCGCCAGATCGACGTCCTTGGTGATGATGACCTCGGCCGCCTTCGCCATCAGGCGCTGCGCGAGCTGGCCCATCTCCAGGATCGTGGCGTGCAGGTCGTGCGGGACCGCGCGCTCGGGGAAGCGCAGCCGGGCCAGCTTGGCGACGTGCTGGGCGAGGTCGCCCGAACGCTCCAGGTCGGCGCTCATCCGCAGCGACGTGACGACGATCCGCAGGTCGGTGGCGACCGGCTGCTGGCGGGCCAGCAGGGCTATGGCGCGGCCCTCCAGGTCGTGCTGCAGCTCGTCGACCCTGGCGTCGGCCTCGATGACACTCTCGGCCAGCTTCAGGTCGGCGTCGAGGATCGCCGTCGTGGCGCGCCCGATCGCCGACCCGACGAGCCGGGCCATCTCGACCAGACTGTCGCCGATCGAGTCAAGTTCCTCGTGGTACGCGTCACGCATCAGGTGTCCCTCTCTTGGCGTCCGTTCGGGGGCGGCACCGGGCCCCGTGACCCCCACGCTCCCACGTTCGGGCAGGCACGCGTCGTTTTCGGCCCCGACAAATGAACCAATACTGGCTCCAAGGTGAACTCTGGGCGACGAGTGTTCGAGGTCGCACACTGTTGGCTGTGGCCATGTCGTACCCCATGCCTAACCTGGACGCATGGACGTGAACGCGGCAGTCGCCGCAGCGGCAGCGATCGCCGGGGTGCTCACCGGCGTCATCGCCATGCTGGCGTTCCGCTGGAGCGAGCGCGACCAGAAACGCCCCACCCGCACCTCCCTGCACACGGACCCCGTGCTGCCGCCCGGTGTCGACACGGTGCTGTCCGTGCTCCGCTCCTCCGCCGTCGTACTCGACGAGGCGGACGCGGTCGTCAAGGCCAGCTCGGCGGCGTACGCCCTCGGACTGGTCCGTGGCGGAAAACTGTCGGTCGAACCGATGCTCCAGATGGCCCGGGACACCCGCCGCGACGGCGAGATACGCCAGGTCGAGCTGGACCTCCCCCGGCGGGGCACCGGCCGCGGCGAGGCCCTCGCGGTCTCCGCCCGCGTCGCACCCCTGGGCTCCCGGCTCATCCTCCTCCTCGTCGAGGACCTCACCGAGGCCCGGCGCATCGAGGCCGTACGACGCGACTTCGTCGCCAACGTCAGCCACGAGCTGAAGACCCCCACCGGCGCGCTCTCCCTCCTCTCCGAGGCCGTCATGGGCGCCTCGGACGACCCGGAGGCCGTCGAGCGCTTCGCCGGCCGGATGCAGATCGAGGCCACCCGCCTCACCAGCCTCGTCCAGGAACTCATCGACCTCTCCCGGGTGCAGAACGACGACCCGCTGGAGGACGCCGAACCGGTCCGCGTCGACGAACTCGTCGCCGAGGCCGTCGACCGCTGCCGCCACCAGGCCGGCACCAAACAGATCACCATGGCCGCCGGAGGCACCGCCGACCTGCGCGTCTGGGGCAACCGCGGCCAGCTCGCCGCCGCCCTCGGCAACCTCGTCGAGAACGCCGTCAACTACTCACCCTCCGCCACCCGCGTCGGCATAGCGGCCCGCCGGGTGAACGTGCCGGGCGGAGACCTGATCGAGGTCGCCGTCACCGACCAGGGCATAGGCATCTCCGACAAGGACAAGGAGCGCATCTTCGAGCGCTTCTACCGCGTCGACCCGGCCCGCTCCCGCGCCACCGGCGGTACGGGTCTCGGGCTGGCGATCGTCAAGCACGTGGCCGCCTCGCACGGCGGAGAGGTCACGGTCTGGAGCTCCGAAGGACAGGGCTCCACCTTCACCCTGCGCCTCCCGGAGGCGGGCGCCGCCCGCCGCGCCCGCGCGAACCGGGCACATCTGTACGACCATGGCTCGCACCCCGAGTCACTCCCAGACTCCGACCCCGAAGCCGGGGACGGACCGTCCGACCCCGGCGAAGAGGCCGACCGGACCACCGGCACATCCCCTTACGATCCGCTTCACGCCCCGGAGGTCCTTCCGTGACCCGAGTGCTCGTCGTCGAGGACGAGGAATCCTTCTCCGACGCCCTTTCGTACATGCTCCGCAAAGAGGGCTTCGAGGTCGCCATCGCGGCCACCGGGCCCGACGGACTCGACGAGTTCGAGCGCAACGGCGCCGACCTCGTCCTGCTCGACCTGATGCTGCCCGGCCTGCCCGGCACCGAGGTCTGCCGCCAGCTGCGCGTCAAGTCCAACGTCCCGGTGATCATGGTCACCGCCAAGGACAGCGAGATCGACAAGGTCGTCGGCCTGGAAATAGGAGCCGACGACTACGTCACCAAGCCCTTCTCGTCGCGCGAGCTGGTCGCCCGCATCCGCGCCGTGCTCCGCCGCCGCGGGGAGCCCGAGGAGGTCACCCCGGCCGCCCTCGAAGCCGGCCCGGTCCGCATGGACGTGGACCGCCACGTGGTCACCGTCTCCGGCGCCAAGGTCGACCTCCCGCTCAAGGAGTTCGACCTGCTGGAGATGCTCCTGCGCAACGCCGGCCGCGTACTGACCCGGATGCAGCTCATCGACCGCGTCTGGGGCGCCGACTACGTGGGCGACACCAAGACCCTCGACGTCCACGTCAAGCGCCTCCGCGCCAAGATCGAACCGGACCCGGGCGCGCCCAGGTACCTGGTCACTGTCCGCGGCCTCGGCTACAAGTTCGAGCCGTAAACCGGCCCGTACAGCGTCTTACGGCCTGGTACGCGCACAGCGCTCTCCGGTACGTCGAAGGGCGGGACCTCCCTGAGGAGGTCCC
>NZ_JBSFMT010000080.1:0-44649 GCF_053599695.1 Streptomyces sp. NPDC000878 | reverse complement strand
CTTCCGATCTCTCGGGGGCTGCCGCCCCCGAACCCCCGCTGTCGGCCCTGAACGGGCCTTGTCCTCAATCGCCGGACGGGCTGGATGGTGCCGGCCAGGGGTTGATCTTTTAGCCCGTCCGGCGTTTGAGGACGAGCGCGTTTTAGCGCGAAAGGGGGGTCTGGGGGCGCAGCCCCCAGGGATGGGACGGGTAGGGGCGGCGGGGGCGAAAAACCCGTTCGGAGCGTTGACGTGCCGTGCAACCTCCCACAGCATGGGCCACGTCCGCCTCTGGGAGCGCTCCCACAGCAAGCGCCGCTCTTCTCGCCCTCCCTCCCGCGCCCCCACCCCACCCGAGGAGCCCAGACGTGAAACGACGCAGAACCACCCTGCTCCCCCTCACCGCTCTCCTCACCGCAGCCCTCACCACCCTCCCGACCACCCCTGCCGACGCCGACGAGATCGAGCAGGTCAAGAACGGCACCTTCGACACCACCACCGCCCCCTGGTGGACGACCAGCAACGTCACCGCGGGCCTCTCCGACGGCGCCCTCTGCGCCGACGTACCCGGCGGCACCACCAACCGCTGGGACGCCGCCGTCGGCCAGAACGACATCACCCTCGTCGAGGGCGAGTCGTACCGGTTCGCCTTCAAGGCGACCGGCACACCCGCAGGACACGTCGTCCGGGCGATCGTCGGGCTGTCCGTCTCCCCGTACGACACCTACTTCGAGGTCAGCCCCCAGCTGAGCGTCTCCGGCGACTCCTACGCCTACACGTTCACCGCGCCCGCCGACACCACCCAGGGCCAGGTCGGCTTCCAGCTCGGCGGCAGCGCCGACCCCTTCCGGTTCTGCATGGACGACGTGTCACTGCTGGGCGGGGTCCCGCCCGAGGTGTACGAACCCGACACGGGACCCCGGGTACGGGTCAACCAGGTCGCCTATCTGCCCGTCGGGCCGAAGAACGCCACGCTCGTCACGGACTCCACCCAGCCCCTGCCCTGGCAGCTGAAGAGGGCCGACGGGACCACGGCCGCCCACGGCCGGACCGTACCGCGCGGCACCGACGCCTCGTCCGGGCAGAACGTCCACTCGATCGACTTCGGCGCCTACCGCAAACGCGGCACCGGCCTCACCCTGGTCGCCGACGGCGAGGCGAGCCGCCCCTTCGACATCGACGCGAGCGCGTACGACCGGCTGCGGCTGGACTCGCTGAAGTACTACTACACGCAGCGCAGCGGCATCGAGATCCGCGACGACCTGCGCCCCGGCTACGCCCGCCCCGCCGGTCATGTCGACGTGGCGCCCAACCAAGGCGACTCCGACGTGCCGTGCCAGCCCGGCGTGTGCGACTACACCCTCGACGTCACCGGCGGCTGGTACGACGCCGGCGACCACGGCAAGTACGTGGTCAACGGCGGTATCTCGACCTGGGAGCTGCTGAGCACGTACGAGCGTTCCCTGTACGCCCGTACGGGGCAGCGGGACGCGCTCGGTGACGGCACGCTCGACATCCCGGAGAGCGGCAACAAGGTGCCGGACGTCCTGGACGAGGCCCGCTGGGAACTGGAGTTCCTGCTGAAGATGCAGGTGCCCGACGGGCAGCCGCTGGCCGGTATGGCGCACCACAAGATGCACGACGAACAGTGGACCGGGCTGCCGCTGCTGCCGAGCGCCGACCCGCAGAAGCGCGAACTCCACCCGCCGACCACCGAGGCCACCCTCAACCTCGCGGCCACGGCGGCCCAGGCGGCCCGGCTGTACCGGCCCTACGACCGTACGTTCGCCGCGCACGCCCTCGCGGTGGCCCGCAACGCATGGACGGCGGCGCTCGCCCACCCCGGCATCCACCCCGACCCGAACGACGGGACCGGCGGCGGCGCCTACCCCGACACCGACGCGCGGGACGAGTTCTACTGGGCGGCGGCCGAGCTGTATCTGACCACCGGGGAAAAGGCGTTCGAGCAGCACATCCTGAACTCGCCCATCCACACGGCCGACATCTTCGTCCCCCTCGGCTTCGACTGGGCCAGGACCGCCGCGGCCGGCCGCCTCGACCTGGCCACCGTCCCGAACCGGCTCCCCGGCCGGGACAAGGTCCGCCAGTCCGTCCTCAAGGGCGCCGACCGCTATCTGACGACCCTGGCGGCACACCCGTACGGCATGCCCTACGCCCCCGACGCCAACGTGTACGACTGGGGCTCCAACGCGCAGATCCTCAACAACGCCGTCGTCATCGCCACCGCGTACGACATCGGTGGCGCCTCCAAGTACCGCGACGGTGCGCTCCAGAGCATGGACTACCTCTTCGGCCGCAACGCGCTGAACATGTCGTACGTGACGGGCTACGGCGAGGTCAACTCCCATCAGCAGCACAGCCGTTGGTACGCCAAACAGCTGGACCCCAGCCTGCCGAGCCCGCCGGACGGCACACTCGCCGGAGGCCCCAACTCCAGCATTCAGGACCCCTACGCACAGAGCAAACTGCAGGGCTGCGTCGGCCAGTTCTGCTACATCGACGACATCCAGTCCTGGTCGACGAACGAGCACACGATCAACTGGAACGCGGCCCTGGCCCGGCTGGCGTCCTTCGTGGCCGACCAGGGATAGCCGATTCGCCCGGTGACCGGTCGCGCCCCCTCGGTACCACCGCCCTACCCGCCTGACCTGGTGGTATTTACGGGTAAGTACCGGCGCGGTACCGTGGGGGCATGCCAGCTCTGAATGTGGAGTTCAGTGACCGCGAGCTAGAGGACCTGCGGCAGATAGCCAAGGAGCGCGGTACGTCGATGAAGGCACTCGTGCGTGAGGCGGCGGCGGCCGACATCGCCCGGCACCGCGCCCTCCAGGAGGGCGCGGAGGAATTCCGGCGGTTCTTCGCGGCCCACGCGGACGAGTTCGCCGCCGCGTTCCCCGAGGACGAACCGGTCGCGCCGGGTCAGGGACGGGTCGCCTGACCGATGGCTCCCGTCATCCATATCGACGTGCCCTGGCTGCTCCAGCGCCACGAAGAGGTTCTGCCGGACCAGCCCACGGTCAACGACTTCTCGGCCCTGGTGGCCGCCGTGGCCCGCCATCGGGTCGACCCGCCGCGCCTCGGCGTGGACTCCGACCCGGCCTGGCGGGCCGCCGCCCTGCTGCACACCCTCGCGCTGCTCAAGCCGCTGCCGTCGGCCAACGCCCGCTTCGCCTGTGCCACCGCCGTGGCGTACATGTTCGTCAGCGATGTCGGCATCGACCCGCCGTACGGCGCCCTCGTCGACCTCGCCCGTGACCTGATCTCGGGGAAGACCGACGTCTACGGCGCGGCCGACCGGCTGCGCTCCTGGCAGATCTGAGCAGGCCTTCTGCGCGTGGGCGTGTGGGGGTGACTTCGGCCCGCCCTCGGGGCCGCCGACCGAGGGCGGGAGGAACGGGGTCGGCGGCCGTTTCGCGCGGGAGAGCCGCCGTCCCGTGCGTGGCCTCCGAGGAAGGGCCGGGTTCCAGTGGACTCCGCCTTCGCGTGCGCCGGGAGCGTGCGTGGTGCACCGGCGCGTGCATCCGGTTCACACGGGGCGCGGGAAAATGCCGAAAGCCGACACGGCCTTCGGGTCGAGTGTCGCGTACAACCGTCGATCAACCGTCGATAGTTTCTGGTGTTGCTGACTCTCCTTCAATGAATGGATGTTGCTCAAGTGCCTTGTTGGCCATGAGTGACTTGTGCAAGGGTGAACTACCTGTGCAGGGGGAATGGCCGGGTTCGATTCACCGGTGGTGATTCGGTGGCGGTCCAGCGCCACAGCCGGGGCCCGGGGGCGGCGGGGGGACACAAAGCCGCCGGTCTTCGTGCGGACTCGTCCGGGCGTTTCCCGGAACTGCTCTGAGTCACCCGCGCGTGGGAAGGAAACCGCTTCAGTGCCCACCCCCCACCCTCCTCGTCCGTCCTACCCCCCGTACTCCGGTGGGGTCCCGGGGGAATCGGACGAGAGTCTCGCCGCCCAGCTCAGAAGCAGGCCGGAGGGCGAGACCGGCCCGTCCGTCGCCCTTCTGACGGCGCGGCACTGGCAGGCGACCCACGAGTACGCGGTCATCTGCCTCGCCACTTCGGCCCAGGCCGCCTCGATGGTCACCGCCGCCGCCTTCCACCAGGTCCTGGAGCGGGTGATGCGGGCCGAGTCCGCCGTCGCACTGCGCCCCCGGTTCCTCGTGGCCGTACGCGACACCGTCAGGCAGTGGGCCGCCGACGACCGCATATCCGATGTGCTGCCGGACCTGAGGAAACCGGCGGGCGGTCGCGGTATGCGCGCGGCGAAGTCCATGACGCCGGAAAACCGTAAGCTCGCGGAGCGTTCGTTCCAGGCCCTTCCCGGACTCGCGCAGTGCCTGTTGTGGCACACCGAGGTGGAAGCCGAGCCGATGAATGTCCCCGCCGTTCTTCTTGGCATGGACACGGATACGGCTGCGGCTTCGCTGGAACAGGCCCGTGAACAATTCCGCGAGGGCTGTGTACGCGCCCACCGGGAACTCGCGCCGTCCAAGGACTGCCGGTTCTACAACCGTCTTCTCGACGTTCCCATCCGGCGCGGCGGCGCCCTGCTGCCCGATGTCCAGCAGCATCTGATGGAGTGCCGCTACTGCCGTTACGCCGCAGAGCAGTTGAGCCATTTCGAGGGCGGTCTGGGCACGCTGCTCGCCGAGGCGGTGCTCGGCTGGGGCGCACGCCGCTATCTCGACTCCCGCCCGGGGCGCGGCCAGACGGGCACGCGGACGCGGGGTCATGCCCGGCACGGCGGCAGAGGCGAGGGCGGTGGCGCCGGCCGGGGGCGTCTGCTGTCACGGATTCCCTCCCCGCGCCGCCCGGTGGCGGGCGTGCCCCGGAACAGGAAGACCCTGTTCACCAGCGTGGGCCTCGCCTCCGCCGTCGTTCTTGCGGTCGTGCTCGGCAGCGGGCTGTGGCCGAAGGACGGCAGCGGCGCCGATCCGGCCGCCTCGTCCAGTGCCACCGGCGGACGCGCCCCGGTGCCCGACGCATCGCCGACCCCGCCCGCGGTGTCCTCGTCGCCGCCCGGAACGGGCGGCAACCCGACCACCGCCCTGCAGACCCGGCTGCGTAATGTCACCGCCGACCTGTGCCTCGACATCCGGGGCGGGAAGGCCACGGCCGGCGCCGTCACCAGGCTCGCGTCCTGCTCGACCGCGTGGACCCAGTTGTGGACGTACGAGGACGACGGGCTGTTGCGCAGTGTCGCCAACCCCGACCTGTGCCTGGACTCGCACGCCGACGCCGGTGTCGTCATCCTCGGCCGCTGTGCCGCCGCGTCCGCCGAGCGCGGCGACGACGTCCGCTACGACCTCACCGTGCGGGGCGAGTTGCTGCCCCGCTGGGAGGAGGGCCTGGCTGTCGCCCCGGCATCTGACGACCCGGACGCGGACGTGGTGGTGAAGGTCCGGGACGGCTCAGCGGAACAACGCTGGCTGACGGACACGGTCACCGCCAGCCCCGAGTCCCTGTCGATAGGGGGCCCAAGGGGACAGGCGGCCCAGGTGAACGCGAACCCGACGTAGCGGCGACGTCGACGAGAACGAGCGTTTCTCCGCCCCGCCGCCCTACCCGTCCCATCCCTGGGGGCTGCGCTACTCGCCTCGGTCGACGGACTGCGGTTCGTCGTCCCCGTGCGCACGATCAGCTCGGCGCCGTCACCGAAGTACTTCGGCTTCAAGCCCGGTATCACCTGGCTCAATGCCGTCAACGACCAGGTCGCGGGCATCGGGCAGATGGTCGTGCCCGGCACCCCGCGCGACTCCCTGCACATCCTGGACGCGCTGCTGGACCTCGACGGCGGAGTCAAGCCCGAGGTGGTGGCGACCGACAACGCCTCCTACTCCGACATGGTGTTCGGCCTGTTCAAGATCTCGGCTACAACTTCGGCCCGCGGTTCCGGGACCTGGACGACCAGCGGTTCTGGCGCGCGACCATGCCCGGGGTGGAGACCGGAGTGTACGGAGTGCTGGAGGACCTGGCCCGTAACCGGGTCAACCTGAACAAGGTGATCACGCACTGGCCGGACATGCTGAAGGTCGCCGGCTCCCTGGTCACCAACCAGGTCAGTGCCTACGACCTGCTGCGGATGTTTGGCCGCGAGGGACGCCCCACCCCGCTGGGGCAGGCGTTCGCCGAATACGGGCGCATCGCCAAGACCGAACACCTGCTCCGCGTGGTCGACCCGGTCGACGACACCTACCGCCGGCAAATGAACCGCCGGCTCACCGTGCAGGAGTCCCGCCACAAGCTCGCCCGCGAGGTGTGCCACGGCAATCGCGGCACCATCCACCAGGCGTACCGCGACGGCATGGAGGACCAGCTCGGCGCGCTCGGCCTGGTCCTCAACGCCATCGTGCTCTGGACGACGCGCTACATCGACGCCGCCGTCGCCCAGCTCCAGGCTGAGGGCCACGAACTCCGCGAGGAGGACATCGCCCTCCTCTCCCCGCTCAAGCACCGCGACCTGAACCTGCTCGGCCGCCACAGCTTCACCGCCTCGACCCCCGCCGCCGGCGTCCTGCGCCCGCTTCGGGACCCTGATGCGCCGGAGCTGGACGAGGACGAGACCGGCTGGGAGTGAGTCGGGGCGTCGCTGCCTGCATCTCTACAGGGCGTCGCCCGGTCGCTCAGAGGAGGGCGCCGCCGGAGACCTCAATGCGCTGGGCGGTGACCCAGCGCAGACCCTCGGAGGCCAGCGTGGCGATGGCGTCGCCGATCTCCTCAGGTTCGCCGACGCGGCCGAGCGCGGTCTGTCCGGCCAGAACCTGGCGCATCCCGGCGTCGTCCCGCATCGCTCCACCGTTGAAATCGGTGGCGGTCGGTCCCGGGGCGATGGAGTTGACCCGGATTCCGCGCGGGCCGAGTTCTGCGGCGAGGGTGCGGCTCAAGGCTTCGACGGCGGCCTTCGAGGCGGAGTAGACCGAGGTGGCGGGGCTGGTGTGTCGGGTCAGTGACGTCGAGACGTTGATGACGCGGCTGCCCTGGGTCAGCAGCGGCACAAGTGACTGGATGAGGAAGAACGTGCCCCGGACGTTGGTGCCCATCACCGTGTCGAAGTCGTCGATCGTGACGTCCTCCAGCGGTCCGAAGATCCCCACTCCCGCGTTGTTGACCAAGATGTCGAGCCGCGAAGAACCCCAGCGCTCCAGCTGCTCGCTCAGTTCGGAGGTGAAGGGCGCGAAAGAGGAGACGTCGCTGATGTCGAGCCGGAGAACAGCGGCAGTACCACCCACCGCCTGCACCTGTTCCACCGTCTTCTCAGCCCCGGCCGCATCACCGCGGTGGGTGACCAGGACCCGCACCCCGCGTGTGGCCAGAGCGATGGCCGCGCCACGTCCGAGGCCGCGATTCGCACCGGTCACCAAAGCGATCTTGTCGATCGTCATGAACTGTTCCTCCACCGCGCGGCTCCCGGAATTAACCCGACGCCACAGATAGGAGGCGAGGCACTCGACTCGCCTTTCTCTCGTACCGTAAGCAGGACCACTGAGGCGAGTCAAGTGACTCGCCTCGGGTCTGCGGCATACTGTCCGCATGGCAGCAGAACTCTCCGCACACCACCGCAGACTCGCTCAGCAGAAACGCGAGGCGATCACCACCGCAGCCACAGAACTGTTCTTGGATCGTGGCTACGACGGCACCTCGCTGGCCCGGATCGCCGAAGCGGCCGGGGTCTCGAAGTCCACCCTGTTCAAGCGGTTCCCCACCAAGGCGGCCCTCTTCGAGGCCATCGTCACCGAGTCCTGGCAGCGTGACGCCGGCGACGCTGCCGCGCGGCCACAGACCGGAGATCTGCGCTCCGGACTGACAACCATCGGCCACCGCTATGCCGACCTGGTCGGCCAGCCCGGCATGACAGCCCTGTTCCGGATCGTCATCGCCGAACTGCCTCGTTTCCCCGAACTGGGACGGATGCAGTTCCAGCTCGGCAAACTGCCCTACTTCACCTCTGTTCAGCACTACTTGGAATCCGAGCACGAGGCAGGCAATGCTGATGTCCCGGACGCGGCGAGCGCCGCGAACCAGTTCCTCGGCATGATCGCCAACTACGTCCTGTGGCCCCGCATGCTGCTGACCGACTGGAACCCCGCAGCCTCCGACATCCACGACGCCGTCGAACAGGCCGTCCAGACCATGCTCGCCAGATACACCCCGACCCGCCGGCCTGACCCGAAGCCGGAACGTTGACGCCGGCGCGCAATGCTCGACATCCGCGACGCCTCCACTCAGCGGCGCATGTCGGTAAACGATCGTTTGCCGACAGGCGGCCGACGCGTCCGATGAACCCGCGCAATCCGGGGGTTCGCGGCGGCTCGAATCCCGTCAGGCCCGATGGCGATTGCTGACAGGGTTCGACGACAGACAGGGTCCGATCCTCCGCACGGAGGGGGCCCTTGGCGGCGAACCTGGTCTACAGACGGGTCTCGACCGACCAGCAGTCGACCGCCCGGCAGAACCTCGTCCTGACCGAGGCCGGGATCGAGGACCCGGTCGTCTTCGAGGAGGACCCGGGCACCTCCAGCCGCCTCCACCCGCTCCAGCGGCCGAAGTTCCGCGAACTGCTCACCTGCGCGAGGCTGGGCGACACCGTGCACATCTCCGAGATGTTCCGCCTCGTACGAGGCACAGGGCACATCCTCGACGTGCTCGACGTCCTTCACCGCGAGCAGGTGGCCCTGCGTATCCACGACGGCGCGTTCTCCGCGATGGACCTCACCGCCCGCCATCCGCGCACCGGCGAGCTGCTGTCCACCGTGAAGTTCATGGTGCAGACTCTCGCCGCCGCCGGCGACCTCCAGCGCGAGCTCCAGCGGGAACGGACCTACGACGGACTGCGCGCCGCCGAGGCCAAGGGCAGCAAGGGCGGACGCCGCCCTGCCGTCCCGGCCGACAAGACCGACGCCGTGCGCACCGCGTACCTGGAGAACCGCTCCATCGCCGCCCTCGCCCGCGACCACGGCGTCAGCCGCGGCGCGATCCGCACGGCCGTCGCCGACCTTCTGCCCGATCACACCGGCATCGAGGAGGACATCCCCGCCCCGGTGTTGCTGGTCACCCTCGACAAGGGGGCGACCGTACGGCGAGGCCAGGGCTACACCCTGCGCGTGACCGCCATCCCCGCCGTGCACCGTCAACTCCTCGACCGCTGCCAGCCGCTCGACGGCGGCCAGGGTGTCCCGGCTGTTCCGGCCCAGCGCAAGGCCGGCGTTCGAGGACATCCGCGCTCAGTCCGCATCTCTTCCCGCCCACCCGCCCCCGCGCTTCCGCAGTACGGGTGGTGCCTCTTCAGCGCCGGCCGCGGCATTTCAGTCCGTCCGGCGATTGAGGACGAGCGCGTTCAGCGCGACAAAGGGGGGTCTGGGGGCGCAGCCCCCAGAAGGATGGGACGGGTAAGGGCGGCGGGGGCGAGAAACCTCCCCCAGACTCAGCCGCGCCCCGCCGCCACCACCGCAGACAACTCCTCCCCACCCGCCCCCGGCCCACTCACCGGCGGCACCGCAACATCCACCGTGCGAGCCAGCCGCGCCCCCTCCGGCCCGTACACCGCCCGGGGTTCCGGGAACACCCGCAGCAGCGTCAGGAACAGGACGGCTGAGACGGCCAGCGACAGCGGCAGGCTGATGTCGATGCCGTTCGCCAGATCCCCCAGTGGGCCGACGAACTGCCCGGGGATGTTGGTGAACAGCACACCGATCACCGCCGAGACCCACCACGCGGTCATGCCCCGCCAGTTCCAGCCGTGCGCGAACCAGTAACGACCACCCCGCTGACGCCGGTTGAAGACCTGGAGCGCGTCCGGGTCGTACCAGCCGCGCCGGGTGTAGAAGCCCAGGATCATCACCACCATCCACGGCGTCGTACACGTGATGATCATCGTGGCGAACGTCGAGATCGACTGGACCAGGTTGAACCCGAACCGGCCGACGAAGATGAACGCGATCGACAGCACACCGACCAGCACGGTGGCCCGGACCCGGGACAGCCGGGGGAACACCGACGAGAAGTCGAGCCCGGTCCCGTACAACGAGGTCGTGCCTGTCGACATGCCGCCGATCAGCGCCAGCAGGCACACCGGCAGGAAGAACCAGCCCGGCGAGATCGCGAGCAGACCGCCCACGAAGTCGGGCGTGGCCGGATCGACGTAGTCCGGGGCCTTCGTCGCGATGATGCTCGCGGTCGCCAGCCCGAACACGAACGGCAGCAGGGTCGCGAGCTGCGACAGGAACGCCGCGCCGATCACCTTGCGGAGCGGGGTGTCCGCCGGGATGTAGCGCGACCAGTCGCCGAGGAACGCACCGAACGACACCGGGTTGGACAGCACGATCAGGGCCGCGCCGATGAAGGACGGCCAGAACAGGTCCTGGGTCGCCGCGTCCGCCGAGTCCGTGAAGACACCGGCGTACGACGGGTCGAAGTCACCGGCGAACGCGACCGCGCCGACCAGGAACAGCAGCGTCGCCGACAGCACCGCGATCTTGTTGACGAACAGCATGAACCGGAACCCGTACACGCACACCGCCAGCACCAGGCCGGCGAAGAGGGCGTAGGCGACGCCGTACGTCACGTCGCCGCGCGGCAGGCCGAACAGCCGGTGGGCGCCGCCGACCAGGGCGTCGCCGGAGGACCACACCGAGATGGAGAAGAAGGCGATCGCGGTGAGGAGGGAGAGGAAGGAGCCCACCACGCGGCCGTGGACGCCCAGGTGGGCGGAGGACGAGACCGCGTTGTTGGTGCCGTTGACCGGGCCGAAGACCGCCATCGGGCAGAGGATCAGCGCGCCCGCGACGACCCCGAGGAGCGTGGCCGCGAGGCCCTGCCAGAAGGAGAGGCCGAACAGGATGGGGAAGGCGCCGAGGACGCAGGTGGAGAAGGTGTTGGCGCCGCCGAAGGCGACCCGGAACAGGTCGAGCGGGGTCGCGGTGCGGTCCGCGTCGGGAATGCGTTCGACGCCGTGAGTCTCGACCTCGGTGAGGGCCGGGGGCGTGGCGGCGGGGGAGAGCGCGGACTGGGGCTGTGAGGACGGCGAGGACAAGGAGGGCTCCAGCGGGGGATCGGCGGTGGAGCGCGTTGTGGCGCGGACAGAGGGAAGGACTGCCGTCGCCGCTGGGGTGTGCGGCGTAGGCGGATGCCGTCCTCGGGTGGTCTGCCGACCGTAGGGGGATCGACGAAGGCCGCACCAGAGGACGTTTCATCCATCTTTCGAGTCCCTCGTGGATGGATGTGCCATGGGGGCGGCAGTCGAATCGACAGTCGAGTCGGAGAGTCGGGAGCCGCACCGGAATGTTTCAGGCCGATTAAAAAGGCTGGTGAATCCGGCCAGTCGGTCGCCCCGGGCGATCAACGGCCGCTCAGTTACGGGCTTCAGGCGTTCGAATCACGTAACTTCACGCCACTGATTCAATACGCAAGGTTACTGAAACGCATGGGGTCGAGATGAGTTTCGGCGCCGGACTCGGCAGACTCACGCTCGCCGATCCGGCCCGACCGGCTGGGATCGAGTACCCATGCGGACCGTTGGACCTTCGATTCGCATCTTCTAACTGAGCGGAAGGATGCACACAATGCCGAACACCGCGCGCTGGGCAGCGACTCTGACCCTGACGGCCACCGCCGTCTGCGGCCCCCTCACCGGGGCCGCCGTCGCCGCCCCGGGCCCCGCCCCCGCCGGGCTCTACGCCCCCTCGGCCCTGGTGCTCACCGTGGGGCACGGTGAGGCCTCGGCCGCCGTCACCCCCGAGCGTGCCGTCACCCTCACCTGTGCGCCCACGGCCTCGGGCACGCACCCGGCCGCGTCCGAAGCCTGTGCCGAACTCCGCGCCGCCGGCGGGGACTTCGACACCCTGACGGCGAGAGACAACGTGCAGTGCACCAAGCAGTACGACCCCGTGGTCGTCACCGTCGAGGGCGTGTGGCGGGGGCAGCGGGTCGCCTATGAGCGGACTTTCGCGAACGAGTGCGTGAAGAGCACCTACGGGACGGCCGTCTTCACGTTCTAGAGACCGGGGTCGCGCGCTCCCGTGAGCCTCGCAGGACGCTCGCGGATGGGGAGGGCGAACCCTGTGTCGCGGGGTGCCGCGCGATCTCGCAGCGGGGCCGGTCGGTGGTGTGGGGCTGCCGACCGGCCCTAGACGCGTTTTGGAGGGACAGCAGAACCATGCACCTACTCCGGGATTCCGGCGAGCGGTGGGAAGCGGCGCAGCAGACCCGAAGCGAGCAGCAGGCGGTGGAGGCGGGGGGTGTCGGAGACCAGGCGCAGCCGTCCGCCGCGTTCGCGGGCCCGGGTGTCCGCCCGGCACAGTTCGCGCAGGCCCGAGCAGTCGAAGAAGTCGACCTGCCGGAGGTCGACCAGGACGTCCGGGCCGGGGCGCGAGGTCGCGGCGTCCAGGTGCTCCGAGAGGAAGCCCGCGGTCGCCAGGTCGATCTCGCCGGTGACCTCGACCACGGTGAACGGCCCGCTCGTGTACGTACGGGCATACTGGCCGACCGTCGGCGGCACGGCTCCGGACGAGTCCGCGGCCGTGCGCTCGGACGGCCCGGGGATACGGTCGTCGGCTTCCGGCGTCATGGCTGCTCCGCCTCGGCAGGGGGCGCATTCGATCTCGGTAGCTACCCCGGCGGAGTCGTAACCATCCCTGATGCGCCGCTCGCAAGATCTTGTTCACTCGACAAGGTGAATTACGGGCGTATTGGTTGACGTTTCTGTGTGGTGTGCACTCACTCGCCCTGCCGGGGGCGCGGTCGTGGCCACCAGCCCGGTACCGACCGCCGGTAACGCTCGTACTCGGCGCCGAACCGGTCGGCCAGCGTCGGCTCCTCGTACCAGCGCGCGAACGCCCACATCAGCAGCCCGGCGCAGGCGCCGTACGTGAACAGGACCGGTCGGGCGAGCAGGAGTGCCTGGCCCGCGACTACGGCGACGACCGCCACGTACATCGGGTTGCGTACGTAGCGGTAGAGGCCGCCCACGACCAGGTGTTCGGTGGGCGCGACCGGGGCCGGGGTGCCGAGGCCCTCGGCGACGAAGCGGACGAAGGCCGAGAGGAGGACGGTCGTGCCCGCTGCGAGGGGGATCAGGCCGGACAGGCGTACCGGCAGCCACCAGTCGCCCGCCCGCCAGCCCGTCAGCCACCACGGCAGGAGGACCGCCACGGTGCCGGGGGCGAGTGCCAGGAAGAGTGAACTGCCCAGGGCCGCCGCCGATCTGCGCATGCCTCCACCTTGGCAGCACGGCGGACGTCACGACAGCAGAGAGGGGCCGCCGTCTCCCTGAAGACGGCGGCCCCTCGGTCCGGACGACCCGCGTGGGTCACATGTGGACGACCGGGGCGGCGCTCTCGTCCTGGGTCGGCACGCCGGGGCGGTACAGGAGGAAGGTGATCAGCGCGCCCGCGGCGAAGAAGCCGGCCGACCACCAGAAGGCGGTGGTGTAGCTCTCGATCGTCGACTGGGCCTGGACCAGCTTGTCGCTCGCGTTGCGGCCGGACAGATAGTTGGTCGCGGCGCTCGCGGCGAGCGTGCTCAGCAGCGCCGTACCGATCGAACCGCCCACCTGCTGCATGGTGTTGACCGTCGCGGAGGCCACTCCCGCGTCCTCGGCGCCGATTCCGCTGGTGGCCAGCTGCATCGCGGGCGGCATGATGACGCCCATGCCCACGCCGATCACCAGCAGCTGCGGGAGGACGGCGGTGCTGAAGTCCGAGCCGACGCCGATACCGGTCAGCCAGGCCATGCCGACCGCGCCGAGGGCGAAGCCCGCCGGGATGATCATCTTGGGGCCGAAGCGGGGCACGAGCTTGGTGGTGGACACCTGGGCCGCGACCATCAGGGCCGCCATCATCGGCATGAAGGCCAGGCCGGTCTTGGTGGGGCTGAAGCCGAGGTTCAGCTGCAGGTAGTAGGTGAGGAAGAGGAAGACGCCGAACATGCCCGCGCCGGAGATGAGCACCGTGAGGAACGACGCCCCCCGGTCGCGGTCGAGCAGGACACGCATCGGCAGCAGCGGGTGCTTGGCGCGGGTCTGCCACTGGGTGAACGCCACCAGGAGCAGTGCGCCGGCGACCAGGAAGCCCCAGGTCTGCGGTGAACTCCAGTCGTGCGTCTCGGCGTTGGAGAAGCCGTAGACCACCGAGAAGAGACCGGCGGAGACCAGCAGGGTGCCCGGGTAGTCGATCTTCGAGTTGGCGGCGTCCCGGTGGTTGCCGAGCAGCATCCAGCCGCCCACGAACGCGACGACGGCGAAGACCAGGTTGACGTACAGCGTCCAGCGCCAGTCGAGCGCGTCGGTCAGCAGACCGCCGAGCAGCAGGCCCACCGCGCCGCCGGCTCCCGCGATCGCGCCGTACACGCTGAACGCGCGGGCCTTCTCGCGGGCGTCGGTGAAGGTCGTGTTGAGGAGGGAGAGGGCGGCGGGCGCGAGCAGTGCGCCGAAGACACCCTGGAGAGCGCGGGCGATGACCAGCATCTCGAAGCCGTTCGCGGCGCCGCCGAGGACGGAGGCCCCGGCGAATCCGGCGACACCGATGAGGAAGGCGGGCTTGCGGCCGAAGAGGTCGGCGATCCGGCCGCCGAGCAGCAGCAGGGAGGCGAAGGCCAGCGCGTACGCCGTGACGATCCACTGCCGGTTGCCGTCGGAGAAGCCGAGGTCGGCCTGGGCGGAGGGGAGCGCGATGTTCACGATGGTGGCGTCGAGGACGACCATCAGCTGCGCGATACCGATGATCGCGAGGATCCACCACCGCTGCGCGTTCGGCGCGGCGGACCCCTTCTCCGTGTTGTTCGCGGCGCCCTTCGGGGCGCCTTCGGTGAGGGACTGGGACATCTGAGCACACTCCAGGGAAGGTCGCTCGTGAAGAGGGGAGACGGGAGGGAACAGTGAGCAGAGGAGTAACAGTGAGCAGAGGAGTAAGGGAGACCGGGGGTTACGAATACGTAAACGAAACGGTTTCGTACTCCCGACGCTTCGAGCCTAGACCACTTTCATCGAAACGGCAAAGTATCGAAACGGCAAAGTATCGATAGGGAGGATGTGCGGACGTGCGCAGCGGCAGGCTGGCGGTCGACGGGGCCGAGCTGTACTACGAGGTGCGCGGGGCCGGTCCGGCTCTGCTGATGATCAGCGGTGCCGGGGGAGACGCCGGCTACTACTCCGGGATCGCCGAGGGCCTCGCCGACGCCTTCACGGTGATCACCTACGACCGGCGCGGCAACTCCCGCAGCACGGGTGGCGGTGACGGCCCGATGGACCTGGCCCGGCAGGCCGCCGACGCCCGCGCGCTCGTCGGTGAACTCGCGTCCGGCCGGGCCCTGGTCTTCGGCAACAGCGGCGGCGCGATCATCGGCCTGACGCTGGCCGCACTCCACCCGGAGTGCATGCTGGGCCTGATCGCTCATGAACCGCCCGCCGTGAACGTCCTCCCCGACGGCGCCCCCGGGCGCGGCTTCTTCGCCGACCTGGCCGACCGGTACGCGACGGGCGGCGCCCCGGCGGCGGGCCGCCGCTTCGCCGAGACGACACGCGGCGAGGGCTCCTACCGCTGGCCCGCCGACCTGTGGAAACGCTTCCTGGGCAACGCCGACCACCTCTTCGGCCGCGAATGGCCCGCCTTCGCCGCCTTCCACCCCGACGAGGAGGCGCTGCGGGCGGCCCCGTTCCCCATCGTCCTGGGCGCAGGCGCGGACGACCGGGGTACGTACTACGCCCGCCCGTCGGTCGAGATCGCCCGCCGGATCGGCGTCCCGTGGGTGGAGTTCCCCGGCATCCACATGGAGTTCCTGCGCCACCCGGCCCGCTTCGCGGCGGCCGTACGGGTCCTGGCGACGCAGATGTACGGTGCCGACGGCCGGGTTCCGGAGCTGTGGCGGGGCGCGCCAGAGGCACCCTGACGGTCTGCTACGCCAGCTGCCGTCGCACCAGCTCGTGCAGTCGGCCGCCCGTGTCCGCCAGCAACTGTGCCGGCGGGCCCTGTTGGGCGACCTTGCCGTCCTCCATCACGATCACCCGGTCCGCGTCCAGCACCGTCGACAGACGGTGGGCGATCACGATCCGGGTGGCGTTGAGGGCGCGGGTGCTCTCGATGACGATGCGCTGGGTCTCGTTGTCCAGGGCGCTGGTCGCCTCGTCGAAGAAGAGGATGCGCGGCCTGCGGATCAGCGCCTGCGCGATCATCAGCCGCTGTCGCTGGCCGCCCGAGATCGCGCCGCTGCCCTGGACGATGGTGTGCAGCCCCATCGGCATCCGCTTGATGTCCTCGGCGAGGCCCGCCATCTCGGCGGCGGCCATCGCCTCCTCCGGCGTGTAGGGCTCCGTACCGCAGATGACGTCCAGGATCGAACCCGTCATCGGCTGGGCGTGCTGGAGAACGACACCGCACTGGCGTCGTACGGCGGACTGGTCGAGCGCGCCCAGGTCCTGGCCGTCGTACAGGACACTGCCCGAGACGGGTTTGTCGAAGCCGATCAGCAGGCGCAGCAGGGTCGACTTGCCGCAGCCGCTGGGGCCGACGATCGCGACGAACTCGCCCGCCTTGACCTGGAAGGACACGTCGTCCAGGACGAGCGGGCCGTCGTCGGCGTAGCGGAAGGCGAGGCGGCGGGCCTCGATCGCGCCGGTCAGCACGCCCGGCCGGGTGCTCGCGACGCGTACCTCCGGGGTCGCCTCAAGCACCGGCTTGATCTCCTCGTACAGCGGGAGCGCGGCCACGCCGGAGACGAAGGCGCCGGTCAGCTGGGTGACCGAGGTCAGGAGCATCGTCACCGAGGTGTTGAAGGTGAGGAAGGCCGCCGCCGACATCTCACCGCGTGCCGGACCCGCCAGCAGCATGAACATCAGCAGCGTGCAGATCGGCAGGTAGACGGCCCCCAACACCGTCGTGAGGTTCTTGATGCGGCCGACCTTCTGCTGCAGCTCGCGGCTGCGCGCGAACTCGCCCGCCCAGGCCGCGTACGCGTAGTTCTCGGCCGCCGCGACGCGCAGCTTGGGCAGGCCGCGCAGGGTCTGGAAGGCCTGGTTGTTCAGCTTGTTGGACAGGACGATCAGACGTCGTTGCCAGCGCACCTGCCACAGACCCAGTCCGAGGAACACGGCGGCGATCACCACGAGCATGCCGACCGCTGCCAGCGCCATCGGGACGCTGTACCAGAGGAGCAGGCCCAGGTTCATCGCCGCGACCGTGACCGACTGGGTGACGACCGGGGCAACTCCCGCCAGCAGCTTGCGAATCGCGCTGATGCCCATCGCCGCACTCGCCAGCTCACCGGTCGAGCGCTCGGTGAAGAACTTCGTCGGCAGCCGCAACAGCCGGTCCCAGACGGCCGGTTGGAGAGTCGCCTCGAT
Source organism: Streptomyces sp. NPDC000878 (assembly GCF_053599695.1). Lineage (NCBI taxonomy): Bacteria > Bacillati > Actinomycetota > Actinomycetes > Kitasatosporales > Streptomycetaceae > Streptomyces > Streptomyces sp. NPDC000878. Next base: position 27,314 of record NZ_JBSFMT010000080.1, on the reverse strand, counting down.
CCGGCCCTCCATCCGGAGCAGGGTGAGGTTCTGCAGCAGCATGAAGGCCGCTGCCACCACACTGCTGATCATCACGGCCAGACAGAACTGCACGATCAGCGTGGTCTGCGCCTTCGGTACGAACTCGCCGAGCACTTTGCCGGTGGCGACCGGTACGAGCGCGCCGATCGCGATCGTCACCAGGCTGCTCAGCAGCAGGTTCACCACATCGCTGCGGCTGCCGCCCATGCTGAACCGCAGCAGCCGCAGCGGACTCATCCCGCGTTCGGGCAGCGGCCGGTAGAACATCACCGCCCGCTCCTCGAACTCCGCCGCGTTCGCCTTCTCCACCGGCGTCTCGCGTCCGGACGACGGTTGCACGGCCACATAGCCGCCGCGTCGCCACAGCAGTGCGACCGGTGAGCCCGACAGACTCCGGTGACCGACCAGCGGGCCGACGTTGTCGTGCCACCAGCGGCCGTCGAGCCGGACGGCCCGGGTACGGACGCGGGAGGCGAGCGCGATCCGTTCGACCGGGTCGAGCCGGTCGCTCTCGGTGCCGCTCTGCGCGGGCTCGGCGAGCGTGATCCCGGCCGCCCCGGCGACCAGTTTGCAGGCCGCGTACGTCGCGTCGGTGTCGGCGGCGGTCGTGCGCTTCGCCGACTGCTTGCCGATCGACGCCAGCAGCGTCCGGTCGGCCTGGGCGCGGACGGCCTCGCCCGCCTTGATCCCGGCCGCCGTACGGGTCTCGTGGCGGCGCTCCAGCTGCTCGATCCACCGGTCGAGGGTGGTGAGCAGCCGGTGCTGCTGGTCGACCATGCCCTGCCAGACCCCGGGGTCCATCAGCAGATCGGCGGCGGCCTCGGCGCCGTACAGCGATCCGTACTGCACGCTGCCCGGCGGGACCTGCATCCAGAACACGTCGTCGTCGGTCGGCGCGGCGGCCCGTTCCGAGGCCATCGGTGCCTGGAAGAGGATCGACATGCCGCGTCCGACGCCCAGGGCGAGGGCGTACTCCAGCGGGCTCGTCGCCGGGGGCACGTACTGGGCGTTGCCGTACTCGTCGTACGACCAGGTCTGGGTGTCCGGCGACTGGTACAGCTCGCGCAGGCCGATGCGGTGCACCACGCAGTCGCGCACGGGGCGGGCGACCAGTGTGTGCTCCGGTCCGGTGACCGGGCCGAGCAGCAGCGCGCCCGCCTCCAGACGGCCGATGTGGTGCCACTGGCCCTGCTCGACAGCGTCCACCGCGTACAGGTCGAGCGCGCCGGACGCGACCAGCCACAGCACCTGCGGGCCTTCGAGGTCGAGCCGGGTCTGCCCGGACAGGTCGTAACGCGTCCCCATCTGCCCGAGCGCGGTGAGGACGACATCTTCCTCGTGAACGGCTCTCATCTCATCGCTCCCTGACCAGCTCGGCGTACGCCCCGCCGGCCGCCACCAGGGCGTCGTGCCGCCCGCGTTCCACGATCGTGCCGTGCTGGAGCACGACGATCTCGTCGCTGTCGCGCACCGTGGAAAGCCGGTGGGCGATCACCACACAGGCGCAGCCACGCTTGCGCAGGTTGTCGATGACGGTCTGCTCGGTCTCCGCGTCCAGCGCGCTGGTCACCTCGTCGAGGACGAGAATGCTGGGGTTGCGCACCAACGCCCGTGCGATCTCCAGGCGTTGACGCTGTCCGCCGGAGAAGTTCCGCCCGTCCTGCTCGACCCGGCTGTGGATACCGCCCGGCCTGCGTGTCACCACGTCGTACAGCGCCGCGTCCTCGAGGGCCGCCACCACCGACTCGTCCGGGATCGACGGGTCCCACAGCGCCACGTTGTCGCGGACGCTGCCCTCGAACAGGAACACGTCCTGGTCGACGAAGGAGACGGAGGCCGCGAGCGCGCCGCGCGGAATGTCGTCCAGGCGCTGTCCGTCGATACGGATGACGCCCTCCCAGGGGGCGTACAGGCCCGAAATCAGCCTGGAGACCGTCGACTTGCCGCTGCCCGAGCCGCCGACCAGCGCCACCTGCTGACCTGGACCGACGGTCAGGTCGAAGCCGGAGAGGAGGGGCTTGTCGAGGGGGCTGTAGCCGAAGGTGATGTTCTGCAACTCCACATGGCCGTGCAGTCGGCGCGTCGAGTCGCCGCCGCCCGGCCGGTTGTACAGCGGATCCGCCTGGAAGTTCTCGACGTCCTTGAGCCGGGCCACGTCCGCCGCGAAGTCCTGGATACGGCCCGCCACGCCGTTCAGCCGGGTCAGGGGCGCCGTGAACCGCACGACCAGGGCCTGGAACGCCACCAGCAGACCCACGGACAAGTGCCCCTCGACGGCCCGCATCCCGCCGATCCACAGGATCAGCGCGCTGTTCAGCGTCGCGAGCGTCGGCGCGACGACACCCAGCCAGGCGCTCGGCACCCCGAGCCGCTGCTGCTCCTCCAGGGTGGTCGCGTGCTGCCCGGCCCACTTGCGGAAGTAGCCCTCCTCGCCGCCGGTCGCCTTCATCGTCTCGATCAACTGGAGCCCGGAGTAAGCGGTGTTGGTCAACCGGGCGTTGTCCGCGCGCAGTTTGGCGGTACGGGTCGCCCGCAGCCGGATCACCACCCGCATCGCCACGATGTTGAGCAGCGCGACCCCGATGCCGACGGCCGTCAACTGCGGGTCGTACGTATAGAGGAGCACCGCGTACAGCACGACGACGATCGCGTCGACGCCCGCCGCCGAGAGGTCGCGGGCCAGCGTCTCGGACACCGAGTCGTTCGACTGGAGGCGCTGGACCAGGTCGGCCGGGCTGCGCTGGGAGAAGAAGGTGACCGGGAGGCGGAGGAGATGGCGCAGGAAGCGGGCGCTGCTCAGCGTCGAGGAGATGATGCGGCCGTGCAGCAGGTTCGCCTGCTGCAGCCAGGTCAGTACGAGGCTCAGCGCCACGCACGCGCCCATCGACGCGAACAGCACGTTCAGCATCGAGGTCTGGCCGCCGATGAGGAACGTGTCGATGTAGGTGCGGCTGAGCGCGGGCATCGCCGCGCCCACCGCCACCAGCAGCAGACTCGCCAGGATCGCGGCGGGCATCGTGCCCGAAGTGCCGCGCAGCCGGGCCGGCATGGCACCCAGGACGCCCGGCTTGCGCCCGCCGCGCTCGAAGTCGGGACCCGGCTCCATGACGAGGACGACACCGGTGAAACTGGAGTCGAAGTCCTCCATCGGCACGAACCGGCGGCCCTTGCCGGGGTCGTTGATGTGCACCCCGCGCCGGCCGAAGCGGCGCCCCATGCCGTCGAAGACGACGTAGTGGTTGAACTCCCAGAACAGGATCGCGGGCGCGTTCACCTCGGCGAGCGCGGCCGTGTCCATCTGTATGCCCTTGGCCGTCAGACCGTAACTCCGGGCCGCCTTCAGGAGGTTGCTCGCGCGTGAGCCGTCCCGGGAGACACCGCAGGCGATGCGCAGCTCTTCGAGGGGGATGTGCCGCCCGAAGTGGCCGAGGACCATGGCGAGCGAGGCCGCGCCGCACTCCACGGCCTCCATCTGGAGGACGGTCGGCGTACGCACGGACCTGCCGCTGCCCTTGGGGACCGTGCGCCGGGGCGGGGCCGAGCGGCGCTTGGCCCGGGAGTTCTGTGCGGCACTCACGGCAGCAGCCAATCGACGGGACGCTGGTCGGCCAGCCGGATCGAGCCCGAGGCCAGGGTCATGGAGGTGAGCTTGAACGGCGGCCCGTCGGCCGAGGACCACTTGTAACCACTCTTGGTGGACGCCGACTTGTCCAGCTTCACCAGGACGGCGACCGGCCGCCCCTTCTTGGTGAACTGCTCGCCCAGCTGGCTGTCCCCGAGGAACGCGCCGATCTGCTGCTGCGTCTGGGGAGCCCGGTCCACCGACTTCACATGCCCGCGCAGTACCCCGTACTGCTGGGTGGGTGCCGTCTGGACGGTCAGGTCGACGGCCGCGTTCGCGGGAATCGTGGCGGCGCTCTCGGCCGGGACGTACACCGTCGCGTACAGCGGGTCGCTCGCGCGGGCGACCTTCTCCACGGCCGCGATGTTCGTGCCCGTCCCGATGATCTGGCCGATCGTGGCGGCGAGCGCGGTGAGCCGGCCCGCGGCGACCGAGCGGACGACCGACTCGCCGGAGGCCGTACGGACCTTCAGCACAGGCGAGTTGGCGGGCAGCTGGGCGCCCTCCTCGGCGAGGACCGCGGTGATCTGGCCGGAGACGGGGCTCTGCAGGACGTAACTGCCCTCCCCGTGCGTGAGGATGGCGGGCGCGCTCACCGTGGACGAGACGGATCCCGTGACCGCCCACACGGACGCGGCGGCCATGACGACGACCGTGACGGAGAGGACCAGCCAGCCCTGGGGGCGCGCGAAACGCACCGGAAGGTCCAGCTCTTCGGGTGACTGGAGCTTGGCGAGGGCCTGTTGGCGGAACTGCACGGGCTTTCCTCACCTGCGTCGAGAAGTAGAGAGGACGTGCGGGGGACGACAGAGGACCGGCGTCCGGCACAGTCGCCGGGCCGGTCGTTGATGGCAACCGAGAGTCCCGGAACCGCGAAACGGTTCCGGGACTCAGCGGCACAAGGCGTCGATCAGAGACCGGCGACCAGGTCGGTGACCGCACCGGTGTTCAGGCCGGTGAGGCCCTCGACCGTGCCGACGACCGAGCCGACCAGGGGGAGCGCGGCCGGGGCAACGCTGTCCACCAGGCCCGTGACGGTGCCGACGGCGTTCAGGGACAGACCGCCGGAGACGGCGTCGAGAGCGGCGTCCGACAGCTCGGCGGTCTCAACCTGGGGGGTGGAGTTCATGATGGAACTTCCCTTCGTATGGGTATTTCAAGGGGGAGAGCGGCCCCCTCTGGGGACAGATGACGGCCGCGACCGCAGGGCCGATCAGACTCGTTTCCGGAACCTGTGCGGCCCCTGCGATGCGATGGATCAAAGCACGCCCGCACAGCCGTCTTCCAATCAACCAACCCCCTCACCAGGGCACTTGAGCCCCACGAGGCCCAAACCGTGAGGGCGTGCGCACGCCTTGGGGGCGACTTCTTCACATGCCGCACGGCTTCGGCGCACCCCGGCCCTTGCGGCCGGGCACGCACGTTGGTCACGGGTGCGCGACTGAATCGGACAGTCCGCCATCAAAGGCGTGGCGTGTAACGGGCGGATGTGCGGAACAGGCGTATGCGGTGACCTGACTGAGTATTCGATGTGCAGATTCACTGAAGCCTGGATTCGTCTCGGTTTGACCGACACAAAGCCATGAGGCGATTACGGAAAGTGTTCCGCTGTGTCTTTCCTGTGCGTCGGGAAGATCCAGGAGGGTGGTGCGGGCGAGGGTCGGCGGCTGAGGGGACCGGCTCGATCAGGACATCGGATCCGGTCACCGCGCACGGATATGTGGGGGACCGGCGGGGCGTGGGCAAGGGGACGAAAGCCTTGTGCGCTGTCGGCACCGCGATCACCGGCGAGGCGTCCGCGGCGGCCGGCGGTGCCCGCCCCGGCAGCGCGCCGCCATCCTCGGCCGACCGCTCCGACCAGCGGGTTCGTCGAGTTGTGCGGTGCTCGCCCAACTCCTCTGCCGACAGGCCGGGATCGCGTGCTCAGGGCGTGAAGCCGGTGGAATGGATCTTGTCTGCTTCGGCGGGCGTCATCGGGATATGGGTGGTTGTTCCCGGCGGCTCTTGGTCAGGCCCTGGCAATGGCCGATTCGCTGTTTCGCAAAGGGAGTTGGCAAACGCGTTTGAACGCCCCACGTGAACCGTCCGTACCTACAGCCATCCAGGCGCCCCAGTCGGTCGCCGAGAACGATCGGCGGCTAAGACCCCGCCCCGCAGGAGGTCAAGAAGTTGAGTCACAAGCGAGTTCCGAAGCGTAAGGCCGCGATAGCGGTGGGCAGTGTCGCGGCGATCGGCGCGGCGGCACTGCTGCTGCCCAATGCCATGGCATCCCAGACCGACGCTGCGGACGGCGCGGCTCCGAAGACCCTGAAGGCGACGGCGGCCTCGGATCTCGCCTCGCAGCTGGAGGAACTGCTCGGGGACGCCTTCGCGGGCTCCTATTACGACGCCGACAAGCAGCAGCTCATCATCAACGTCGTCGAGGTCGAGGGTGACAACAACAACGTCATCATCCAGGCCCAGAAGGCCGGCGCCGCAGTTCGCGAGGTCGAGAACAGCATCGCCGAGCTGAAGGCCGGCGCGCAGACGCTCAAGGCCGAGGCGACCATCCCGGGCACCGCCTGGTCCGTCGACCCCCGCACCAACAAGATCCAGGTCACCGCCGACAGCACGGTCACCGGCACCAACTGGGACACCATCGAGTCGACCGTCCAGAGCCTCGGCGCGGGCATGGCGACCATCAAGAAGAGCGCGGGCACCTTCAAGCCGCTCGTGGAGGGTGGCGACGCCATCTTCGGCGGCGGCGCCCGCTGCTCCCTCGGCTTCAACGTGGTGACCGGAGACGGCACGCCCGGCTTCCTGACCGCCGGTCACTGCGGTGTCGCCGCGGCCGAGTGGTCGGAGGAAGAGGGTGGCGCGCCGATCGGCACGGTCGAGGCCGCCACCTTCCCGGGCGACGGTGACTTCGCACTTGTGAAGTACGACGACCCGGCGACCGTGGCCGACAGCACCGTCGACGTCGGAGACGGCCAGATCGTCGACATCCTCCAGGCCGCCGAGGCCGAGGTCGGCCAGCAGGTCTTCCGGATGGGCTCCACGACGGGCCTCAACGACGGCGAGGTCACCGGCCTCGACGCCACCGTGAACTACCCCGAGGGCACGGTCACCGGCCTCATCCAGACCAACGTCTGCGCGGAGCCCGGCGACAGCGGCGGCTCGCTGTTCACCCAGGACGGCGGCGCGATCGGCCTGACCTCCGGCGGCAGCGGCGACTGCACGGTCGGCGGCGAGACCTTCTTCCAGCCGGTCACCACGGCCCTGGAGGCCGTCGGCGCCACCCTCGGCGCGGCCGACGCGGGTGCCGGTGAAGAGGCGGGCGCGGGCGAGGAAGCCGGTGCCGGTGAGGAAGCCGGCGCGGGCGAAGAGGCCGGTGCGGGCGAGGAAGCCGGCGTTGGTGAAGAGGCCGGTGCCGGTGAGGAAGCCGGTGCGGGCGAAGAGGCCGGACTCGGTGAAGAGGTCGGCGGTGACGAACTCGGCGGCGTGGACGACCAGGCCACCGAGGGCGTCGACGACGGCACCGGTCTGGAGACCGAGGACCACTGACCGGCCACACCAGTAGTCCCGGCCGTCAGTGAAACGGTCCGGCCCTCCGGCGGGAGGGCCGGACCGTTCTGTGTTGTTGGACCGGACGGCTGTCAGTCCGCCGTCCGCGCCTTCAGCAGAAGCAGCGCGATGTCGTCCGCCCGTTTCGTCGTCTCCGCGCCGAACTCGACGAGTCCGTCGGCCAGTTCGTCCAGTGGCCGGTCCCCGATCTCCGCGAGCCGTCGCCCGAGGGCGGCCAGGGCCTCGTCGATGTCGACGCCCGGGGACTCGATCAGCCCGTCGGTGTACAGGGCGAGGACACTGCCGGGCTCCAGCTCGACCCCGGTCGTCGGGTACGAGGCCGAGGCGTCGATCCCCAGCAGCGGACCCCCGGCCAGATCGAGCACCCGCACCTCGCCGTCCGGGCGTCTCAGCAGCGGCTGCGGATGCCCCGCACGGGCCATCACTGCCCGGCCGGATCCCGGGTCGAGCCGCAGATACAGACAGCTCGCGAACAGCTCGGTGCCGAGATCGATCAGCAGCCGGTTGGTGCTGCTCATGACCTCCTCCGGCGCCTGACCGACGGTCGTGTACGCCCGTACGGCCGTACGGAGCTGACCCATCAGGCCGGCCGCCGTCACGTTGTGCCCCTGGACGTCCCCGATCACCGCCGAGGCCCGTCCGTGCGAGGCCACCAGGTCGTAGAAGTCGCCGCCGATGTCCATGCCCTGGGTGGCGGGCAGATAGCGCGCCGCGGCCTCGATGCCGGGCAGCGACGGCAGGGAACTGGGCAGCAGGGCGGCCTGGAGGCCGTGCGCGACCCGATTCTTGGCGTCGTACAGCAGAGCCCGCTCCAGAGCCTGAGCGATCAGGCCGCCGAGACTGGTCAGGACGGCACGCTCGTCGGCGGGGAACGGGTGCCGTTCGGCGTACCCCAGCACACACGTGCCCACCGGGCGCCCGGACGCGATCAGTGGGAGATACGCCCAGGCCGCCATCGTCCCGGGCACCTCCCGCACCGCCGGATACAGCCGGTCCAGCTGCCCCCGCGACTCGAAGAAGGCGGGCACACCGGTGGTGAGGACCTGGGTGCCCGGGGTCTGCTCGGTCAGTGGCAGCCCGTCGAACCGCTCCACGAGAAGCGGGTCCTCGAATCCCCGGTGCCCGACCACGTGCATACGTCCGCCCCGCGAGCCCAGCAGCACCAGGGTCTGGCAGTCCACCGCCGGCATGATCTCGTCCGCGACCAGCTGGACGACGTCCTGGACGCCCGCCGCCTCGGTGAGCGCCCCCGCCAGGGACAGCACCTGCGAGATCGTGACCAGGCTGGACGGGCCGCCCGGCCGACGCTCCGCCCGGTCCAGCTCGGCCACCGCCCGCGCCCTGGTGATCCGGACGGTCAGCCCGGTCGTGCTCGGATACAGCCGGAACGACAGCCAGTCGCCGGGCGGGCGCAGCGCCACGAACGAGGTGACGTGCAGGCTGAACAGCGCGGCGCGATAGCGGTCCTCGTACACCGGATCGTTCAGCCACGGCACGGACCCCCACAGCCGGCTGCCGAGCAGCCGGCTCGCGGGGATCCCCAGCAACTCCGTGGCCGCGGCGTTGACGAAGCCGACCCGGCCGTGCAGATCGAGCGAGCACAGCCCGTACGGCAGCCGCGACACCATCCGCGCCGCCTCGACCGTACCGAGGGTGTCGGCCACCGGCGTCCCGGCCCAGGCGGCCAGCAGATCCGCCTCGGGCCGCAGCGTACGGTGCTCGGCGGCGGCACGTTCCAGCCGCAGCGCCAGCCGGTCACAGGCCGCGGTCAGCTGCTCCCGCTCCCGGTCCGACAGCTCCGGCGGATGCGAACCGGGCCAGGTCACGAAGACCGCCCCGTACACCGTCGAGGCGGTCGCCACCGGCAGGGCGGCCAGGGCGAAGGGGTACGGGAGCACGACGGCGACCCGTGGATACCGGCGGGCCATGTCCTCCTCGCCGCCCACCCACACGAACCGCCGCTCGCGCGCCGCCTGGGCCACGGGCACCGGCGAGCCAAGGCCGACCCGCTCCCAGGGCGCCGCGAACGCCCGGGGCAGCCCCGCCATGACGGCCATCTCCAGTACGGACTCACCGGGCGCCAGCAGATACAGGCCGCCGGCGTGGGCCTGGACGTCGTCCATCATCCCGGCCAGTGCCAACGACAGCAGGGGCCTGCCGAACGCCGCCGAACCGCTGCCGCTGCCCGGCCGCCCGGGCCCGGAGGCCTGCGCATCGCCCACCCGGACCACCTCCTCAAGGGACCGGGCCCTCTCGGCTCAAGGCTCCCTCCACTCGCCCCACCGCGCACGGCGAACGCCCTGCCGGGCCTGCCGCCCCGTGCGCCTTCCGGCTCCGAGCGGCGTCAGGGCGAGCCGGGTTTGTTTCGCCCCCGCCGCCCTTACCCGTTCCCATCCCTGGGGGCTGCGCCCCCAGACCCCCCTTTGTCGCGCTGAACGCGCTCGTCCTCAATCGCCGGACGGGCTGAGTGGGGGGTGCGGGCCGGTGGTGAAGTGCGGCGGGGTGGGTGGGGAAGAGCTCGCGCTGGACGCGCTTGTCCTCAAACGCCGGACAGGCTGAAAAACCAGCCCTGGCCGGTGCTGAAGAGATACCGCCCGTACTGCGTAAGCGGCGGGGGAAAAGGGTGGGCTGAGCGCGCTTGTCCTCGGACGCCGACGTCAGGCACCCTCCAGCCTGTCCGGCGTTTGAGGACAAGGCCCGTTCAGGGCCGGCAGCGGGGGTTCGGGGGCGGCAGGCCCCGAGGATGGGTCGGGTAGGGGCGGCGGGGGCGAGAAAACCAGGGCCGCACCACGCGCCGTTTCGAACAGGGCATCGGTACTCACGGCTGCCGCGAGGCCGCCGTGCGGGACGCGTACGGGCGGGCGTGGGCGCGGACCGGAGGGACCCGTGGCGCGTCGGAACGCCGCAGGGGCTGCGCCGGAGCCCCATACGCGCTGTAATGACGACGTGGTCAGTGAGGACGCGAGACGCGGAACGAGAACGCTGCGTGCCGAACTTGCCCTCAAGACCCTCCCCGCCGACCTCGACCCCCGCGAGTACCTGCGCCGCGTCCTCGAACAGGCGCTCGTCTTCGCGGATGTGGTCACCGCCGCCGTGTACACCCCTGGTGATGGTGGTGATCTGCTGTGTCTTGTTGAGTCCGCCGGTGTGCCCCGCACGCTGTACGGCCTGCGGGACAGCTACGCGGTGGCCGGTGGATCGCCCGCCGCCGAGGCTCATCGCACCGGCCAGACGGTATGGCTCGGGCCCGGCGAGCTCGCCGACTGCGCCGAGTCACGGCGGATGCCGACCGGCGACGTCCACCTGGCCGCCCTGCCCGTCCGCGCGGGGGCCGCCGTCGGTGACGGCGGCTGTCTGCTCGCCGTGACGGAGAGTCCCGGCGGCTTCGACGACGACGCCCGGGACTGTCTCGTCCTGCTCGCCGACGCCGTCGCCTGGCCCGCCCCGATCGCCACCGGGGATCAAGGCGAACTTCCCGCCAACGCCTTCAGCCTTGCCATGGACACCGGGCGCGTCGAGGTCGGCGACGAACTCCTCGAACTGTTCGCGCTCGACCGGACCGACTTCGACGGCAAGGTCGAGACGCTGCTCGGTCTGACCGTGCCCGAGGACCTGCCCTCCCTGATGTCCGTCGTCGAGGCCGACCACATGTCCATCGGCGACCGCGAGCTGGAGTTCCGGGTGCTCCAGCCGGCAGGCCCGCCCAGATGGCTCAGGCTGCGCGGACGGCTCGTGACCGGCGGGGAGGGCCGGCCCGCCCGGCTCGTGGGCACGGTCGGTGACGCCTCCACCCTGCGCTCCGGCGTCACCGACGTGGCCCGCGTCCAGCGCCTCGCCGCCGCCCTGGCCACCGCCGGGACCGTCCGTGACGTCAGCCAGGCCGTCGTCACCGCGCTGCGCGAGCCGCTGCGGGCCGACCGCATCGCCCTCGCCGAGCTGGAGAACGACCGGCTCGTCGTCACCGTCCTCGACCCGCCCGAACCTGAGGCCTGGCCCGAGTCGTGGCGCCTGGAATGGCGCTCCGAGTGGCCCGAGTCGCCGGTGCGCTCCATGCCCACACTGGCCGCCGCCCTGCGCGAGGGCCGCGCCGCCATCTGGCCCGCGGGCACCGAGATGGAACCCGCGCTCGACGGCGTCGGCCCCGGCGGTCTCGCCGTACTGCCGCTGCCCGCCGGCGGCCGGATGGCCGGCCTCTGCCTGATCGGCTGGGACAGCCCGCACGAGTTCGGCACCGACGAACGCGCCCTGCTCACCGCCGCCGCGGGCCTCGCCGGCCAGGCCCTGACCCGCGCCCACGCCTTCGACGCCGAACACGAACTCGTCGGCATGCTCCAGCGCTCCCTGCTGCCCCGTCGCCTGCCCAAACTGCCCGGCGGCGTCGCCGAGGCCCGCTACCTGCCGACCACCGAGGGCCTGGAGGTCGGCGGCGACTGGTACGACGTGATCCCGCTCCCCGACAACCACGTCGCTCTCGTCATCGGCGACGTCCAGGGCCACAACGCGAGCGCCGCGACCCTCATGGGTCAGATGCGCACCGCCCTGCGCGCGTACGCCGTCGAGGGCCACCCGCCCGACGTCGTCGTCTCCCACTCCAACCGGCTCCTCGCCGACATGGAGACCGACCTCTTCGCCACCTGCTGCTATGTCGAGGTCGACATGGAGGAGGGCACCGCCTGGTACGTCCGCGCCGGACATCTCCCCCCGGTCGTCCGCCACCCCGACGGCACCACCGAGGTCGTCGAGTCCGACGTAGGACCCCCGCTCGGTGTGCTGCCCCGGGCCGACTTCCCGATGAGCATGCTGCGCCTCCAGCCCGGCACCCTGCTCGCCCTCACCACCGACGGCCTCGTCGAGTCCGCGGAGATCGACGTCGAGGACGGCCTCAACGCCCTCGCGAGCGACCTCGCCGCCGCCGATCCCGCCCACCTCGGCCTGGTCGCCGACGCCCTGCTCGCGGGCGCCAACCGCAACGACGACGTGGCCCTGCTCCTGCTGCGCTACGACGGCATGGAGAAGCGCCCGCTGCGTGAGAGCTGGACCGTGTGGCGGGTGCCCGAGGCGGTCCGGCACGCCCGCCGCTTCTCCCGGCGCACCCTGCGCACCTGGGGCGCGACCGGCGAGGCGGGGATCCAGGAGAACATCCAGGAGAACATGGACACCGTGCTCCTCGTCGTCTCCGAACTGGTCACCAACGCCCTCGTGCACACCGACGGCCAGGTCCGTCTCGACCTCACCCTCTTCAACGGCCGGCTGCGCGTCGCCGTCGCCGACAACTCGCCCCGCACCCCGATCCGGCCGACGAACCTCGGTTGGGAGGCCACCGGCGGCCGGGGCATCCTCCTGGTCGAGGCCATGTCGGCGGCCTGGGGCACCGTCCCCGTCAGCGGCGGCAAACAGGTGTGGAGCGAGATCGCACTGGAGCCCTGACGGGCACCCGTACCGGTCACCCAGAGGCACCGGATATTACGTCCCGGGAAATCGAAGCTAGGGTGAACGGATGAAGGCTCTCGTGCTCTCCGGCGGCGCCGGCACGCGGCTTCGGCCGATCACCCATACCTCGGCGAAGCAGCTCGTGCCCGTGGCCAACAAACCCGTGCTGTTCTACGGCCTGGAATCCCTCGCCGACGCGGGCATCACCGAGGTCGGCATGATCGTCGGTGACACCGCGGCCGAGATCGAGGAAGCGGTCGGCGACGGATCGAAGTTCGGTCTGAAGGTCACCTACATCCCGCAGGAACGGCCCCTGGGCCTCGCCCACGCCGTGCTCATCGCGCGGGACTTCCTCGGTGACGACGACTTCGTCATGTACCTCGGCGACAATTTCATCGTCGGCGGCATCAGCGCCCTCGTCGACGAGTTCCGCGGACTGCGCCCGGACGCCCAGATCCTGCTCACCCAGGTCCCCGACCCGCGCTCCTTCGGCGTCGCCGAACTCGACGCGGACGGCCAGGTCATCGGCCTGGAAGAGAAGCCCGAGCACCCCAAGAGCGACCTCGCGCTCGTCGGCGTGTACCTCTTCACCCCGGCGATCCACGACGCCGTACGCGCCATCCGCCCGTCCTGGCGCGGCGAGTTGGAGATCACCCACGCCATCCAGCACCTCATCGACGCCCGGTCCGACGTACGATCCACCCTCATCAAGGGCTACTGGAAGGACACGGGGAACGTCACCGACATGCTGGAGGTCAACCGCATGGTCCTGGAGGGCCTGGAGCGGCGGATCGACGGCGAGGTGGACGACGCGTCCGAGACCATAGGGCGTGTGGTGATCGAGGAGGGCGCGAGCATCACCCGCTCCCGCATCGTCGGACCCGTCGTCATCGGCGCCGGAACCGTCGTCAGCGACTCCTACGTCGGGCCGTTCACCTCCCTCGCGGAGAACTGCCGGATCACCGACAGCGAGCTGGAGTTCTCCATCGTGCTGCGCGACTCGTCCATCGCCGGGGTGGGCCGTATCGAGTCCTCGCTCATCGGCCGGCATGTCGAGGTGACCCCGGCCCCCAGTGTTCCCAGCGCCCACCGACTCGTCCTCGGAGACCACAGCAAGGTGCAGATCCATTCATGAACCTCCTCGTCACCGGCGCCGCCGGATTCATCGGCTCCATGTACGTCCGCAACCTCCTCGCGTCCGACGCTCCTGACGCGCCCCGGATCACGGTGCTGGACAAGCTCACGTACGCGGGCACCCTGGAGAACCTGCCGACCGGGCACCCCCGGCTGAAGTTCGTCCAGGGCGACATCTGTGACGCCGAACTGGTCGACAAGCTGATGGCCGAGGCCGACCAGGTGGTCCACTTCGCCGCCGAGTCCCACGTGGACCGCTCGATCGACGGCGCCGCCGACTTCGTCCGCACCAACGTGGTGGGCACCCAGGTGCTGCTGGACGCGGCCCTGCGCTACGGCGTCGGCCCCTTCGTGCACGTCTCCACCGACGAGGTGTACGGCTCGATCGAGACCGGCTCCTGGCCCGAGGACCACCCGCTGGCCCCCAACTCGCCCTACTCGGCGTCGAAGGCCTCCTCCGACCTGCTCGCCCTCGCCTACCACCGCACCCACGGCCTGGACGTGCGCGTCACCCGCTGCTCCAACAACTACGGGCCGCACCAGTTCCCCGAGAAGGTCATCCCGCTCTTCGTCACCAACCTGCTCGACGGCAAGAAGGTCCCGCTGTACGGCGAGGGCCTCAACGTCCGCGACTGGCTGCACGTCGACGACCACTGCCAGGGCATCGACCTGGTGCGTACCGGCGGCCGGCCCGGCGAGGTCTACAACATCGGCGGCGGCACGGAACTGAGCAACAAGGACCTCACCGGGCTGCTCCTGGAGGCCTGCGGGGCGGACTGGGACAGCGTGGAGTACGTCGAGGACCGCAAGGGCCACGACCTGCGCTACTCCGTCGACTGGAGCAAGCTCCACGACGAGCTGGGCTACACCCCGCGCCACGACTTCGCCGCCGGCCTCGCCGCCACCGTCGCCTGGTACCGCGACAACCGCGCCTGGTGGGAGCCCCTCAAGCAGCGCGTCGGCACCGCGGAGAAGCAGGTCAAGGGATGAAGTGGCTGGTCACCGGCGCCGCCGGCATGCTGGGCCTCGACACCGTCGAGGAACTCCTCAGGCGCGGTGAGGACGTCGTGGGCCTCGCCCGCGCCGCCCTGGACATCACCGACCCCGACGACGTCCGTCGCGTCTTCACCGAGCACGAGCCCGACCTGGTCGTCAACTGCGCCGCCTACACCGCCGTCGACGACGCCGAGACGGACGAGGACACCGCGCTCCGCATCAACGGCGTCGGCCCGCGCCTGCTCGCCCAGGCCTGCGCCGAGCACGGCGCCCGGCTGATCCACGTCTCCACGGACTACGTCTTCGACGGCGAGGCCCGGGACACCCCGTACCCCGAGGACCACACCCCGGCCCCGCGCACGGCGTACGGCCGTACCAAGCTCGCCGGAGAACAGGCTGTCCTGGCCACGCTCCCGGACACGAGCGTCGTCCTGCGCACGGCTTGGCTGTACGGCGCCCACGGCGGCAACTTCGTGCGTACGATGATCGACCTGGAGGCGCGTCGGGACACCCTCGATGTCGTCGACGACCAACGCGGTCAGCCCACTTGGAGCGCGGACGTCGCCGTACGGATCGCCGACCTCGGGCCCCTGATCGGACCCGGGACGAACGGTGTTCTCCACGCCACCAACTCCGGCGAGGTCACCTGGTTCGAGCTGGCGCGTGAGGTGTTCCGCCTCATCGACGCCGACCCGGAGCGGGTGCGCCCCACCACCAGCGCGGCCTTCACCCGGCCCGCACCCCGGCCCGCATACAGCGCCCTCGGCCACGGCCGCTGGCAGCAGACCGGTCTCGGACCCCTCCGTGACTGGCGTACCGCCCTGCACGAAGCACTGCCACACATCCGCAAGGAGATTTCCTAGTGAAACGCCATGAGTTCCTCCGGGAGCTCCACAAGGTCAGCGCGAACAGGAACTACCTGGAGATCGGCGTCAACGACGGCCGAAGCCTGACCCTGTCCCGGGTACCGAGCATCGCGATCGACCCCGCGTTCAAGGTGGTCTCCGAGATCCGCTGCGATGTCCATCTCGCCAAGGCCACCAGCGACGACTTCTTCGCCCGGCAAAACCCCCTCGCCCACCTCACGGGCGGCCGGCACCCGCTGCGCAACCTGGCCCGCAACCGCAGCCCGTTCGGCTACTGGCAGCGCACCACGCTCGACCTGTCGTTCATCGACGGCATGCACCTGTTCGAGTACGCGCTGCGCGACTTCATTAACGTCGAGAAGCACTCGGACTGGGCCAGCGTCATCGTCCTCGACGACATGCTGCCGCGCAGCATCGACGAGGCCGCCCGCGACCGGCACACCAACGCCTGGACCGGCGACGTCTACAAGCTGATCGAGATCCTCGCCCGGTACCGCCCCGACCTGGTCACGGTCCTCGTCGACACCGCGCCCACCGGACAGCTCATCGTCTTCGGCGCCGACCCCGACAACACCGTGCTCTCGGACAAGTACGACGAGATCATCGCGGAGTTCGAGGTCGCGGACCCGCAGAAGGTCCCCGAGAGCGTCCTGGAGCGCACGCCGGCCGTCAAGCCGGAGACCCTGGTCGAGGCCGCCTTCTGGGCCCCCCTCGTCAAGTCCCGCAACCGCGGCACCAAGCGCGGCAAGGGCTTGGAGCAGCTGCGCCGCAGCCTGGAGCCGCTGAGCACCAGCCGCTGACGCCCGACCGGACAAGGCTTGAGGCCCGGCAGCTGACCAGCTGCCGGGCCTCAAGTTTTGGTTCGGCGTTACCGGTTGTCGCGCAGCCCGGCGTAGTAGGCCGCGCAGTCCGCGTACGACGGCAGCAGCCCGGACCGCTCGGCCTCCGCCAGCGTGGGCGCCTCGGCGTCCTTCTCCGACAGCACCGGCTCGATGCCCTCGGGCCAGGCGATGCCCAGCTCCGGGTCGAGCGGATGCACCCCGTGCTCACGCCCCGGCGCGTACCCGGTCGAGCACAGGTAGACCACGGTGGCGTCGTCGGTGAGCGCCATGAAGGCGTGGCCGAGCCCCTCCGCGAGGAACACGGCGTGCCGGGTGTCGTCGTCGAGCCGTACGGCCTCCCACTGCCCGTAGGTGGGCGAGCCGACCCGGATGTCCACCACGACGTCCAGGACCGCGCCGCGCACGCACGTCACGTACTTGGCCTGGCTCGGCGGTACGTCGGAGAAGTGGACCCCGCGTACGACGCCCCGGCGCGAGACCGAGCAGTTCGCCTGGGCGAGGGAGAGGTCGTAGCCGGTGGCCTCGCGGAACTCCTCGCCCCGGTACCACTCGTGGAAGCTGCCCCGGTCGTCCGGGAAGACCTTCGGCTCCAGTACCCAGGCGCCTTCGATGTCCAGTGCTCGCATGCTGTCAGGCTCCGTTCCCGCGCCGCAGCCCGGCCTTGCGGGCGATCTTCCCGAGGGTGCGCCGCACCTTGCGGACCACCTTCTGACCGGTACTCGGCCCGGCGGGCTTGACGGGCCGTACGACCTGGACGCGCCCGGATTTTGCGGCGAGGCTGACGGACATCGCCAGGAAGCGCGGCTCGTCGGCCTCGGGGGCGAGGCACAGCGCGGGCTTCCAGGTCCCCTCGGCAAGCGCGCTGCCGGGCAGCGTCGCCTCGACGAAGGCACCGGACAGCGTGCCCTCCACGTCCACGGGTTCGGCGGCGGCCGACGAGGTCAGGCGCAGCAGCACCTTGGTGTCGCCGGGCACGTGCAGGGGCACTGCCACACGCAGACGGTCACCCGTGACGGTCACATCGTCGGGCTTGAGGCGGCCGAGACCCACACCCTTCACGGCACGATCGACGTCCAGGGAGAGCGTGGCCTGCTTGGCGGTCCAGTACGGCAGGACCACGCGACCGGCGACCACACCGGCCGGGGGCACCGGACGGGGGTCCAGCTTGACCGGGCCCAGACGGCACTCACGGGTCCAGCCGCCCAGCTTGATCCGGACGAACACGTCGAACAGACCGCCGCCGAGCGCGACGCCGCCCGCAGCAGTGCCGGGGTCGACGGTGGCCGTACCGCGCAGCACCAGCCGTACCTGATCGTCCTCGTCGGCCGGGAGGGTCTCGCGGGTCAGCTCCACCGGCTGGAAGAACTGGGCGGCCGTGGTCCGCTCACGCACCAGGAAGTCGGCCGTCGCGCTGCCGAACCGGGCGACCGTGGAGGCCGCCACGCGGGCGATCGCGTCGTCGGCGTCGGTGGGCGTGCCGTCCAGGTCGGCGCCGTCGCTGTCGTCCTCGGCGGGGAACGTCATCGGCTTGCCGTGGGACGTGAACTCGGCGCTGAAACCGACGTGCAGGACACCGTCCCGCCACTCGACATTCAGGGGAGTGGCCGAAGGGGCGAGCGAGGCCTCCCACTCGGCGAACGCGATCACGTCGTCCAGGCGGTCGGCGGCGATCAGCGCGGCGACGATTCGCTGCGCCTCCTGCATGCCGTTGGCGACACCGGGCCCGAAGCGCTCGACGACGACCCCGCGGATCTCGTCGAACATCTCCTTGCGGTAGTCCTCGGGCAGCTTGAGCAGACGGTTGCTGCGCATCCGCTCGACCATCTCGTTGCGCAGCCAGCGACGGAAGAGCCGGTCGCGCACGGCACCCGGCTCGGTGTACCGCTCGACGACGTCGAGGGCCTCGCGCAGATTCCGGAAGTACCCCACGGGGTCGAAGCGCTGGAATCCCGCGTTCGAGGCGTCGTCGCGCTTGACGTGGTAGTAGCAGACGTAGTCGCTGAGCACGGAGACGTTGTCCGCGCGCAGATACGCCTCAGTCACGAAGACATGGTCTTCGAGCCGCCGCCGACCCTCGGGGAAACGCAGACCGATGCGGTCGAGAAAGGCCCGCCGGAGCATTTTGTGCGGGGTGAGGCTGTCGATCAGCGGGGCGTTCTCGACACTGGCCTTGGGATGGTTGTGCCGGAACAGCTCGACCGGCACGGGCCGACCCTTGCCGGCCATCTTGCCGACGATCACATCGGCGCCGTTGGCCACGCCGTAGTCGTACATCCGCTCAAGGGCTTCGTCACCGAGATAGTCGTCGTTGTCGACGAACATCACGAACTCGCCCTGCGAGGCCTCGATACCGACGTTGCGCGGCTTTCCCGACCAGCCCGAGTTCTCCTGGTGGATGACCTGGATACGCGGTTCCTCGGCGGCGAGCTGGTCCAGTCTGGCCGGGGTCTCGTCGGTGGAACCGTCGTCGACGAAGATCACTTCGTACTCGTCGGCGGGCAGCGACTGCCGCAGCAGCGACGCGACGCAGTCCTCGATGTACGGTCCCGGGTTGTACACCGGAACGATGACGCTGACCTTGACCGGCATGCGGCTGGAAGCCCCCTTTTGGCTTTACTCCCCGTTTCCGCAAAGGCACGGTCCGGGATGCCTGATACTAACCTCGCGCGACCCTGCAGCACCTGTCGGGGCGCGGCGCGAGGGGCGCCCTGAAGGGGCGCGGGGAACTGCGCGACAAGCCACGACGGCGCCGCAGCCGCAAGACGGCAAATCGCGGCACCCCCTGCGCAGCGCCTACGCTCACGAACGTGCGCCTCCTGCTCCTCTCCGACACCCACCTCCCCAAACGCGCCAAGCAACTACCGACGCCACTTCTTACCGAACTCCCGCACACAGACGTCGTGATCCACGCCGGCGACTGGGTCGACACAGTCACCCTCGACCTCCTGGAGACCCGCTCCCGCCGCCTCATCGGCGTCTACGGCAACAACGACGGCCCCGACCTGCGCGCAAGACTCCCCGAGGTGGCCTACGCCGACCTCGGCGGCCTCCGCTTCGGGGTCGTCCACGAGACCGGCCCGGCGCAAGGCCGCGAGGCCCGCTGCACCGCCCGCTTCCCTGACCTCGACGTCCTCGTGTTCGGCCACAGCCACATCCCGTGGGACACCACGACGGACACCGGCCTGCGGCTGCTGAACCCCGGCTCGCCGACCGACCGGCGCCGCCAGCCGCACTGCACGTACATGACGGCGACGGTGACGGACGACGGCCGGCTCACCGACGTGGAGCTGCACCGGCTGCCGCCCCGTCGGCCCTAACCCGCCTTCGGCGGATGAATCGCGCCCGCCGTCGCCGTCAGCGACACCCCGCTGCCTCCCCACCGCAGCGCGACGATCTCGGCGGCCACGGACACCGCGACCTCCTCGGGCGTACGGGCGCCGAGGTCCAGCCCGATGGGGGAGCGCAGCCGGGACAGCTCGGGTCCGGTGAGGCCGGCCTCCGTCAGGCGGGTCCGGCGGTCGTCGTGGGTGCGGCGGCTGCCCATCGCCCCGATGTACGCGGCGGGCCGGCGCAGCGCCTCCTCCAGCAGCGGTACGTCGAACTTCGGGTCGTGGGTCAGGACGCAGATCACCGTGCGTTCGTCGGTGTCCGTGCCGCGCAGATAGCGGTGCGGCCAGTCGACGACCACCTCGACACCCTCCGGGAAGCGCTTCGGGGTCGCGAAGACCGGCCGCGCGTCGCAGACGGTGACCCGGTAGCCGAGGAAGGCGCCGATCCGGGCCACAGCGGCGGCGTAGTCGATGGCGCCGAAGACGAGCATGCGGGGCGGGGGCGCGAAGGAGTGCAGGAACACGGTGACGGCGTCCTCGCGCCGCTCCCCGTGAGGCCCGTAGTGCCGCAACCCCGTTGCCCCCAGGGCGAGTTCACCGCGCGCGTCAGCGGTGACGGCCACGTCGAGGCCGGTCGTGCCGAGCGTGCCTGACACCCGGTCGGGCCAGACGGCGAGCGTGGCGCCGAGTGCTGCCGGACCGTCGGTGACGGTGGCCACGGTCACCGGCCGGCCCGCCGCCACCGCCTCCGCGACCGCCGCGAAGGACGGATCGAGAGCGGGAGTGACGGGCCGCACCAGAACCGTGATCTCACCGCCGCAGGTCAGCCCCACCGCGAAGGCGTCCTCGTCGCTGTAACCGAAGGTCGCGAGTCGAGCCTCGCCGTCCGCCACCACCTCCTGGGCCAGCTCGAACACCTCCCCCTCCACACACCCCCCGGACACACTCCCCACCACCTCGTCACCGGGCCCCACCGCCATCGCGGCCCCGGGATCGCGGGGCGCGCTGCGGCTCACGGAGACGACGGTGGCGAGCCCGAACGGTTCGCCCGCCGCGTACCAGCGCCCGAGCGCCGGGAGGATGTCACGCACGATCCGCTCCTTTTGTCACCCATGTGACTAGATCGTCGCCCATCAGGGTCAAAAGCTGAAGATTACTCAACAGTCACTTGGTATTGACGACCACTGATGCGCGCGGGACTGTAATGGACATGTCGAAGTTGCGCGTGCATCTGCTCGGCGTACTGGTCCTGGTCACTGGTTTCCTGACCACCGTCGGCTCCCAGCCCGCCCGGGCCGACACCCTCTGGTTCGACACCCCTACCTCTACCACCCTCACCGTCCAGAACGGTCGGTTCACCGACGCCCTGGGCCGCGAGGTCGTACTCCGGGGCTACAACGTCTCCGGCGAGACGAAGCTCAAGGAGAACAACGGACTGCCCTTCGCCTCGGTGGCCGACGCGAAGAAGTCCGCGGCCGCGCTACGAGCGCTCGGCGGCGGCAACAGCGTCCGCTTCCTGCTCTCCTGGGCGTACGCAGAGCCCGTACGTGGCACGGTGAGCAGCAGCTATCTGGCCGCCGCCACCGCCCAGATGGGTGCCTTCCTGGACGCGGGCATCCGCGTCTACCCCGACTTCCACCAGGACCTGTACTCCCGCTGGCTCTTCGACTCGGACAGCTGGTACACCGGCGACGGCGCCCCCAAGTGGGCCGTCGACCTCGGCGACTACCCGGACGAGTACTGCGGGATCTGCCCCTTCTGGGGACAGAACATCACCTCGAACGCGGCGGTGACGGAGGCGACGTACGACTTCTGGCACAACACCAACGGCGTCCAGGACTCGTTCCTCCTCACCGCGCAGAAGACGATGGCGTACCTCAAGGCGAACCTCACCAGCGCCCAGTTCACGGGTGTCGTCGGCTTCGACCCGTACAACGAGCCGCACTTCGGGACCCTCGACTCGGGGCAGACCAGCAGGACGTGGGAGAAGGACGTCCTGTGGCCGTTCTTCGTCAAGTTCCGCGCGCGGATGGACGCGGCGGGCTGGCAGGACAAGCCCGCCTTCGTCGAGCCGAACCTCTTCTGGAACGCCAACATCGACTTCCAGAAGCAGGAGGGCGGACTCCTCGACGCGGGGACCATCGGCCCGCGTTACGTGTTCAACACCCACTTCTACGACCAGAAGGCGATCTCCGGCGTCTTCATGTGGGGCAAGGCCGAGGACGGCCAGTACGTCACGGACTTCGGTACGGTCCGTGACCGGGCCGCCGCCACCGGGACGACGGGGATCATCAGCGAGTTCGGCCACCCGCTGGCCGGTTCGGTCTCCGACAAGGCGCCGACGGTCTACAAGGCGATGTACCAGGCCCTCGACTCCCGGGTGAAGGGCGCGAGCTGGTGGTCAGGCGCGAGCGGATCGGGGCCGGTCCTCTCCGGCAGCCAGTGGCAGTGGGACATCTACAACGGCCGCCACAACGAGCTGATGAACGACAACCCCGACAAGGTGCTCACCACCGGTGACGCCTGGAACGACGAGGACCTGTCCGCCGTACGCCTCGACGACTCCGGTACGGCGGTGCTGCGCCAGGACGCCCGGATGCTGGACCGCGTCTATCCGGGCGCCACGGCGGGGACGACGCTCGCCTTCACCTACGAGGACCGCTCCCGGGACGGCTCCACGACCCTCACCTGGAACCCGGTGCCGAGTTCACTGCCGAACGTGTCCACGCTGGTGGGCTCGGGGCAGTACAGCGTGCTGGTGTGGCGCTCGAAGGGCATCTCCGCGCCGACCGAACTCCATCTGCCGGCGTCCTTCCCGACCGCGACTACCACGGTCGTCTCCGACCTCGGCACGGTGTACGGGCCGCCGGCCTACACCAGTACGACCCCGATCGCGGCGGGCACCGACCCCGGTGGCACGGGAAGCCGCCGCCTGTTGCTCACCGCACCGGACTCGGGCGTCCTGCACTACGCGCTGGTGACCAACGGGGCGACGGCTCCCTCGGCGAGTCTGCTCAGTGCCGCGCGGGCTGAGCTGGCTTCTTGGGCTGCGTCGGAGTTCAGCTAGGCGCTGCGCAGGTCGGCGGTTCGTTGGCTGCGGGCCGGTGGGGGCTTGTCGCGCCCACGCGGCGGAGCCGCAAATTGACAGAGCCCCGCGCCCCTGAAAACAGGGGCGCGGGTGTCCGCGTCGCTTCAGCGGAACCGGATACCTCAGTTGGTCGCCGGGGCTGTCCAGTCCGCCTCGACATGGGCGAGGCGGACTCGTTGCGGGTGGTCGCCGACCGGTACGGACACCGTCTTCTGCCCGGTGGCGAAGTCGATGGCCGTGATCTGGTCGGCGCCGCTCTCGGAGATCACGCAGGACTTGCCGTCACCGCTCACCGTGGCCCAGTAGGGCTTCGAGGCGGTGACGAGCGGGCCCTCCTGGAGCGTCGTACGGTCGACGACCGTCGCGTAGTCGTCCATCGTCCCCGCGACGCACAGCTTGGTGCCGTCCGGCTTCATCGAGATGCCGTGGTGGCGTGAGTCGTTGACGAAGGTGGTGCGGTCGTCGCTGGTCGCCGGGTTCTTGGGCAGGGTCTTCGTCCGGGTGATCCTGTCGGTGGCGATGTCGTACTCGAAGAAGCCGTTGAAGAACGAGACCTGGAAGTACAGCTTCGTCTCGTCGGGTGAGAAGGCGGCCGGACGGACCGCGTCCGAGTAGTCCGTGAGGCCGATCGCGTCGAGCCGCGCCCGCATGTCGATCACCTTCACCTGCTGGAAGGTGGCCGCGTCCACGACCGTGATCTTCCGGTCGCCCTTCGTGAAGTCCTGCCACGGGGCGTCCTGCGAGGTGTTGACGTCACCGATGGACATGTTCCAGATGTACTTGCCGTCCTTGGTGAAGATGTTCTCGTGCGGTTTGTCGCCGGTGGTGAACAAACCGATCTGCGCGCCGGTGTTGATGTTGAGCACGTGCACGGTGTTGGAGATCGAGGCCGAGACCGCGACCCGCGTTCCGTCGGGGGAGACCGCCATGTGGTCGGAGCGGTAACCCGACACGGGGAAGCGCCAGTTGATCGCCCCGGTGGCCAGGTCGATCGACACGACGTCGGCGAAGCTCGGCCGGGACACCACCATCGACTTGCCGTCCGGGGTGGAGTACATGTCGTCGACCAGCTGGTCGTGGCCCTCGCCCACGCCGTTGCGGATGGCCATGAAGTAGATCCACTTGATCGGGTCCGCGTTGATCGCGGCCAGCCGTGAATCCTTGTCCGGTACGACGTTGATCCGGCCGATCTTGGCGAAGTCACCGGTGGGCTTGATGACGTCCGCGGTGCCTTCCCAGTTGTTGCCGACGAACATCACTTCGCGCAGGCTCGCGGCGGCGGTGGCGCCCTCGGCGTCGGTCGCCGCTACGGCGGCGGACGCGGGGGCCGTGACGGTCAGGACGAGGGCGGCGGCCATGGCACAGAGGTGCCTGGATCTGGAAACAGACATGCGGGCTCTCCCCTCCGGGAGTGGGCATGGGGCTGTGGCGGGTGCATGACATGGATGCGAGGAAATCTGAACACGGTCACGTTCAGATTGGACTTACTGGAAAGTAAGGAGGGGGTGCCCTTCTCCACAAGAGTGCGTACACGACAAACTTGGCCACCGGACCGACGAAGGAGGGTTCATTGGCGGGCAGGCTCAGGGCGCCGACCGGCCGATACGCGGGCAAGACCGCCGAGGAACGGCAGGTCGCACGGCGTCGGCGATTCCTGGACGCCGCACTCCAGCTGTTCGGTGACACCCCGGGCTACCGCTCGACGACCGTCGCCGCGCTCAGCGAGGCGGCCGGCCTGTCGACCCGCCAGTTCTACGAGGAGTTCCGCACCCTGGAGGACGTCCTGGCCGCCCTCCACCTCCAGGTCAACGACTGGGCCGAGGAGGCGGCGCTCACCGCGCTGGCCGACGCCGAGGGCCTGCCCCTCGCCGAACGCGCCGCCGCGATCTTCCGCGCCTACGCCGCCAACGTCACCGCCGACCCGCGCCGCATCCGGATGACCTTCGTCGAGATCATCGGCGTCAGCGCCCGCCTGGAGGAACAGCGACTGGCCCGCCGCTCCCGCTGGGTGAACCTCATCTGCAGGGAGGCCGAGGCCGCCGTCACCGCGGGAGAGGCTGCGCCACGCGACTACCAGCTCGCCGCGACCGCGTTCATCGGCAGTGTCAACGGCCTGCTGCACGACTGGAGCGCCGGCTGGGTGGACGCCGCCCTGGACGAGGTGGTGGACGAGCTGGTGCGGATGCTGCTGGGCATCCTGCGCCCGGCGGGCTGGGTGCCACCGGGTCCCGGGGGCGCCGACAGTGCCGGAGAGACCGGGGACGTCGGGGGTTCCTGAAGTTCCCGGTCTCCCTGACCCGAGTTCCCGGACGTCTCCGGGCCCCGGGCCCACAGGCTCGGGGCTTCGGGCTCGGGGCCTTCGGGCCCACAGGCTCCTCGGCCTTCGGGCTCCCAGGCCCCCCAGGCCTTCGGACTCCCGGACTCCCGGACTCCCGGACTCCCGGCCTTCGGGTCTCCGGGTCTCCGGGTCTCCGGTCCATTGGCTCCCCGGGCCGGCCGGGATGCGATGGCCAGGGCTCTCAGCCCGCCAGCCGGTCCACCGACTCCAGTACGGGACCGACGCCGTCCTCCGCGCCGATCCGGGCCGAGAGGGCGCGAGCCCGTTCGCCGTACGAGGGGTCAGTGGTCGCCCGTACCAGGGCCGAGGCCAGCGCGGCGGTCGTCAGCCTCCGCAGCGGAACCGGCCGGGGAGCCACGCCCAGGGACACCAGGCGCGCCGCCCAGAAACCCTCGTCGAACTGGATCGGCACGGGCACCGCAGGCACCCCGGCCCGGAGACCGGCGGCGGTCGTTCCCGCGCCGCAGTGGTGGACCACGGCCGCCATACGCGGGAACAGCGCCGAGTGCGCCACCTCGCCGATCGTCAGCATGTCGTCGCCGTCCGCTGCGAGCCCGCCCCACCCCCGCTGGATCACCCCACGCATCCCGGCCTGCCGCAGCGCCGCCACGACGGCCGTGCTCAGCCGCGCGGGATCGGGCACGGTGGCGCTGCCCAGGCCCACGTAGACGGGCGGGGGCCCGGAACCGAGGAACTCCTCCAGCTGGGACGGCAGTTGGGGCCGGGTGTCGTACGGCCACCAGTAGCCGGAGACGTCGAGCCCCGGGCGCCAGTCGCGGGGCCGGGGCACCACCAGCGGGCTGAAGCCGTGATGCACGGGCCAGCCCTGGCGCTCCCGGGCGCGGCGGGCGGCACCCGGGGAGTGGTGGGACAGGCCCAGCCGGGCCCGTACGGCAGGCACGGTCGAGGCGAAGACCCGCTCGACGGCCAGACCCACCCCGTGCCCGGCGAGCCGGTTGCCCGCCGGACCCCAGGAACGGCCCCCGAGGACGGCCGGCCCGAACTCCCCAGTCGTGGCGAGCGGTTGGAGGTACACGCCCATGCTCGGCAGCCGCAGCCCCTCCGCGATCGTGTGCCCCAGGGGGCCCAGCGAACTGGACAGCAGCAGCACATCGCTCGCGTGGGCGGCGGCCAGCAGATCGTCGGCCATCTGTCCGACGAGCCGGCGTGCCATCTCGACCACCCGCAGCAGCTTCCCGGCCCCGGTCGCGCTGTGATGGAGCCCACGCCCACGCACCGACTCCAACTCCGCCCGGGGATCCACGGGCAGCGCATGGAACCCGACCCCGGCCCCCGTCACCAGCGACTCGAAGCAGCCGTGCGTGACGAGGGTGACCTCGTGCCCGGCCTGCGCCAGCCCGTGCCCGAGCCCGGTGTAAGGGGCCACGTCACCTCGGGAGCCTGCCGTCATGATCGCTACACGCACGAGGTCAGTATGGCGGGCCCGCCGTCTGTAGGGCGGGCGTGCCGCGCCCCAAAGGGGCGCGGGGAACTGCGCGACCAGCCCCCACCGGCCCGCGGCGAAGGAACTGTCCGTCCCGCGGAGCGCCTAGCGCCGCAGCAGAGCTAGGAGGAGCAGGGCGAGCGGTACCGCCGTCGCCGCGAGAGCCAGGCAAAGGGCTGTCAACCGCCCCTTCAACCGGAGGTACTTCGCCTCGTACTCGGCCCGCAACTCCACGCTGCGCACAGCGGTGCGCTGCCAGGAGGCGTGGGCAAGGGCGAGATGCTCCACCTCGAACTGCCTCTCCAACTCCGCCTGCTGATGGCTCGTCAGCCAGTCGAACCGGGCCGTGAAGCGGGCAGCCGCCTCGTGTCCCTCCTGGCGGGTGGCGGCGATGAGCAGATGCCCCTGGATCTCGTTGACGAGAGTCGTCACGTCTGCCCGACAGTCGTCGTCTCTTGTGGTCACCGTCGGGTCAACTCCCTCTGCGGGGTGGAGTGATGGAGGTCGAAGGCCGGGGATTCGCTGCGGATGCGGGGGAGGGAGACGAAGTTGTGGCGCGGGGGCGGGCAGGACGTGGCCCACTCCAGGGAGCGGCCGTAGCCCCACGGGTCGTCGACCTCGACCTTCTTGCCGTACTTCG